>NZ_JBGSLK010000106.1:0-39557 GCF_041740695.1 Haliscomenobacter sp. | reverse complement strand
TTTAGAAGTGGGCTACCGCAGCGACTTAGACATGCAATGCTGAACAAGTCGCTGCGGTAGCCCACTTCTAAACTCTTAAGTCATGTACTCACGTACTCGTCACTCATTAACTAGCTCAGTAACGGGATTGTGGTGGTAGCTCTGGCTAATCAAGGTCTTTTAATGCGCCTCCAACCAATTCTGCCCAGTACCCAGTCCCACTTCAATCGGTACCTTCAATTGAGGCAGCGCAGTGCGCATTTTTTCTAAAATGATTGGTTTCACAATTTCCAGTTCCTCATTGGGCACGTCAAAAACCAATTCGTCATGCACCTGCATGATCATTTTGGTTTGTAGGCCTCGGTTCAACAATTCCTGATGGATGTTGACCATCGCTACTTTGATCATATCGGCAGCAGAACCTTGTACGGGCGTATTCACAGCGATGCGCTCGGCGTTGCTGCGTTCGAGCGAACTTTTGGAGTTGATATCGCGGATGTAGCGGCGGCGGCCCATCAGGGTAGTGACGTAGCCACTCTTGCGGGCATCTTCCACTACGCTATCCATGTAGACTTTGAGTCCTTTGTATTGGGAAAAATAAGCGTCGATCAATTCTTTGGCCTCGGTGCGTTTGATGCTGAGTTGGCGCGAAAGATTGGTAGCTCCAGCTCCGTAGACGATGCTAAAATTGACCGTTTTGGCTTGGTAACGTTGTTCGCGGGTTACTTCTTCAAAGGGCACATTGAACACCTTGGCGGCGGTGGCCGTGTGGATGTCCTGGCCATTTTGGAAAGCATCCAGCATGGCCGCATCCTCGCTGATTTCGGCGATCAAGCGCAATTCGATTTGTGAATAATCCGCAGACAACAGCGTATGATTTTCGTCGCGTGGGATAAACGCACGGCGCACTTTGGCACCTTCCGGAGTACGTACTGGTATGTTTTGCAGGTTTGGGTTGTTCGAGCTCAAACGCCCGGTTGCCGCCAATGCCTGATTGAAAGAAGAGTGAATCCGTCCAGTGCGCGGGTTGACCATCTTGGGCAAGGCGTCTACATAGGTTGACTTAAGTTTGCTCAGCCCGCGGAAGTTCAGGATGGTTTGGATGATCGGAAACTCTGGGGCCAGTTCTTGCAACTTGTCTTCGTCGGTGGAATATTGACCAGTTTTGGTTTTGGCACCTTTGTAGGGTATTTTCAGGCGTTCGAACAACAAATCGCCTACTTGTTTGGGCGATCCGATGTTGAACCTCACCCCGGCCTGTTCGTAAATGGATTTTTCCAGGTCGAGGATTTGCGCCTCCAATTCCTGGGAATAGTCGGCGAGATAATTGCTATCGATGCGCACCCCTGCGTATTCCAGTTCGGCGAGAACTTTGATGAGTGGGCATTCGATGGCATCAAAAAGCGGTTGCACGCCACTTTCAGCGAGTTTTGGCGCAAACAGTAGTTTCAATTGTAGGGTAATGTCGGCATCTTCGGCGGCGTAGTCACTGACCTTCTCCACGGGCACATCGCGCATATTTAGCTGCCCTTTGCCTTTGCCGATCAATGTTCCGATCGAAACGGGGGAATAACTCAGGTAGGTTTCCGCGAGATAATCCATACCGTGGCGCATTTCGGGCTCCAGCAAGTAATGGGCCACCATGGTGTCGAAATAGGCACCCCGAATTTCTACACCGTACCACTTGAATACTATGGCGTCGTACTTGAGGTTTTGGGCGATTTTGGCGATTTTTTCATCCTCCAACACTGGGCGGAAAATCTCCACCAGCGCTTGTGCCTTCTCCTTGCCTGCGGGTACGGGCACGTAAAAGGCTTCTCCCGACTGGTAGGCAAAAGACATGCCCACCAACTCAGCCTGAGTCGGCTCTACGTGGGTGGTTTCGGTGTCAAAACAAAACTCCGTTTGTTTCGCCAAATCCGCAGCCAGTTTTTGGATGGCTTCAGGTGTATTGACTAGGTGGTATTGGTGCGGGGTATTTTCGATGGTCTTTTCGGCTACCAAGTGGGAAGGCAAATTGGAACCTTTGAGCGGTGCGGGCCCAGGTTCGATATCGCCAAAAAGGGAACCTTGCTGGCCGGGGCCGGGTTGGCTGGGGCTGGTTCCGCCATCGTCTTCGCCTAAGATCCGCTTGGCGATTGAGCGAAACTCTAATTCTTTAAAAATTTCTGACAACACTTCCCGGTTGGGCGGATCGATGATGTACTGATTGGCGTCAAACTGGATCGGCACCTGGGTGTCGATTATCGCTAGTTTTTTGGACAACAAGGCCTGTTCGGCGTATTGTTCTACCCGTTCTTTTTCTTTACCCTTGAGTTCATTGACATTGGCGATTACTCCTTCGATGGTGTCAAAACGATCGAGGAGTTTGGCGGCGGTTTTTTCGCCTACCCCGGGTATGCCGGGGATGTTGTCGACCGAATCGCCCATGAGGCCGAGGATATCGATGACCTGTTCCACCCGTTTGATGCCCCAATTTTCACATACTTCCTTCACCCCCATGATCTCGATGCCATTGCCCTGGCGGGAGGGTTTGTACATAAAAACGTTTTCGGAAACCAACTGGCCATAGTCTTTATCGGGGGTAACCATGTATACTTTGTAGCCTTCGGTTTCGGCCTGCTTAGCCAGGGTACCTATGACGTCATCCGCTTCGTAGCCTTGCACCATGACGATGGGGATGTTCATGCCCCGCACAATTTTTTCAATCCAGGGGAGGGCAATGCCGATGTCCTGGGGCTGTTCTTCGCGATTGGCTTTATAGGGCTCGTACATTTCGTGCCGAAAGGTAGGGCCATGTGGGTCAAAGGCAACAGCAATGTGGGTGGGTTTTTCATTGCGCATCAAATCCCACAACTGATTCACAAAGCCATTGATGGCGGAGGTATTGACTCCTTTGGAGTTGATAAGCGGGCGGGTGATGAAGGCGAAGTGTGCGCGGTAGACCAACGCATGTCCGTCCAGCAGGAACAGTTTTTTATCTGACATGGCGACTTTTTGTTTCCAAGGCGGAAGATAAGGTGATTTGGGGAAAAGGGGAAATGAAACTATTTTTTTCTTTTTATCGATTTAAAAACTTATTAAATCAGAAATATCCGCTATCAAAACAAGCGACACAAAATGCTAAAATCCCCCAATAAAAAACCACCTACCCACAAGATCAGCCACAATACCCCTATACCCAATGCGGATCCGATTTTTTGCCCCATGCTCAAGCTCTTGTGGAGAAAAGGGAATAGTAATAAAAACAAAAAAACCAAAACCCCAAATCCAAAATAAACGCCGTTTCCCCATTCACAAGAGTGCGGCCCACAAATGAGTACCATCATGAGCAGGCTGAGCAATAAGCCAATGTAAAGCAGGTATAGGTTCTTCATTTTTTGATCCAAAGTTAAGCTAAAATAAAAAGACCTGTCCCGGTAAACCAGAACAGGCCGAACGTAAAGTTCTCTCTTAATACATTGTGTATGAGGTAGATGCCAGCCGAAGCTTACATCTGGGTAGAATACAATTCAGGATTTGGATTAAATGCTACTCATCTTACGCTTCACCATTTCGACCATCTTTTGCTGATCCTGGAGTTTCTTTTGCGTATCCACCTGATCCTTCTCATTTTGAGAAATGTTGGATTTGGCTTTTGCGATCCGCTCTTCGGCCTGTTTGATTTCCTGATGGTAGCGGGTATTGGCATTTTTTAAGGTGCGCAATTGGCTTTCCATTTTTTTCATGTTCTTCTCTTCATTCACCAATTCGAGGCGGGTTTGTTCGCGGCGTACTTCACGGGCGAAATCTTCCAATACACCCCGGGCAGCGCGGTTGCGTTGTAGGTTGGTGGCATTGATGCTGCGTTGCTGCGAGAAACCACCTACTTCCATTTCCACATAATTGTTTTCACGGAAGGAGATTTCAAAATTGACATCCTTGCCCGATTGGCGGCTGGCGTATTCTAGGTTCGTCTCGCCGTATGATTTGATCTGCGCCTGATCAGCCAGGTGCTGTTTGGTTTTGCGGTCGTAACGCACTTTGCTGCGCAATTGAGTACGGGCAAAAGAAGACCATACCCGCTTCACTAGTTTTTCATCTACATTGGGCAGACTGACGCGTAAGGTATTGGTTTGAGCGATATCGTAATCCTCTGGAATATCGATCCCTTTGGGGGTAAAACTTGGCCGAGTCATCGTATCCTGACCCTGCATGGGGATGAAACTGACAACGGAACAGATTGCACAAAACAGCGCAATATTTTTCATAGCAATGATGGGTTGGATGAAATAATCAATGGTTATTTGACGTAAACCCGGGGGTGGGGTCACGAATAGAAAATGTACTTTTGTCCTCTAAACAGGGATGTACATCCGAAATTCTGCACTACTGCCCTTAAATATACTAATTTTCTAACTGATTTGTAAAGACTTGTTCTAAAAGTTCTCATCTAGCAGCACATGGATCTAATTCTCGACTTACAAAACGTAGTGAAGACCTACGAAAAAAAGATTGCGGTGAACGACGTCAGTTTTGGCGTGCCGCGCGCCTCCATCTTTGGCTTGTTGGGTCCCAATGGTGCCGGCAAAACCTCGCTGATCCGCATCATTACCACCATTACTCGGGCGGATAGCGGCAAGGTTTTTCTCGATGGTCAAGCCCTCAACAGCCGCCACCCTGAGCAGATCGGCTACATGCCCGAAGAACGTGGCCTCTATAAAAAAATGAAAGTGGGCGAACAACTCACTTACCTGGCGCGCTTAAAGGGGCTTTCCGCCAGCGATACCAAACTGGCGCTCAAGTACTGGATGGAGAAATTTGAGGTGATGGATTGGTGGGGCAAAAAAATTGAAGAACTCTCCAAGGGGATGCAACAAAAAATTCAGTTCATCTCTACTGTTCTACACAATCCCAAGCTGATTATCCTCGACGAACCCTTCACCGGTCTGGACCCGATCAATACCAATTTGCTTAAAGACGAAATCGCCGATTTACGCGCCAAGGGGGTCAGCATCATTTTTTCAACCCACCGCATGGAGCAGGTTGAAGAAATTTGTGACAATATCGTACTGATCGACCAGGGTCAAAACATCCTCAATGGCCCAGTGAAAACCATCCGCAACAGTTTTAAACAAAACCGATTCAAGGTTGATTTTGCTGAAGAATGGAAAGGGACTTTGCCGCCCGGATTTGAAGTAGTTGACCAACAACCGAGTTCACTAGTGGTTGGTTTGGCGGAAGGGGGCAACTCCAGCGCTTTGCTCCAATACCTCCTGGGGCAAGGGGTTCAGATCAGCGCTTTCAACGAGATCATGCCTTCTTTGAATGAAATTTTTATTCAGGCGGTGGAAAAAAATCACCCACAGGCTAAGTAACTCTATTTCGCACTACTCAAATCAACAGTCATGGATAAACTTTTTCTCATCATAAAACGGGAATACCTCACGCGGGTAACCCGCCCTTCTTTCATCATCGCCACCTTGGTTACTCCTTTGGCGTTTGTGGCCTTTTTTGTAGTTGCCAGCCTTATTTTTTCTTACGAAAGTGATGATTCTAAAAAAATTGCAGTCATCGATGAAAGTGGTATCCTCAAAGGAGCGCTGAAGGACGAAAAAGGCCTGTATTTCAAATTTGAAGAAAAGCCGCTGGCACAGTTGCGCAAAAATTTCAAAAACACTGGCTATGATGGCATCCTGCTTTTGCCCAAAATTGACAACTTGTTCAGCAAAGATTATATGGTGTACTACTACACTGACGGGCAATCGACGCTTGAAACCGAAGTACACATCAAAGACCGGGTCAGAGATGCCCTGCGTGACTATAAAATTGATGCCCTCAAATTGGAGCGCAAACAACTAGAGGCACTCAACACTTCAGTGGATGTAGAACCCGAACCCATCGAAGAAGGAGGCAAGGATGCCACCAATCTCACCAGTGCCGTTGGTGCGGGGATCGGGTTTATCATGGGATTCATCATGTACATGGCCGTATTCATTTATGGCTCCATGGTGATGCGCTCGGTCATGGAGGAAAAAACCAACCGCATTGTAGAGGTTATGGTTTCTTCGGTGAAACCCTTCCAGATGATGATGGGTAAAATTATCGGAGTGGGTGCAGTAGGACTTACCCAGGTGCTCATTTGGGCGATCCTGATTCCACTATTGATCACCATTGCACAAGTTACGATGGGTTTCGATCCCGAACAACAGATGCCGATGGGCCCCGGCGCACCCGCCATCAATCCCGATGATACGCAAGCCCTGGTGATGGCCGCTATGAACGAGGTAGGCAATATCCGCTGGAGTTTGATTTTGCCGCTGTTTATCGTCTATTTCCTGGGGGGGTATTTCTTGTATTCTTCCATGTTTGCTGCGGTAGGTTCGGCCATTGGAGACGACATGGGTGAGGCTCAAACCCTGACGATTCCAATCGTCATTCCAGTGGTACTGGCCATCTACATCATGATCAAAGCGGTAGAAACGCCAACCTCCAGTTTAGCGGTGTTTTCTTCAATTTTTCCTTTGTTTTCACCCATTGTGATGCCCGCAATTCTGGCGAGCAATCCGCCGGCCTGGCAAATCATTACTTCCGTGCTGGTGTTGATTGGTACTTCAGTGTTTTTTGTCTGGTTGTCTGGTCGAATTTATCGAGTAGGTATTTTGCTGTATGGCAAAAAGGGAACCTTTAAGGAATTTGCCAAGTGGATCTTTTATAAGGATTAAAAACAAGGAGTTAAATCAATAGATGAGCCAATCTGCTAGGCTCATCAGGCTAAAGATTTGGCCAGTTCAAAAGCATTGGTGATCTTCTTTTTGGAGATCAGGCTTTTGAACTGGCCATTTTTTTTACGCAAAAAGTGGCGGAATTGTATGCAACCTTTCTGAAGGGTTCCCTGTCCTTTACAACAACTACGAAATCCTTCGTAAGAAAAATTTGCAATTACGAAAAGCTTCGTATATATTTGTGTACGAAATCCTTCGTAATCACCGAGAAGATGAGAACAAACGAAATACCACAACCCACCGAGGCTGAACTGGAAATCCTTACCGTGCTATGGGAACAAGGCACGGCAACGGTCCGGGAGGTCAACGATAAGCTCAATGAGCGACGCACCGATGGCAGCAAAGAAATAGGGTACACTACAACGTTGAAGCTGTTGCAAATCATGTTTGCTGAAAAAGGCCTGGTCACCCGTAATGCCGATGCGCGTACCCACATCTACAGCGCCGCAATGGAACAAACCGACGTGCAACGCAATATGCTTCAGCGCCTGGTTGATACCGCTTTTCAAGGCTCGGCCATGCAAATGGTCATGCAAGCTTTGGGTGATCACGATGCTTCGACAGAGGAATTGCAAGAAATAAAAGCATTGATTGAAAAAGTTGAAAAGTTGAGGAGTTTATAGTTGAAAAGAGGGTTTCATTCCCTCCGTTCAATGCAAACTTTTTAGGCTTTTAGCCCTTCATTTCAACTTTTTAACCCTAAACTTTTCAACTAAAATGGAAAGCAACTACACCGATGCACTCATCTACGCCACAGGTTGGACGGTGGTTCACTCCTTGTGGCAAGCATTAACGATTGCTTTGATCTTGTCGATCGTCCTGATCAGCACGCCACGCCGACTGGCCCATTGGCGGTATAGCTGCGCCGGGATAGCACTATTGTTGGTGTTGGTGGCGGGAGGTGCTACCTTTTATCACTATTTCCAGAAGTCGATGCTGCAAGTAGATCTAGGTTTGATCACCTTGGCTCAATTCGGTGGATCAGAAACACCTACCCCTGAAAGTTTTTTGCAGTACTGGCAAGGTCGTTTTACCGATTATTTCAACCAACAGTTGCCGCTGATTGTCACAGTGTGGCTTTGTGGTTTGACCTTCTTTATGTTGCGCATGCTGGGCGGATTGGCTTACATCCGGCAATTGCGCTACCAAGGCATCCGGCCCGTACAGGAGGAGTGGGAAGAAATGTTGCGCGAATTGGCGCAGAAGCTCAAGATTAAGCGGCCAGTGGCCATTTTGGAATCGCTGCGCATCCAGTCGCCAGTGGTGATTGGGCACTTCAAACCTTTGATATTGGTACCCGTGGGGCTGCTGGCGGGTTTGAGCATCGATCAGGTCGAGGCCATTCTGGCACATGAATTGGCGCATGTATACCGCCGCGACTATTTGTTGAACCTTTTGCAAACCCTAATTGAAGCCTTATTTTATTTCAATCCTGGCGTATGGTGGATTTCCAGTTGCATTCGCATTGAGCGAGAGCATTGTTGCGATGACATTGCGGTAGCGCTTTGTCAAAACAACTTGGAATACGCCAAAGCCCTGGTCTGCATCAAAGAAATGAAACAGGGCTTCACGCCCCAGTTGGCCATGGCCGCCCTGAGGAAAAAGAAATTGTTGCTCACCCGCATTCAACGCATTTTACAACAACCCGTAAATACGTCCGACATGAGTGAAAAAATAATGGTTACTGGCATGCTGGCCCTTATGCTGGTGTGTATGAACCTCAAAGCTGAACGCAAAGTGCCTGAGTCCAACCGGGAAAGAACCGCCATTTCGGTAAGTTCTGCTAGCCTTGTAGCACCCATGGCAAATGTACCTGCTGACACTTTGCCAGAGGGCAAAATTACCATTCGCACCAATCGCGATGGCAAAAAAATTGAAGCCAAAATTTTGGACCAAAAAATCCAGGAATTGATCGTTGATGGCAAAACGATACCCGCTGCTGAGTACAACAGCTACGAGGAAACCCTCAATGACATCATTGCTTCGGTACCGCCGCCGCCCCCACCGCCATCTTTCCCCAAAATGCCCCCACCGGGAGTACCAGGTGATGTGCCTCCACCGCACATTCCTGCACCCCCCAAAGTACCTATGCCTCCCAAAGGTGATGGATATTACTATTACCACAATGGCGATGACCACATCATTATTGAAGGACCTAAAAAAGGCATGGGTTACAATTGGAAAATGAAACCTGAATTTAAATACAGCTGGGTTGATAGCCCGCTTGGCTTTGATCGCTCGATTGTGATTGATGGAATGGATTCCACTGAGGTGGCTTTTTTTAGACCTAATTTTAATTTTCGTGGGGAATCGGTCAATATATATTTTGATTCTGTTAGGCTAAAACTGGACACCGCACAAATGCGCAAATTGAAGCACAAACTTGGCAATGTACACATCCAATTGGACGAGTTGAAGCACAAGTTAGGCGACAGACAGTTTCATTTTGAAGGGCCAAAATTTAACATGGAGCCTGGCGACTTAAAAATGCAGCTTCCTTTTATGCCCAAGAAGGCTTGGGGTGGTAGCACGAGAGAACGCATTGAGTCAACTCTGATCAGAGATGAATTGATCAAATCGGGTAGCCGTTATTCCTTTGAATTAACGGACAAGTACCTCAAGATCGACGGCAATAAAATGCCGGAGGCCTTGTTTGAAAAATACCGAAAAATCTACGAGGAAAGTACAGGCATAAAATTGGAAGGTGAGAGCAAAATTCTGCTCAGCAACTAAGAGCATGTTTAAAGAAGCAAAAGCTAGCGAATAGACATGAGTCATCCCGAATTTTTGGGATAACAAACCGCGGATGCGGTTGAACTTTTTGCTCAATTGAGTTCAACCACTGCCGTGGTTGCCGCCAATTTGACCCAACTATTTACCCCGGACGACCGGGGCTATTCTAAATTCAATCGCTCCGCGATTAGGGTTATGCCCGATTTTGACTTTTCAAAAATTCGGGATGACTCATGTTTTTATTGATCAATCCAGTTTTTAAAATCCTGCACCCGCTCTCGACTCACCACGATCTCAAAACCCGGACTGGGCTGCAATTCCAGCTTGAGCCGATTGTTGAAATAAGGGTGAATTTTGTCTACCGCTTCGATGTGTAGCAAAATTTTGCGGTTGATCCTGAAAAAATGGGTAGGATTCAACAATTGTTCCAATTGTTCCAGTGTGTGATCAAGGGAGTATTTTTTGCCATCGGCCAGGCGGGTAAAAACCAGGCTATCCTCGGCATAACAAAAACGCATTTCTTGTGCCTGAATATAAGTGAAAGCATTGCCAAACTTGACCAAAAAACGTTCCCGATAATTCCGGTTTTTCAGACTGTCCAACATCCCATTGAGCATCGAATAATCGAAACTCGCGGTTTGCCCCCGCATCTGATCGTACTTATCTAGTGCACTTTTGAGCTCCAGGGCATCGATGGGTTTCAACAAATAATCAATGCTATTGACTTTAAAAGCCCGAATGGCGTATTGGTCATAGGCGGTGGTGAAAATGACCATTGACTGGATTTGGATCGACTGAAAAATGTCGAAACTCAAGCCGTCGGCCAAGTGAATGTCCATCAAAATTAGCTCAGGAGCAGGGTTTTGAGCGAACCATTTCACGGCTTCGGTAATCGAATCAATCACGGCCAGGACTTCTACCTGTGACCGTTGTTGGCGAATCAATTGCTCAATGCGGCGCGCAGCAGGCAACTCATCTTCGATGATTAAAACCTTCATTCAGAAAATTTGTATTTGTAGTTATAGGCAAAGTTAGTAACTTAGCCTAAATTTCATATCAAAACCGTTGAGAAGGCGGCTCTAGTATTCCATTCGCATCACACCCATGTTATCCTCTGATTGTTAACGCTTAGCTTTTAACCAAAAAGCTGTAAAATACTGTATTGCTTATGAAGGCCTTATATGAGTTGGCCGAGATGGTGCACAATACGAAGGTCAAAGAAGTAGAGTTGGTACAGGAAAACCGCAGTGACAATTCTCCACTCAGTGCACTATTAAACGGCATTTTGAACAAGGAGTTCAATTCAGACCAGGATGCAGCGCAAAAAGTATTGAACGTGGATGCTGCCGATCAGGCTTATCAGCGCTTGCGGCGCAAGTTGCGCCGTGGCTTGCTCAATACGGTATTTTTCTTTGATTTGCCCCAGTCTGATTACAACGAGCGCCAACGAGCGTACCATGAAAGTTGCAAAATCTGGGCGGCAGCCAAAATTTTGTTGGCCAAAAATGCCAATTACATCGGCATCGAATTGTGCCATAAATTGCTGAAAAAGGCTGAAAAATTCGACTTTACCGACCTGGTCATGGACATCACACGCATTCTGCGCTTGCATTATGCCACCCGAGAAGGAAACATCAAGAAGTACGAACTGTACAATGACTTGTTTAAGCAGTGTGAAAAAGTCTGGATAGAAGAAAATCTAGCCGAAGAACTGTATATGGAACTGGTGTTGCGCTACGTCAACAGCCAAACCATCCTGGAGGAAACCCATTCCATGGCCATTGAATTTTATAAACAAATTGAAGACTCGCTTGCTAAACATAAAAGTTTTCGCCTGCATTTGTGTGGCATGTTGATTCAACAAGTCATTCATTCCTCCAAATACGATTGGGAAGGGATGATTAATTTATGCCAGGAATCGATTCAATTTTTTCTCAACAAACCCTACAAAGCGTCAGTTCCATTACAAATCGCCTACCACCATCAACTCATCGCCTATACCCAACTTTTGAGGTTTGAAGAAGGCCAAAAAGCCGCTACTTCTTGCCTGGAATACCTAGAGCCAGGTAGTTTTAACTGGTTCAAACACCAGGAATACTATTTTTTATTGTGCATGAACACGAGAGAATATCAACAAGCTTTTGAAATTTTCAAAGAAACGACCACCCACCGCAGGGTACAATTTCTTTCTGCCGCCGCCGCCGAAGTATGGAAAATATACGAGGCATATTTGTATTATTTAAGCTTTAATGAAGAATTAGTGCTTCCTGAAGAAGATCAAACACTGTCCAGATTCAGAATATATCGGTTCCTGAACGACACTCCGATCTTTTCAAAGGACAAAAAAGGAATGTACATTCCCATTCTAATCATTCAAATATTAATTACCCTCAAGGAAAAAAAGTACAACCAGGCCCAAGAAAACTTTGAAAATATTGGTCGCTTCTGCTCCCGTTACCTAAGACAAGGCGAAACGTTTCGCAGCAATTGTTTCATCAAAATGTTGTTGAGTATCCCCGCCGGTAACTTTCATCGAGAGGCAGTGATGCGGAAGACCACCAAACTAAAAAAACGCTTGGAATCAGATTCGAATAAATTTATCCGTGCAGAAATTGAAATCATTCCCTATGAGAAGTTGTGGGACTACGTCCTAGAGTCTTTATCTAACAAAGCTTATCGTGTAAGAAAAAGTTAGTGTGTTAGCATACAACTAACAAAGGCAAGGAGCTCAATACAAAAAAAAAGCAGAGACCAATAAGGTAAGAGTCTCTGCTGCTACAATGTGCTTGTTATGGAAAAACTTAGATTTCAACTCGAAAGCGAAAAAAAAGTTCATATACAAACTAAAAAAACAGCAAACTCTGTCTTGTATTGGTCAAATCCCTTCTTGATCAGCCATTTAATGAGCGATTAAGCCCGTTCTCTTTGTAGTGTTTTCACTTGTTGGACCAAGGCGGTATTGATTTCAGGAGCAAACATATTGCCCGCCAAACGATCGTCAAAAATTTCTAGCTCCAATTGGGTAGCCAGATTTTTTGCCAAATCGCCCATCGCCCGGGAGAAGCCCGCCGTTTTGCCTAGTGCCATAAAATGATCTACAATGGCCGCGCGGATGGTTTCCAGCGGGTCGAGGTATTGCAACATTTGGCGTTGCGTTTTGCCTTTGCTACTTACTCCTTTGGTCTCGAGGCGCGTGCGCAAATCTTCAGCATTAAAGCCCATGAGACTGGAGCGGTAATTCCACCAATTGCCTGTAGAATTGCCATTGCGGGCAGCGTATACTTCCATATGGCGTTGTTCGGCGGACTCTTGACAAGAACGCATGCTCATGGCTTTGACCAGTTCGATCATGTTGAGCACTTCTTCTTTGTCCAAAGGCATTTGACTGCCTTCTGAGGCTTCTATTTCTTGCAGGTAACGAGCCAGTTTGAGCTTGACCTTACTTTTGGATTGTAAGGCAATCAATTTGGCCAATTCTATGGAGAGGTAGTAATCCTCCAATACAACTGCATCTTTTTGTCTGCGTATTGCGTAATCCTTCATGACCACGGGGCGCCGAATGCCATCCTGAAACTGATAAACATCCTTTAGCCAGCGCCTTACATTCACGCCGTAATGATGGTTGCTTAGCTCCAGCGCTTGGTGCAGATCCATCGCCGTCACTACTTTGGTTCCTTTCTTGCTGGTGAAAACTGCGATTTCCATACGCAAATGATTGATTTTCAATGAAAATTCGTTTCTATACACCAAATATACATTAATAGTTTTAAAAGTCAAAATTTTTCAAACTATTTTTTTACTTTTTAAACTGGAATCTTTTTAGCCTTTGCCGTATATTGCATTGGTTTTACCCTTCAATTTGTTCAGAACTCACTGGCAACTTATAATTCACGTCCGTTACAACGCTTGCAAAAGAGCTTAAACAAGTGCTAAGCCTGTGACAAAACCTATTTTTTACTGTCAAAACTTCAAACAAACCTTTATTTGATTTCCGTTCCTAAAGATTTGTTTGAGTCATGAACATTATCCATTTGACGCATGAGAAAACGTTTACTCTCCTTGCTGAGCATCGCGCTAGGCGTTGTAACAGTCATTCAAGCCCAAAACAATTGTTGTGTTGGTGAAAACCTGGGAGGCACCTGCCTAGGTGAAGAAAACTGTGAAAGTTTTGTTCCCTACAATTGTGATACCCTCAACAATCGCTGTTTTCAAAAATGGTGGACCTGGCCGGGCACTTCCATTACTGCCCAGGATTATGTACCTGCTAATTTGACTTCCGCACGCAAGTATGAAGGTAGTCGGTCCTTACACATGAAACCCGACGCCAATGGTGCCCGCCCCGATGTGGTCAAGGATTTGTTTGACTTGTCGAGCGGCATTCATCGCCTGTCCTGGAAAATGTACGTACCGAGTGGAAAAACGGGCTACTTCAACATTCAGCACGATTTTAAGCGGCTGATGCGCGGGCAACCCAACTGGGCGTACCAGGTGTTTTTTACTCCGGATGGCTCGGTGCAAGTACGGGTAGGTGCCGAGGGTACTTTTCGGGTGGCCTCTTTTAAACCCGACTGTTGGCTCAAGGTGACACAAGTGATCAATCTCGATCGCGACAGTGTACATTTCTTCCTCAACAACCGCTTGGTTGCCCGCTGGAAATTCAGCTTTGGGGTAGTGGACCTCGACAATGACGGTCGGGGGGATCAAAAATTTGTTGACCGCAAACTAGGGGCCATCGATTTTTATGCCGACAATGGTTTTGAATATTACATCGATAAAATTTGTTACCAGCAAGCCCCCGTATTTTCGGGAGGCAATTGCCCGACGCAGGGGCTGGGTAGCTATTGTCTGGGGGGGGTAGTACCTTATACGCCCACCAATGCCTGTGGACTACCGGCTTATGATGGGTATGTGGAGGGTGAAGAGGCTTTTCCTGGAGCCTGTAATCCAGGCATAAGTGCCTGTGCAGATGCCATACCGCTGGCCTGTGGTCAAACCTTGAGCAATCAAAACAACGGAGGGATCGGAGCAAAAAACACCTTTACTTCGAAAGATTTTTCTTCCTGTGTTTCCACTCAAAACGCTTACGGGGGCAATGACATGGTCTACCGCATCAGCATTACGGAACCCACCAATTTACAAGCTACCTTAAACATCATCGATGCGGGCCGCAACCTGGATATGTTCCTGATGAGCAGTTGCCTCACCTATCCTTTTGCCAATACCAGTCAGCCCGAATGTGTCTATTGTATTGCCTCGAGCACCAACAACAACCTGAGCAACCCTGAAGAAAGTTTCAGTGTGTTTCTGGAGCCCGGTATTTATTATTTGGTGGTTGATGCGCCGCAAGCGGGCCTTAGTACCCGATTTGACTTGAGTTTGTCCTGTGGTTGCAGTTGTGTGGAAGGAGGTGATACCCCATTAGGGCCAAACGTCTTGTGTGAAAATTTTGACGTATACAATACTGGTGGCCTTACCGCACAGAGTCCACGTTGGAAACTTTGGGATGCCACTTCTCATGACGCTGTGGTAGAAACATCTACTGAAGGAGCGGGCAAGGTACTGCGCATTCAGCGTACGAGTACTACTGCTCCAGATGTCTTGTTCCCCCTGGGCAACCGCACGACTGGGCGCTATCGTTTGTCTTTTAACATGTTTGTAGCAAAAGGTGCCACTGGATATTACAACATTCAGCATACCGACGGAGGGGGTGCGAATCCCAATTGGGCCTTTCAACTGGAATTTCAAAGCAACGGTTTTGGGCGGCTCTTCATCACGAGCAACCGAGTGATTGGTGCTTTTTATTATAAAAATGGCGAGTGGAATAAAATCGTCCAAATCATCGATCTGGACAAAGACCAGGCCGAATTGTGGATCAACGATCAAAAGATTCATTCCTGGCGTTTCAGTGTGAGCAATACTGTTGAACTCAATCAACTCGGAGCCTTGAATTTTTATGCCAATACAGGCAACAACATTCTGGTCGACAACATCTGTATGTTTGCCAAAGAAGCCACTTGTACCGATGCTTCGCTTAACCCCGTTTGCCTCAGCGATGGGCGCAGTTACCGCAATGAAACCCTGGCCCGTTGTGATTTGTACACAACAGCAGAGTTGGGTGCTTGTGTGTCTGCTTGTGACTTGGGCGGAACCATGATTTACCGTGGCGACCGTTTCTCGGGCACTTTGGCCGTCACCGATCAAGCACCCAATTTATCCTGGCAAGACTCCTGTGTAACGGCCACTTTTGCCCAAGCAGGGCTTGACTCACTATTCAGCCATGGCTATATCTTTTACAATGATGAAGCCAATCCCTTTAATATCAACCTAACGGCCAGCAATGGCGCACGGGCTTTCATCTATCGTTGTTCGCAGGATGGCATCAGTAGCAATACGGCGCGTTTCCGCTGCATTGGCCGCGACGGCGAAACTTTTTCCCAAAAGGGCTATTATTACGTGTTGATCATGGGGCCGCGCAGCAACAGCACTTATGCTTTTTCGGTATTACCAGAAGCCACTTGTCGCCTCAATCCTACCGAAATTGCCTGCAACGTTCCTTTCGCCAATACCTTGAGTAATCCGAGCCGCTATGGGATTGGTAGTGGGGGTACCAACGTCTACCAAAGCTGTTACCAAGGTAGCCGGACTTACGCTGGGTCCGATCGGGAGTTTTCTTTCCGCTTGACCAAAGCCAGCAAAGTGAGCATCAGCATCCAGGGGCAAGCTGGATTGGGCGTTTTTGTGTACGATTTTCTTTGTGGCAAAAACTGCATCAATTTTGCAGAAACCAACGATCTGGGCGCATTGGCCCGTACCGATACTTTAATGCTGAATCCTGGAGTCTACTACGTAATTGTTGATCAGGCCGTCAGTGGCACCAATGGTGCTTTTACCCTTACCGTCAATTGTACCGATTACAACCAAACTCCCTTTTTGCAGGAAGTTGGAGCCCCCAATTGTGCCATCAATGCCAGCGGTCGCCACAATATGATCCTGCGCTCTTTGCGCAACACCCGGGTCAATGGTCAACGATTGAACACCAATGACCGACTCCACTTTTT
Organism: Haliscomenobacter sp.; assembly: GCF_041740695.1. Lineage (GTDB taxonomy): Bacteria > Bacteroidota > Bacteroidia > Chitinophagales > Saprospiraceae > Haliscomenobacter. The sequence continues at coordinate 23,023 of NZ_JBGSLK010000106.1, read as the reverse complement.
TTACCCTAAAAACAATCGAGGCGATTTGTTGGCAAGTTCAGTGAACTGGAATGGCACCGAACTTCAAGTATCGCTTCCCCAGGATGCTACGGGCGATACCCTTAAATGTGGCTTCGCCAATAATGATTTAGTCAAAATCAAACTCAGCCGCAACAATGTGGTATACGACCTAACTCCACAATATCAACCCATCGATGGCAGTGCAGTGACGGCAGGCAATCGTTTTGCCAGCAATGGTACCAGTTTGATTACCGAACTCAATAGCTGTTGTACACCACACAACCTAAAAGTATCCCCCTCGCAACGCGAATTGACGGGGCAGGGTGGGATAGCCGAATTTCGGGTAGCCTCCAATATGTCCTGGACAGCTCGCGTCAAGGGAAACAGCTCTTGGCTTAAAGTGTCGAACGAAAATGGCTTTGCCAACGACGTACTGCGGATAGAGGTTGACCCCAACAACTCCAACGCTGATCGGCGCGACACCATTTATTTGGTCAGCCCTTCAAATGAGGTTCAAAAAGTGGTGGTTGCCCAAAGTCGGAGCTCCTGCGCCGCAGTTGCAGTTAATCTCGGCGCAGATCGGCAGATTTGTCGAGGTGAAGCCCTCAATTTGACGGCGACGGGTACGGGCAATTTCCTGTGGAGTACCGGTCAGAGCGGTAGCACGATCAATGTGCGCCCCCAGGTCAATGCTACCTATGCCGTGACGATCACCCAAAATGGCTGTTCCGGAGTTGATGAAGTCAATGTGACTGTGAATGAAACTCCGGTGGTAGATTTGGGCCAAGACTTACAATTGTGCTCTGGCGACAACATCGTTTTTGTGGCCACTGGGGGCGATAGTTACCGCTGGAGCAATGGTGCCAGTACCGCCACCGTTTCAGTGCGGCCAATCCAAAACTCTACTTACGCCGTCACCGTTACCAAAAATGGTTGTGCAGGCACTGATCAAGTGGTTGTTACGCTAGAGGAAGCCCCGCAAGTCAATGTCACTGCCAATCAGGCGATCTGTTCGGGGCAATCCGTGAGCCTTACTGCTGCGGGTGGTGCCTCCTATCTTTGGAGCAATGGCCGCACTTCGTCCACCATCTCGGTTTCGCCAACAACAACTACGTCCTATACCGTCACTGTGACCAATGGCAACTGCAGCGCCACCGGGCGCACAACAGTCAACGTTACACCCGGCCCTACAGTCACAACGAGCATCGACCTGACCATCTGTGCAGGCGAAAGTCCAACTATTGCGGCCAGTGGTACTGCACCATTCCGTTGGAGTACAGGCGCAACAACTTCCAGCTTGGTGGTCAGCCCTACTCAGACGACGACGTATGGTGTTTCAGTAAGTGCAAATGGTTGTGAAGCCAGCGACAATGTGACGATTACCGTATTGGCCAAACCCACCATCGATGCCGGGAACGATCAGACGATCTGTGCCGGGCAGGTGGCCAATTTGGTGGCGAGTGGTTCGGGCGGAAATTACCGCTGGAACAATGGCGCCACCACAGCTTCCGTACAAGTTCAACCCAATGCCTTAAGTGAGTACACCGTCAGTGTGACCAAAGATGGCTGTACAACGAGTGATAAAGTAATTGTTGATGTCAATGCAAGTCCTGCGGCGAATGCGGGACCGGATAAAACGATCACCTGTGAAGCACCGCAGGTGCGTTTGGATGGCAGTAAATCTGCTTCGGGGGTATTGATCCGTTACCAGTGGGCCGAACTCGACGATGGGCGGATTATATCCGGGAATACTACTGCCTCGCCTGTGGTAAACCGCCCTGGCAATTACAGTTTGTTGGTGAGCAACATCATTACTGGCTGTTCTTCTACCGATCAAGTGAATGTCAGTGGAACGGAACCCGTTGAGGTATTTTCGATCCAATTGTTGGAAGTACGTTGCTTTGGAGAAGCCACCGGATCCGCAAATTTAACGCTACGTGGTGGCCAGCCTCCTTACCAATATGCCTGGAGCAATGGCGGGACGACCAACGTGGTACGAGGATTGAAAGGCGGCACTTACACGGTTACCGTTTCTGACCAAGGCAATTGCCGTGATACCCTCTCCGTAGAAATTGTGCAACCAGAAGCGGTTAAAGTGACCAATATTCGTGTCATACCCGCACCCACAGGCAACACTGGAGGAATCGACATCAGCGTAGCGGGTGGCTCACCGCCTTATGATTTCCGCTGGTTCAAGGGCAGTACCCTGCTGAGTGCCACTGAAGATTTGACAGGCATTGGCATCGGTGAATACATTGTGGAAGTGTACGACGCTAACAATTGCTCCTACCGCAGTGATCCCATTGTGGTGAGCAGAACGGTGGCAGTAGAGGATTTGGCACTGGCGAAAGCAGCTAAACTGTATCCCAATCCTACGAATGGAAAATCCATGCTGGAGATTAGTCTTCCGAAAGCAGAAAAAATCACCCTGGAATTGTACGATTACCTGGGCCGAAGGTTGGAACAACGAAAACTGGGCAGTGGCGCCCGGTTTATGGAAACCTTCGACCTCAGCAAACGGGCCTCAGGGATGTATTATGTACGGATGGTGACGAAGGATGGATTTGCGGTGAAGGAGCTGGTGAAGGAGTAATGGCTGTTTATTTCTAAGAAGGTTTAGCCACGAAGACACAAAGGCGCTAAGATCTGATGCTTTGATCTTAGCGCCTTTGTGTCTTCGTGGCTAAACCTAATTTTACATACACGCAATTTTTCCCACCCGCGTAGCATGCCTTCCGCCTTCAAATGTTGCATTTAAAAAGGCATTGACTATGGCGTCGGCCTGTTCTGGCGTGGTGAACCGAACGGGAATACAGACAATGTTGGCATCGTTGTGCTGGCGGGCCAAGGCGGCAATTTCTTCAATCCAGCACAAGGCGGCGCGTACCTCCTGATGTTTGTTGGCCGTAATGGCTACTCCATTTCCGCTGCCACAAAGCAGGACGCCTAGTTCGGCTTTACCAGTCTCTACATCATTGGCCACGGGGTGTACAAAGTCGGGGTAATCGACCGAATCCAGTGAATTGGTACCATAGTCTACTACCTCGATGCCTCGGGCCATCAACAGATTTTTGATCCGGTCTTTATAAGGAAATCCGGCGTGATCACAGCCGATGGAGATGCTTCTTGTGCTCATTGCATTGTCTTTGCGCGCAAAGGTAAAACGAAAGCCATTTTTTCAGCTATCTTGGCGGTCAAATTTGTCAACATGTCGGCCATCAAAATCAAGGCGGGATCGATTACCAACCTCACCGATGCACGTTATTTTTCAGCCTGGGAAGTGGAATGGTTGGGCTTTAACCTGAGTGCAGGCGAAGAAAATGCCATTAGCCCCATGCAAGTTGCGGCCATCCGGGAATGGGTGGAAGGGCCAAAAATCGTAGGAGAATTCAGCCTGAGTAGTAAGGACGACATTCTGCACCAAGTGGCGGAGCTGCAACTGGACGCTGTGCAGCTAGGCATGTTTACCGATGTGGCTACCGTGATGGATTTGTCCAATGAATTGCCAGTGATCAAGGAAATTGTTGTCGAAAAAACGACCAGTGCCGGGGATGTTGAGTTCATGCTGAGCCATTTTTCCCCACATGCCACTTACTTTTTGCTCAACTTTGACAAGGGTGGTTTTAGTTGGGCGGAGGTCCAAAAAGGGGAAATTTTGAGCCCGGAAATCCTGCGCGATTTTTGCCAGCGTTATCCCATTATATTGAGCATTGGAGTCCAGGCAGCTGAAGTCAAAAACATGCTGGACTATTTACAGCCCGCCGGGCTCAATTTATTGGGTGGGGAAGAAGAAAAAACTGGGATAAAGTCTTTTGATGATGTAGATGATATTTTTGAACAACTGTCTTTGGGATTATAAATCCACCATCATGAAATACAAACTACTCGGTCGCAGCGGCCTACGCGTTTCCGAACTTTGCCTGGGCACCATGGGTTTTGGCAAAGAATGGAAATGGGGCGCTGATTACGACACCTCCAAACAAATCTTTGATACCTACGCCAAAGCGGGCGGCAATTTTGTCGATACCGCCAATCGCTATACCGAAGGTACTTCCGAAAAATGGCTGGGCGAGTTCATTGCCGACAACCGCGACCATTTTGTCGTAGCGACCAAATATTCCCTACGCGATGGTACGGGCGACCCCAACTTCGCGGGCAACTCCCGCAAAAACATGATGCGTTCCGTAGAAGGCAGCCTCAAACGCCTGAATACCGAGTTCATCGACCTGCTCTGGGTACACGCCTGGGACAGCCTGACTCCGGTAGAGGAAGTGATGCGTGGCCTGGACGACCTGGTGGCACAAGGTAAAGTCCACTACATCGGTATTTCGGACACCCCTGCCTGGATTGTTTCCCAAGCCAATACCCTGGCAGAATGGCGGGGCTGGTCCAAGTTTGTCGCCTTACAAGTAGAATACAGTTTGCTGCAACGCACTCCTGAGCGCGACCTATTGCCGATGGCCGATGCTTTTGGCATGGCGGTTACGCCTTGGGCACCTTTGGCAGGTGGCGCATTGACGGGGAAATACTTACGTGGGGAACAAGGCCGATTACCCGAAGCCAGTGCGCGCCGAGCCGAGTATGCCAATCGAATCGCCCAGGAGGTAGTGGATGCGGCTAAAAAACTAGGTGCATCACCAGCTCAGGTTGCCATTCGTTGGACGATGGAGCAGGGTAAAACGGTGATCCCCATTGTGGGTGCAACCAAACCTGCACAATTGGAAGACTGCCTTGGTGCGGCGAACATAGAGTTGACAGATGAAATTACGGCGCACCTGAATGAACTGAGCCGAATTGAGTTGGGATTTCCGCATGATTTTTTGCGGCAGCCGGGAGTGATTGATGTGTTGTATGGGGGCGCAGAGGTGTATGAGCAGATTGAAAAATGAATACTTAAAAACTGAGGTGAAGCTATCGTGTCTTAGGTTTCTTAGGTGGTGAAGAGTACCCTGCTACGCAGGCTTTTTTTCACCACCTAAGAAACCTGAGGCACTCAAGGAATCACCTAAGGAATTTACTATTTCGTTTTTGCCTTTTCAAAAACCAGGGCTGCACTGTTCATGCAGTACCGCAGTCCCGTTGGGCGAGGCCCATCGTCGAAAACGTGGCCCAAATGGGCATCACAACGGCTACAAACCACCTCAGTACGCGCCATGCCGTGGCTATCGTCTCCCTTTACCTGCACATGTTTAGGTTCAACAGGTTTGAAAAAGCTAGGCCAACCCGTACCTGACTCAAACTTCGCAGTAGAATTGAACAGTTCCAGATCGCAGCAAACACATTTGTAAACACCTTTTTCGTGGTTGTCCCAATAGGCATTTTGAAAAGCACGTTCTGTTCCAGCTTGTCTGGTCACATAGTATTGCTGCGTGGTAAGCTGTTTTTTCCACTCGGCATCCGTCTTTTTGATTTTTTGGATGCTGGTGTCCTGTGCATTGATACTTACACTAATCAGTAGGGCAATCAGCCCAAAAAAAAGTTTATTGATCATTGTTTAATCGTTTGTTTGAAAAAATGGTGCTGATAAGGTTCTGCAGCTAACAGATAATGATCAATACGGAAAAATGTTGTAGAAGGTTTACCATCCACTAAGCAAGAGTACTCAATCTGTCCTCGCAGATACATTTTCCCGAAAAGAAAATGGGCTGGTGCAGCATCTACCACACCAGCCCAAATCCTGAACTATAATTGCCTGCGTTATTTCTTCCCACCAAACAATCCACTCAAGCCTCCCAAAAGGTCGTCGGTGAAATCACCGTCGCCATCCTTGTCGAGGAACTTGCCAATCATGTCCATGGCTGGATTGCCGCTGGCTTTTTTCTGCTGGGTACCTTGCAGCATATTGAGGATGCTACCGATGTCGAAACCACCGCCGCCCTGTTTGCCGGTTTTGCTGAGCGCACTTAAGATAATGGGCGCCAACATAGACATCAAATTGCCCGTTTTGTCACCGCTCAAGCCACTCATCTTGCTGATCATGTCGATGATGCCGCCTTGTTTGCCACCCAAAAGTGAATTCACAATACCCGCGCCATTTTGCATTAAGCTAGCTTGACCACCCGCCTGGCCACCACCACCTGAAACCATATTCATCACATCGTCGATGATGCTGCCATCCCCATCTGCATCCAGCATGCCCATCAGGCCACTGGCGCCTTGTTCAGTTCCTGCGGTTTTGGACATTGCCGTAGACATAGCTGTAACAATACCGTTGGCTGCTGCACGGGTTTGTTCTCTTTCAGCGCCGCCGATTTGTTGGCTCAAATTGTCGATGAAATTGTCATCGCTCAGGTGTTGATCAAGGATGTCGGCAAATTGATTAGACATGATGTTGATTTTTGTAGTAAGTAAAATAAAAAAAACTTACTCAAAAGACGGTTGCCTTTTGAGTAAGTCACATTTATTAGGGGCGATAAAAAAATAAGTGATCATTTTGCCAAAGGATTAGATAAGTAAACGGTTCATTTCAAGTGTCTTTTCTAATCCTTTGGCTCAAGAAAAATGATCACTTATTTTTGCCCCACTATTTGCACTAAAAATAGTTAAAGTTTACGGATTTTTAGTCGAGTCCCCGCTCGAATGATGCGATTGGAATTGAGCTCATTTATTTTGAGGATATCCTGGAGATTGGCCCCCGGAAAACGATCGGCAATTTCAAAAATGCTTTCTGGCCGGGTCGTTACGTAGTACTGAAACGATTCTTGTTCAGGTGCCAAATCTTTGGCCGAAGGCGCAACAATTTTAGCTTCTTGTTCGAGCAAACCCAATTGTAACATCGGAATCAGGCTGAACGTTTCCATCCGCTCGACACGCAATTTCCAATTCTTGGCGCGGAATATTTTGAGGAACTGGCCAGGAGCGACTGCCGTAGAATCGAGTTTGTTCCACTCTTTGATTTTGTCTACCGTACAGCCGTACATTTTTGCCAATGCCTCCAGGGTTTCGCCAGTGCTCACTTCGTGGCTTTCTTCCACCAGGGCGCTCGCAGCCGAAACATCGCGTACTTTAGGCGCGTTCATGCTGGTGATCAGCTCTGGTTTGACGGCACCGTCCGGGCGATTGGTTTCCAAATAAACCCTTACTTTTTCCATGACCTTGGAAGGCATGGTCAGGTAGTATCCCCGGGCGCTAGCCGGGATAGATTTGCGGTTGAAGGCCGGATTGAGGAAATCGATGGTTTCGATGCTCACCCCGGTCAGTTTTGCGACTTGTTCAAAGCTCAAATCCTGATGCACCAGAATGGAGGTAGTCAGCAGCAGTTCTTCAGCTGGGAATTTTGGTGTCAGCCCGTGTTTGTCGAAATGCTCCAACAAATAACTGGCTGCAATAAAAGCTGGCACATAATTGGCCGTTTCTTTTGGTAAGTCACCGCGAATGGCCCAATAATTGGTGCCACGCCCCCGCTTAAGGGCACGGATCACCCGGCCACTACCGGAATTGTAGGCAGCAATGGCCAATTCCCAGTCCGAGAACTCTTTGTATAGTTTTTTGAGGTAAACCGCAGCGGCCTCCGTAGAGCGACGGGTATCCCGACGCTCATCAATGTTGGCATCCACTTGTAGTCCTAAGCTACGCCCGGTAGGTGGCATAAATTGCCACAGCCCCATTGCGCCCACCCGGGAAATAGCCCGGTTGTGCAAAGCAGACTCTACAATGGATAGTGCTTTTAATTCTTCAGGGAGGTCATTCTGAAATAGGACGTCTTCAAAAAGGGGGAAGTAAATAAACCGACGTCCGAGCATTTGCTCTGTGCCTTCACGGCCTTTAACGAGATAAGTTCGAAGGTAGCTCATTACAACCGGATCGTATCGCGGTTTCACTACCCTGTTTTCCATCGCATGGAGTCTGCGGGTAATTTCCGCTTCGTCCAGTTCGATCTCGTTAGTTACTGTTTTTGCTTGGGTTTCGAGGCTAAAACACAATAAGAGTGTTAGCATCGCCAGCAAAAATTTTTGACATGACGATTCCATTTGTTAAGGTTATTAATGAGTTTGGGTGTTTTTTGCAAGCTAGTTATTTGATAAAAATACCGAGCAAGAACCCCCATTTCCCATGATTTTTGGTGATGGTTGTAATGTAAAGGTAGCAAACTTTTCCAAAGTTGTACGTACCTGCACTTCTCTTCATACGTAAATGACGAAAAAAGGATGCAAAATTTGGGCTCATTTTCAAGGAAAAACGTCAAAAATCTTTCAAAAGCCAGCGCACCAGCACTGGCGCTAGCATCAGCTCGGTTAGCATTCCAGCAAATAATGTGATGCTAGTCAATACACCGATGATCACACTGGTGGGGTGTTGGGAAAATAAGAGCACTAAAAAACCAAAAAACAGAAAAACTGTGGTGAGGATAAGCGCTTTTCCAGTTTCCAACAAGGTCGTACGCAGGGCTTCTTCGACGCTGCGCCCACGGTTGCGCTCCAGTTTGAGTTTGGCCAAAAAGTGAATCGTATCGTCAACAGCGATGCCAAACACAACCGAAAAAACGATGGAGATACCCGCGTCCAATTCTACCCCCCAATACCCCAGAAGTGCACCTGCCACGAGCAGTGGAACCAAATTGGGCACCAAAAAGATGATCATCATGCGCCAACTCCGCAGCACCAATGCAATGATGATACTGATCAAACCTACCGAGGAGCCCAGGCCCAGCAATAAGTTGCGCCGAATGTAAGCCGCATTTTTATCCATCACCAGTCCGGTGCCTGTACGCTGAACTTTGATGATGTTAGGGTCAATGTTTTTGGCCATCCAGGCATCCAACTGCTGGCCATAAACCTTGATGTTGTCTGCGCCAATGTCACGGACCCGAGAGGTGATGCGGGCTTTGCGCTCATCGCGGCTGATCAACACTTGAGCGTTGAGCTGGGGCAGGCGTTTGGCCATGCGCTGATAACTGGCAAATTCGTCCGGGTCGTCTGGCAAGCGATAAGCATCGGGTCGGTTGTTGTGGGTCATTTGGTGAATACTTTTGTAAATCGCGGTGCTGGAAAAAATGGCTTGTACAAAATCAGCACGGTGCAGCTTTTTTTCAATTTTTTCCATTTCGCGCAGCACTTCAAAATCCGTCACGTGGTAATCTCCCTGAGCATATACGGCAAATTCCATCGGACGGAAGCCCGCTAGGTTTTTTTCAAAAAATAAAAAATCGCTGGTGATTTTGCTATTGCGGGGCAGGTTGCTGATGATGTCGTAATTGGTGGTGATGCGGGAAATACCCAGGAGGCTGACCAAGACCACTCCTAGCATGGTCAGCACAATTTGACGAGGATACTTGGCAGTAAAGTCGACAACCCATTGCAAGAGGCGCTCCCAAAAGGCATGCTCTTTCTGGGGCTGTGCAATTTGGTCGGCACGAAACCAGGTCAACATCACGGTAGTAAACAGAATGACCGTAAAGTAGGCGATCATCACCCCCACTGCTGCATTGATGCCGAAGTCTTTGATGGGCAGGACTCGATTGCTGACCAGTGATGCAAACCCAATGGCTGTGGTCAGGGCCGTCATAAAAGTTGCCAAACCTACGTCGCGAATGGTGTTCCACATGGCCGTGTTGCGCTCATTTCCTTTGTGCAGCTCATCGTTGTACTTGGATAGAATGTGGACGATGTCGGAGGTGCCAATGATCAGTACCAGCACTGGATAGAGGGCCGAAAGGGTATTGAGCTCGCGCACAAAACCACCCAAAAAGCCAATGAAAAGCAACAACCCCAAGGCCAATGAAACCACTGCAACTACGGTGCCCCAAATCCGTCGAAAGACCAGGTACATCACGATGCTCACCAAAATGGCCGAAACCAGGGTCGCTACTATAATTTCACGTTGCTGCAAGCGCACCATTTCCTGCTGAAAATAAGGCCGACCGAGGTAGTGGTATTCCTCAAACTGGTATTTCTGGACAACCTTATCCACTGCCGCCATCAATTCCTTGGCTTTTGAGAGCTCGATCGATTCAATTGTTTTGAGGAAAATGACGAGGGTTTTTCCATCCGCCGAGATGAGGTTGCGTACAAAACGTTCGTCCTTAAGCAAACGGGCTCGATCTTGAGGGTATAATTCGGGCTGGTCAATATGGATGGCCGGGACGGTGGTAATGGCAAAGGGTGTTTTGATGGGGTAGCCAATTTTAGTCAAAGACTGGGCTTGCAACACGTACGGTAGATCGCGACAATCGAGGGTGAGCTGGTGAAACTTCTCCAAAAACTGTTGCTCAAAAACGCCTTCGGAACGATGCACTGCAATCAGCAAAAAATTATCGTCTGTTTCAAAATCTTTGACAAAGGCTTTGAATGCCTCCAGGTCGGGATCTCCCACCGGGAAAAACTGCTCAAAGTCGAAAGAAAAGCGAATGTTAAACGCAGCACGGACGCTCAGCAGCGACAACACCGCAAAAAGCACCAAAACAAGAATGCGAAACTGCTTGGTCATAAACACAAGATTAAGCAAGCTCTAACTCAAAACCTTTTCTTTGGTTCATTGGGATTGTATTTTAAATATTTAAGGGCAATAAAAAATAAGGGCTCATTTTGCCAAAGGATTAGATAAGTAAATGGTTCATTTCAAGTGTCTTATCTAATCATTTGGCTCAGGAAAAATGAGCACTTATTTTTGCCCCACTACTTAATGCCGCTTCGCTTTTCGGAGCGACTTTTTATCTTTACTCCGAACAAAATTAAGTTGAATTATGCTGTTGCAGTTGCCCAGTATCCTGGAAAAATTTCAGAAAAAAGTGGAAGCTACCCTTAGCCACACGATACGCATCAAACCTAGCGCACAAGCGCCAATCTATTTGTGGCAAAGCAAAATAGGAGGAAAACCGCATTGGCCAAAAGGTATGGACTATCCCAAAAGTAAAACGGGGGAATGGTTGTTTTTTCTGGCCCAGCTCAACTTTGTGGAAATTCCCGCTTTGGAGGGCTTCCCAACCAAGGGTATCCTTCAATTCTTTATTGCTGCCGATGGAATGTTCGGTCTGGATTTTGACCAGCCGCAAGTCCAGGACAACTTCCGGGTGATATACCACGCCGAAGTGATCGAAGATAGTGTGCTGCTAGAAAGTGACTTTGCTTTTTTGCCTCATTTTGATCAGGATACGCCACTTCCACAGCACGCTTCCTTTGCGTTGAATTTTAGCAACGAGGAAGAATGGTTGGGGCCGCCCGATTACCAATTTGATCAGGTTTATCCTGAAGCCTTTTTAGCCAGTTTTGGCGAGGAGCAGGAGGAAGTTATGGATTTTTTCTACGAAATGGGCTCTAAAGCCAGCGGCCATAAACTCGGAGGTTACGCCTTTTTCACCCAATGCGACCCTCGTGATCCGGCAGTTCCGATGCAGCTCCTTTTTCAAATGGATTCGGACAACGACATCAATACCATGTGGGGCGACATGGGCATTGCCAATTTTTTCATCCGCCAGGAAGATTTACATGCCTTGCGATTTGATCGGGTTTTGTACAATTGGGACTGTGCGTGACCAGGATTTTACATTTCATTGAAAATTTTATTTTATTTTTATAGTTCTATACTGTACCTTATGAACACAAAGTCTAACTAGTTCCCATTTCCTATAACCAACCAAAATGATCAATAATGCTTGAACCCTACTACGACCCAGATTTGTGCGAAGCCGGCTGTGATGAAGCTGGCCGTGGATGTTTGGCCGGGCCAGTGTTCGCAGCAGCAGTTGTTTTGCCCAAGTCTTTCAGGCACCCCCTTTTGAACGATTCCAAACAACTTTCTGAGCAGCAGCGCACGGAATTGCGTTGCATCATCAAGGCTGCTGCTGTCAGTTGGGCGGTTGCACAAGTGGACCCTGCCGAAATTGACGAAGTCAACATCCTGAATGCTTCCTTTTTGGCCATGCATCGGGCGCTAGATAAGCTGGATCTACAACCGGAGCTCATTTTAGTGGACGGCAATCGGTTCAACCCCTACAAAAACATCAATCACCAGTGCATCATCAAGGGTGATGGCATTTATATGTCGATTGCTGCTGCGTCGGTACTGGCCAAAACCTATCGGGACGATTACATGGCTAACCTGGCCGACGATCACCCGCAATACGGCTGGACGGCCAATAAGGGGTATCCTACCAAAGCGCACCGCGAAGCGCTGCGCCACCATGGCCTTACGCCTCATCATCGGCGTTCTTTTCGCCTGCTGCCGGAACAGATGAGCCTCTTTTAATGCTCCGCATAGAATTTTCAAGCATTGGTAGAGCTTATTTCTTGGATTGTCCAAAAAAGCGACAATGCATGGCGATTTGTTGTAAATTAGTTGAAAATTTTGAACCATGAGCCAAAGCAAAAGAAGCGACACCCCATGGAATGCCATCATTGGTGTCGCAGTTATCGTCGTTTTTATGGTGGGGCTATTCATGCTGGCCCGGTTTGTTTTCCGTATCTTAGCCTTCTTGTCGCCGATCATGTTGATTGCTGCCTTGGTCATTGACTATACCGTAGTGACCGATTATTTCAAGTGGATTCGCAATACGTTTCGCCGCGATGCCATCGCAGGCGTGATCATCGGGATACTTTCAGTGTTTGGTTTTCCAGTGCTGAGCGGCTACTTTTTGGCTAGAGCCTTGCTGAAAAAACAAGTGAAAAAAGCCAAAGCGGAATATGAACGCAAACGGGACGGAGATTTGGTGGAGTATGAAGAATTACAAACTGATTTTCCGCCACGCGTCCGCAAAGAACAAAGACCTATTAATGATGACGATATGGTGCGCTAGTGCCCACCAGACTTTATAAATCAAGGAGGAAACAGGCCAATGTTGTACCTAGTGATCAGCACAATTGTATTAGGTGCGGCCTATTTCCTTCTGATCCTTTATTTTTTGTACCATTGGTCAAAAATTCCCCAAAGGAATCTTTCCCCTCAATTTTTTCCTTCCACAGCGGTTTCCATCATCATTCCTGCGCGCAATGAGGCCACTAGTATTGAGGCTTGTGTAAAAGCTATTTTGTGCCAAAACTATCCCGCTCACTTGATGGAAGTCATCGTAGTAGACGATCATTCTGAAGATGATACAGCATCTATCATCCGGTCCCTACCTGATCCACGCATTCACTTGATTAGCCTTGCCGATTTCCCCATTCAAGGACTTGCTTTTAAAAAACATGGCATCCATACGGGCATCCAACAAAGCCGGGGTAGTTTGATTTTGTGTACTGATGCCGATTGCGAAATGGGGCCGGAGTGGTTGCGCAGCATGGTGGCATTTTTTGAACAGGAAAAAGTGCAAATGATTGCTGGCCCTGTCAATTTTTATCAGGAAAAAAACCTTCTGGAACGTTTTCAATCGCTGGATTTTCTGGGGATGATGCTGCTCACCGGAGCAGGCCTACAATCAGGTTTAATGCGCATGGGGAACGGAGCCAATTTGGCCTACACCCGAGCGGCATTTGAAGCAGTCAACGGCTTTGCAGGGGTCGATCAGCTGGCTTCGGGCGACGATCTGTTTTTGATGCATAAAATTGAGCAGCGCTATCCTGGGCAAGTCAAGTTTTTAAAATCGCTGGAGGCGACGGTGTACACTTTGGCAATGCCGGATTGGAGGTCTTTTTTTCAGCAGCGCGTGCGTTGGGGTACCAAAAATGCGGCGTATCAAGAATGGCGGATTACGGCGGTATTGGGCTTGGTTTTTGGACTGTGTTGGGCGATCATTGTCGCTGCCTTTTTGTCGTTTTTTGTACCTGGATTTGGATGCTGCCTCTTGATTTTATTGCTGGCAAAAGTTGGCGCGGATTGTTTGCTTTTGAGCACAGCGAGTACTTTTTTCCAACGTAAAGATTTGTTACGGGTGTTTTGGCAGGCGCAGGTTTTGCACATCCTGTACATTGCCATTATCGGGCTATGGGCCAATGTGCGAAAGCAATATGTATGGAAGGGGAGAGCGGTGCGGTAAGGCAACTCCTATTTTTGTTTCATGTCAAACAACGCGATGTCTGGTTTGGTGTAATCCACCTGAATAAGCCATCTTTGATTGCTTCTTTTTGCATCCATCACATCAAAATGGAGGTCAATATTGATCTGCTGGGCAATGTATCCACTTCCATTCAAAATATAGGGCTCACACCTCTACTCTTCTATTTTGAAAGTTTTGGCGACGCTAAAATTTTGGAGTTTTTGATAAAGCTCGATAACAAGTTTTCTGGCGATTGGATAGCACGAGAAACACCAACTTTTAGAATTGATTCCATGAATGCAATTCTAAAAAAGATTGAGCAAGTTTCTAAATTAGGGAATACCAATGATGAAAAAATAAACGAGTTGTTGAATTCGACCGAATTTGATTTCAATTACAAAGAATTCGTCTTACAATTGGAAGAAAACACTATTTATGGTCGGAGATATGCACGATATGTCCTTTACAAACTTGATTATCTATACGGCAGCAAGTCAGAAAAGAAATCCTCCAAATATTTTATCGTTGTGTTTTTTATATTTTTCGATGAGCTTAAAAGTGTCTTTGCCTTTATTCAATAAAACAGGCTTATTGATGTATTTTTTGGTTTCTATTTTGTACTCTTTTGGATAATAAATATTATCCTCAAACTCTTTGAGTAGGCTGAGCCTCGCTTTCTCCTTTACCAAAATAGTCCGAATGTAGGAAAGAAATTTGTCAAAATCTTCGTCAAGTTCCCCTTCCAACTCCTCCCAAAACTTAGCATATTTCTTTCTTTCTACCTTATCATTTATTGCTTTGAGGTTTTCTGCCTTTAAAATGTCGCTGTTCCTCAACTTTACTCCTCTGTCATTCAGAATGGTGAACAACCTCAATTTATTACTCCTTTACCCCCCCTCACTCACTCCGCAAACTCTCCACCGGATTCGCCAGCGCCGCCTTCACACTCTGGAACCCAATCGTCACAAACGCAAGCAACAGCGCCAATCCTCCCGCCAGCGCAAAAACCCACCACTGCACGGGCGTACGATAGGCAAAATCAGCCAACCATTGGGTCATGAAATAATAAGCGATCGGTGAGGCGATGACAATGGCCACAAATACCAGTTTGAGAAAATCCTTCGTCAACAAGCTGCTGATGCTGCCTACACTGGCACCCAGGACCTTGCGGATGCCAATTTCTTTGGTGCGCGACTCCACCGTGAATACCGTCAGGCCAAATAAACCCATGCAGGCAATCAGAATCGCCAGGATGGAAGCAGCGCTAAAAATTTTACCAAACTGCGCCTCCGCCTTGTATTGTTTGTTGAACAGTTCATCCACAAACAAGTACTCAAAGGGATTGCCTATGAAGTATTTTTTGTAAATTTTTTCCAGCTTGGCCAACTTCGCCGGGAGATCGTCGGTGCTCAGTTTAAGGGTGAGGTCATTCATTTGGGCGGGGTAAAAAATGATCGGCCCGATGGATTTTTGCAAACCTTCGTGGTGGTAATCCTTCACTACTCCGATCACCTGCAAGTCGCGTTCATCCCAGGTGATTTTGGTGGTCAAGGCATCTTTTACATCTTCAAAACCCAGGGCTTTGGCCGCTTTTTCATTCAGGATTACTTTGTCGTTGTTGTTCCATTCTACGTCTGTTTCTAGCGCAGTGAAATTCCGTCCAGCCTTGAGTGGAATTTTAAAGGTTGGCAAATAATTATCTCCAATAATGGCAAAAGCAAAGGATTGGGTTTCGGTGCCTGTTTTTGATTTGGGTGAACTAAAACCTTCGGTGGCAAAATTGTAGCCTCGCCCGGGCCCACTGCCCGAGGTACAAAAGCCCTCCACGAAGCTTTGTTGGGCTATTTCGTCTTGATAGGCCGATCTGCGTTGTTTGTACGTAGCATCCAGACCCAATTGTGGCCCAGGAATCATCACCAGTTGTTTGCTGTCGAAGCCCAGATTGGCCTGTTGCATAAACTTCAGTTGTTTGAACACCAGCATGGTGCTGATGATCAGGGCCACGGAGATGCTAAACTGGATAACCACCAATGATTTACGGAGGAAAACGCCAGAGCTGGTTTTGGCGAGTTTGCCTTTTAGGGTATCTACTGGTTTGAATCGGGCCAAAACCAGGGCAATGTAAACGCCAGACACAATTGAACTCAAGAGCAACAAACCTACCCCCAAAGCCCAAACCGGGTTGAGAAACAAGGCCTCTAAACTAAGGGCCTTTTCAAAAAGCTGATTGAACAACGGCTGCAACAGCATGACCAACACAATGGCCAAAACGAAGGCAGAAAGATTGACTAAAACGGATTCGACCAGGAACAAACCCAACAAGTTCTGCTGGCTTGCCCCAATTGCCTTGCGCACCCCTACTTCATTGGCGCGTTTGATGGAATTGGCGGTATTCAGATTGATGTAGTTGAACCAGGCGATCAGCAGGATCAGGAAGGCAATGCCCATGAGCATCAATACGTAGCGGCGGCTGCCGGTGTGTTGCAGGTCATCCTGAGCGGATTTGGCCAAATGCACTTCGGCCAGAGGTTGCAGCCTGAACACGGTTGCGTCTTTCTCCAATTGGATTTTCCGGCGCAGTGCCGTAAGCTTCTTTTCCAAGGCCTTCAGATTGGTATTGGGGCTGAGTTCAAAAAACATGTTGATGTACTGGTCGTCCAGGTTGCTCAGCTCTGCCCAATCATTCCCGTTGAGGTTTTCCTTGTTTTTCAGAGTTTCCAGCGAAAAAACCATGTCGAAACGGATGTCGGAATTGTCCCCCATGTCCTCGTACACGCCTTTTACCACATATACGTGGTTGCCAAATTGGTTATTCAGTTTCAGCGTCTGCTCCAGGGGGCTTTCTTTGCCAAAGTATTTTTTGGCCATCGAAGCGGAAATGAATGCTGCATCTGGTTGGTTCAAATCTTTGGCCTGACCTGCCACCAGCGGGAAACTGAAGAAGTCAAAAAAGTTGCCTTCTACGTAACCCACGTTTTGTTCGCGGAAGGAGAGGTTTTTGAGTTGGTTTTGCACCACTCCTTGGGCGATTCCATCGACAAAGCGGCAGTAAGATTTGATTTCTGGCAAACGAGATTTGGCTTGCTCCGCCCAGCCGGGTTCTACTTGTGGCCAGTTTTCTCCTTGCGCATTTTGACACAGCATCCGCGCCAGATTGGGCAATTTGGCGTGAAACTGGTTCACACTTTTTTCCAGGCTGACGTATTCTAGAATGAACAGAAACGCTGCGATACCCATCGCTAGACCAGCTATGTTGATGGTGGCGTAAATTTTGTTTTTGCTGAGGTTGCGTAGGGAAACTGTTACGTAGTTTCTAAACATGGCTTATGATGTTTTAAATTCTTCAAATGAAAACCTTATTCACTGCGCAAAGACTTCACTGGGTTCGCCAGCGCCGCCTTCACACTTTGAAAACCAATCGTCAAAAAGGCAATCCCAACGGCCGCTACACCCGCTACCGCAAACATCCACCACTCCATGTTGATGCGGTACGCAAAATTGGCCAGCCACTGGTTCATAAAATACCAGGCAACAGGCGAGGCAATGAGAATGGCTAACAGTACCAGTTTGAGAAAATCCTTGGCCAACAAGGAAGTGATGCCAAAAACCGAAGCCCCTAGCACCTTCCGAATACCTATTTCTTTAGTGCGCTGCTCTGCAGTATAAGCAGCCAGCGCAAACAAGCCAAGGCAACCAATGAACAAAGCCAAGGCGGTGAATATCCCCAGCAAGGTCGCCGCACGTTGTTCTTCTTGATAGAGATTGCCAAAAGAATCATCCAGAAAATCGTAATCAAATGGAGCACCAGGAATTTCCTTCGCCCACAAGGCTTTGGCTTTTTCAATTACCGCTCTTTCCGTTCCCGGCTCCAGGCGCATCGACATATAGGAAGCCCAGGTGCGGTAAGTTTTAGATGATTCGTGGAAAATCGCTGCGGGCTCAATGGCGGCACGGATAGTACCGCTATGGAAATCGCGCATCACGCCCACCACTTGAAAACGTTGGTTGCCATTGCCAGGATAAGTCAACCATTTGCCAATGGGGTTTTCCCAACCAATCGTTTTTACGGCGGCTTCGTTCAAAATTACCGAAGTGGAGTCACTTTGGGAATTACTGGCGTAAAATCCACGACCCTGGATGATCTCGATGCCCAGCGTTTGGATGAAATCTGCATCGGTCAAAAAGGAACTCAACAACATACTTTTAAGCACTGCCCGTTTTTGATTGCCTTGATCGGGTTCATAATAGTCGCCAAAACTGCCAATGGAAGGCAAAAAGGTAGAATGTGACGCTGCTTTCACCTCAGGGATTTGTAGCAGCCGCTGGCGGAAAGCCTCCATTTTACCGGGTTCTTCCAAATTGCGCAACATGGGCATGATCATTACATTTTCCCGCTGCAATCCAGGGGATTGTTTCAGCGCAAACTGCAACTGCTGATATACGACCCAGGATCCCAACATCAGGCTCACCGACACCGCAAACTGAAATACTACCAGCCCATTCCGCACCCCAGCATGACCGCCGCGGGTAGAACTGCCCATTTTTCTAAAAATCTCGGTAACCTTGAATCGGGAGAGGAAAAACGCCGGATAAATACCACCCAGAAGCCCCGCCACACAGGTCAGCAACAAACCAATGCCCAATACTTTGAGATTCAACAGACCATTCAACTCCATTTGCATCCCCGTCAACTGGTTGAACAAGGGTAGTGCTAATGCAGCCAACACAAAGGCCAATACCCATGCTACCAGGCTAAAAAACAGGGATTCTGCCAAAAATTGCCCAACCAAGGTGCCGCGTTGTGAGCCTAGTGCTTTGCGCACACCGACCTCTCGGGCGCGTTGCATCGAGCGAGCTGTGGCCAGGTTCATAAAGTTGACACAGGCCAGCAGCAAAATCAAGCCACCGATGAGTGCATAAGTCCGTACTTGTTTGCCATTGCCCAGGGTTGTGAGCCTGGTAAACTGGATCGCTTGGCCAAGGTGTAGACTATTTAGTGGAAAAAGTTTGACATTGTACCGGTCACCTTTTTTCAATTGCGCCAGCAGATCGATGCCAATCCGATTGTAAGCCGCTGGAGCATGAGCCTTTACCATAATGGGAAATTTGGCTTCCAGGGCCGCCAGTCGTTCTGGAGTGGCCGATTCTCTGAGTTTAACCCAGGTGTCTACCTGCAACCAGAGCCAGCTCCAGGCAAAATTTTCGACCACTTTGAAGGTGCTCATGGAGAGCAAAAAATCGAACCGCACCGTGGAGTTCAAAGGCAGGTTTTCTGCCACCCCGGTCACGGTGTATTGGGTGTCATTGAAGAAGAGGGTTTGCCCCAGCGGCGATTTTTTGCCAAAATATTTCTCGGCCATGCGTTCGCTGAGCACTACGGTGTTGCTGCGGTCGAGGGCGGTACCGGCATTGCCTTGCAGCATAGAAAAGTTGAAGAGTTCCAAAAAGGCCGTATCGGCGCCGTAAGCAGTATTTTCGTTAAAAACCAGGGGCGCTTGCCCTGGAGTTTCGCGCCGCACCACCGTTTCTTGGAGGAAAAATGTACGCGCAGCCATTTCTATCTCTGGGAAATCCTGCAAGATTCTCGGCCCCAGAGGCGGCGGGGTATTGGTCGTCAGTCCTTCTTCTTCTCCAAATTTCAGATCCAGGCCCACGGCACAAATCCGATCCACATCGGGCACAAAGTTGTCATAACTTCTTTCGTGCAACACAAACAAGCCAATGAGCCAGGTTGCGGCCAGACCAACGGCCAGACCACTGATGTTGATGAGGGTGTACAAGCGGTTTTTTTGAAAATTGCGAAGGGCAATTTTTAGAGCAGTTGTAAGCATTGGGAAGGCATTTGGTAATGAATGAGCCAATTTTTGTGCCAAATGAATAAAAGATTGTTTTTCAAGTTTTTACCAAAATATCCACCATGTCCCAGTGTCCGATTATGGACAGGCTTGTGCGATTTTGGAAAACAGCTATAAGCATTCATCTTCACCACCCTAACATATCCCCCGCCAAAACGCCCAATCGACGACATACCCACTTCCCAAAGTTATCCAAGTGTTAGATTGTGGCTACTTTAATTGCAAATAAAACCAATTGTCATGATGACTCGACTACTTTTATCCACCATCACCTGCTTTTTACTCCTGGCCAGTACCCCCTTGCTGCTGGCCCAAGAGGATGTAGCGTACAAAGTACCGCCCAAAACCATTTCTGATATGCTCTTGGCCAAACCTGCACCCAACGTGAGTGTAGATGAGAAAGGCCAATGGATGTTGTTGACGGAAGTGAGTACCTACCCATCGGTGGAGGAATTGGCTCAACCCGAACTGCGCATTGCGGGTTTGCGGATCAACCCCAAAAACTATGCGCCCAGTCGCCAAAATTTCATCAACAACCTGTACCTCAAAAACATCGCTACAGGCAAGGAATCCAAAATCACGGGTTTGCCGGTGCCACTTTACGCCGGAAGTGTAAGCTGGAGTCCAACGGATAAAAAAATCGCCTTTACCAATACCCTGGGCGATCATGTTGATTTGTACGTCGTCGACATTGCCACACTAAAAGCCACCAAGATCAACAAAATGGGAGTCAACGCAGTATTGGGCGGTAGCTACCAATGGTACGATGACAACACCATTTTGTACAAAGGCACCTTGGCACCTGCTTCAACTGCGCCACCCAAACCTGCTATGCCCAAAGGCCCAACTACCCAGGAAAATTATGGCAAGGCAGCCCCTCAACCTACCTTCCAGGACTTGATCAAAAGCCCTCACGATGAGCAATTGTTTGGCTTTTACGCCAAGTCTCAACTGGTGAAAAACGTCAATGGAGTGGAAACCAAAATCGGACTGCCAGCCATTTACGCCAGCATCAATATTTCCCCCGACAAAAAGTACATGTTGACCCGGACACTCAATAAGCCTTTTTCCTATTTGGTCACGGCTAATCGCTTCGCTTCTACCGTGACCATTACTGACCTTAGCGGTAAAGTGGTGAAAAAACTGGTCGATTTACCATCGGGTGAAACGACTCCGAGTGGTCGCGACAACGTACAAAATGTACCACGCGGCATCGAATGGCGCGACGACGAAGCGGCTACCGTCGTTTGGTGTATGCCCCTGGACAGTGGCATGATCAAAAAGAACGTGGAACACCACGACGCGGTGTATGCCCTCAGCGCACCCTTTACTGGTACTGAAAAAGAGCTGTTCAAAACCAAGTTACGCTACTTCAATACCACCTGGGGCAATGCCAATCTGGCGCTGGTCACCGAGGGCTTGGGCAGCAAACAAATGACCCGCACCAATCGCTACAACCCCAGCACGGGCGAGCTCGCCATGCTGATGGAACGCAATACCACCGATGCTTACGGCAACCCTGGCTTCCCAGTCACCGAAGCCAATCAGTACAATCGTCGCGTCATCAAAACCATCGAGAATGGCACCAAAATTTTGATGAACAACCCTAGTGGCGCATCTCCCAAGGGCGACTTGCCATTTTTGGCTACCCTGGACTTGAATACCAAAAAAACCGACATCATCTGGCGTTGCCCTGAAGGCTCGTTTGAATCGGTGGTGAGTGTACTGGATGCCGAAAAATTGACCCTTCTGACTCGTCGGGAGGACGAAAAAACAATGCCTAATTACTGGCTCAAAGACTTGAAGTTGCGCATTGCTGACCGGAAAATCACCAATTTTACCAACCCATATCCACAGTTGGATGGGGTAAGCAAGGAAAAAATTACCTACAAACGCGCCGATGGGGTTGACCTTACCGGCGATTTGTACTTGCCCAAGGGTTATGATGCCAAGCGCGACGGGCCACTGCCTACGCTCATTTGGGCATACCCCCGCGAGTTCAATTCGGCTGCCGATGCCGCTCAGATTCGGGGTAGTGAACACCGGTTCACTTTGTTGAACTGGGGCTCGCCGATCTTCTACGTGACTCAGGGCTACGCTGTGCTCAACAACGCAGAAATGCCCATCGTCGCCACTGATCCGAGCAAACAACCCAATGACAACTTTGTGGATCAGGTGAAAATGAACGCCGAAGCAGCTGTCAACAAACTGGCCGAAATGGGCGTAGGCGACCGCAACCGCATGGCGGTGGGTGGCCATAGCTACGGCGCCTTTATGACCGGCCACCTGTTGGCCCATACCACCCTGTTCAAAGGAGGCATTGCGCGCAGTGGTGCTTACAACCGCACGTTGACACCCTTTGGTTTCCAAAACGAAGACCGGACTTATTGGCAAAATCCTGATTTGTACCACGAGATGAGTCCTTTCAGTTTTGCGGATAAAATCAAAACGCCGATCCTGTTGATCCACGGGGAAGCGGACAACAACACGGGTACTTTCCCGATCCAGAGTGAGCGGATGTTCAATGCCATCAAAGGGCATGGGGGCACCGTGAAATTTGTGAGCCTACCTCACGAGAGCCATGGCTACGCTGGCCGGGAAAACATTCTGCACATGTTGCAGGAGCAGTTTGGCTGGTTGGAGAAGTACGTGAAGAATGCCAATGTGGAAGCGGGCAAGGTGAGTCCTAAGCCGTAAGCGCTTTATTCCTAGGGTGTTTCTTCAGTGTCTTAAGTTTCTTAGGTGGTTAAAAACTGTTTTTCTTCACCACCTAAGAAACTTAAGACTCTGAAGAAACACCTCAGGAATCATATCTAAAGGTGCTCAATATTCATTATCGTTTTCCCACCAATTCACTAACCGTTTTCTTCACCTGGTTGTAATACTTCGCCATGTCCCCCGCCTGTTCAGGGTGATCAAACATATACCCAATCAAAGGATACTTATCCAGGTTGATGTTTGCCCGTTCAACCAATGCTTTTTTCACATCCTGCAACATTTCCTGGCGATTGGGGTAATTTTTACCCTGAAAATAATTGCCCATCTGGGAAGGGTGGGTATTGGATACCGTAAAGTCGGGTGCCGCTGGGCGATTCGCCAAAGTTGTTTCACCTACTTCAAACAAATGCGACTGGTAATCAGGCTTCAGCTCTTGAATCGCCTTTTGCATTTGATTGATCACCATTTGCATTTCTTCGATGAGTTTACCCGTATCATTTTGGTTCAACCCCACTGCAGTATTGATCAGTTTGAAAAACTCGCT
>NZ_JBGSLK010000105.1:0-30529 GCF_041740695.1 Haliscomenobacter sp. | reverse complement strand
TACCGGGTATCATCATCTTGACCAGAGCTCTGGAAAGACTCAAAACTCTTGTTGATGCTTACATTACATTCTCTCAATGAACTTCTTTTCCATTACCCCAAATCTATTTTGAGGTTTTGTGGGTAATCGACAGACCTTAGACACCTAAGTGCCTACTTCAGAAAGTAGTAAAAAAACAAAGTGGTGAAAGCACTGACAAAAATCACCCTTACCCTCCCATTAAGATCAACGCACACAGCTCCCCATCGTCCTTACCTTTGGACTAGAAAATCAAAGCAGCCATGAAAAAGATTCTAGTTCCAACCGACTTCTCCGAAAACGCCCGCCAGGCCTTGGATGTAGCCGTCAAAATCGCCAAAAAAACGGACGCTGAGATCGTTCTGTTGCACGTAAATGAACAAGTCGGAGTCGCATTGCCCGTATCCGAATACTACTATACCTACGATCGTGCCATCGAGGAAAAATACCTCAACATGGTACACGAGAACCTGGAAAAAATGTTGGCTGAGGTAGTCACCAGCATGGGGGCCGATAACATCCGCACCGCCGTAATCGGTGGGCCATTCTCAACCATCGTTGCGGACTTGGTACAAACCGAAGGCATCGACCTGATTGTAATGGGCACCAAAGGTGCTAGCGGCCTCAAAGAATTCTTTGTAGGGTCAAATACCGAAAAAATTGTCCGCATCGCGAAGTGCCCCGTCCTGACGGTACATGATGATCAGGTAACCGAATTTAAAACCGTAGTGGTGCCCACTACCCTCGAAACCGACCAGAAAAAAATGTTTGAAGGTTTGCGGGAATGGGAAGCCATCTTCGGTGGCAAATTCTACCTCCTGTACATCAACAACCCTGGCGCATACCGCGGCGATCACGACATCGAAGTGCGTGAAAAACAACTGGTAGAAGCCACCGGCCTGAAGAACGTTGAAATTTTCAAAACGGAAACCTTCACGCTCAACGAAGAGCAAGTCATCTTTGACTTTGCCAAAGAACGGAACGCCGATCTCATCGTGATGGGAACGCACCAACGCCGCGGTTTGGCCCACATCTTGCTGGGCAGCTTGACCGAGGATACCATCAACCACGCTGCAATTCCAGTGCTGGCGATCCCGCTGAAGTAGCGACAGCCCTGTGTGGCTGTCCAGCAGCAACAGCCCTGTGTGGCTGTCCAGCAGCGACAGCCCTGTGTGGCTGTCCAGCAGCAACAGCCCTGTGTGGTTGTCCAGCAGCAACAGCCCTGTGTGGTTGTCCATATCCAGTAGCGACAGCCCCGTGTTGCCGTCCAATATCCAGTAGGGGTAACCACGTAGGGCTACCCCTACTGCTTATTGCGCGGCAATTTTTTGTTCGTGCAACCGCTTGCCCAAATTGTCCCACAAAGCCACACTCATCTCCTCCGTTGCGGCATCGATATTCACTTCCCCAAAAAACTGCAAACCTGCCAAGGGCGAAAGATTGGTCTGCCCAGCTGGTGGCGCTTTTTGAAATAGCACCTGTGGCCCAAAAGTATTGTCCAATTCCCCCGGACCAAAAGTGCCCGAGTTCAATGGCCCAGCCACAAACTCATAAAATGGCCGAAACTCCTTAAACTGTGCCTTGGCCGGATCGTAATAATGCGCCGCACAGTAGTGCACGTCGGCGGTGAACCACACCACGTTTTTGATCTCATTGTGCAGCATAAAACGTAGCAAATCTGCCGTTTCCAACTCGCGCCCCAGGGCTGGGCCATTGCCATTGGCACCGTTCTCGTAGGAGCTTTTGTTCACATAATCATCATACACAATTAGCCCCAGCGGCATGTCGGAGGCGATCACTTTCCAGGTGGCTTTGGAGGCCAGCAATCCTTCTTTGAGCCACTGGATTTGCTGCCGCCCCAGGAAAGCCGTATCTGCTCCGGCCTTTGTTTGTTTGTTGGGCCCGTTGGCGGCGCGATAGGAACGCATGTCGATCATGAATACATCCAGCAAGGGGCCATAAGGCACGCGGCGGTAAATGCGCTCGGGATCATCACCAGTGCTGCGGATGGGGTTGTATTCCAGGAAGGCCCGTTTGGCGCGGGCGGCCAGCAGGGCTACGTTTTTTTCGGTATAGCGGTTGTCGGTGAGGATTTCTTCGGGGTACCAGTTGTTGAGCACTTCGTGGTCGTCCCACTGGTATAGGATGGGCACCTTGGCGTTGAAGTTGCGCAGGTTTTCGTCTAGCAAATTGTAGCGGTAATTGCCCCGAAATTCGTGCAAGCTCTCAGCCACCTTTGATTTTTCCTCAGTTACAATATTCTTCCAAATTTTGCCATTGGGTAGCTTCACCTCGGCCTGGATCGGGCCATCGGCATAAATGGTATCGCCACTGTGGATGAAAAAATCGGGATTGCGCTGGGCCATTTGGCTGTAGATTTTCATGCCCCCCAGTTCAGGGTTGATGCCCCAACCTTGTCCGCAGGTATCGCCACCCCACTGGAAACGGACATTGCGCAAGCCCCCCGGTGCAGTGCGCAGTCTGCCGATGCTGGGTTCACTCCAAAGCTTGAGGTCTTCCAAACTTTGGTAGCGCACCCGGTAAAAAATCTCTTGCCCACTGGGCAAACCCGTGAGGTCAATTTTGGTAGTAAAATCGGACTCCGGCAGGGCCGCTGGACCCTGAATGGTATTGAATTTTTTGAAACTCTCGGTCGTCGACCAATCGATCCACATGCGGGAGGGCCGGTCCGTGCGCGACCAGATCAGTGCCCGATCTTGGATCACATCACCAGTACTTACACCTCCCGGCACCAAAGGCCGCAAAGCGGGGCTGCGCTGAATGTAAAACCAGGAGGGAACGGTGGCCGCAGCGGCAGCCACACTGAGTTGTTGGATGAATCGACGACGGGTAGGCATGGCTTGGACGGTTTTTGAATGACGAATAATTCGAATGACGAATGACGAATTTCGTCATTCGAATTGGCTATAAAGCTACAGCACTCATGCTTTTTTCCCTCAGTTTTTTGATCAAATATTTTGGTAATTCCGCATAACCCTTTCGAAAGGCTGTACTTTCGCAATAGCACAATCTGATTTTTTACTTACAATCAATCACCAAGAAATCACTACAAAGCAAAAAAAGGACACAAAAAACACAAAGCAAAGCGCTGTCAACGTATAACTTTGTGTCCTCCGAGTCCTCTTTTTTTCCTTTGTGCTAAAAAAGATGTCGTTGCGGCAGCTCACTTCAAAACTCAAAACTCATGTATTCGGAACTCGGCACTCAAAAAACTTTCCTGAGTGACGAGTTCCGAATACATGACTTACGAGTTTTGAAGTGGAAGGACGAGTAAATGAAGGACGAGTTTTGAAGTAAAAAGCTACACTGCCTTCTGCCACCACTTACTCAGCACCAAATACAACACCCCACAACCCAACCACGCTGGCAAGGTCAAAAACGACAAAAAGATCCCTTGCGTCACCGACAACACATAACACAGTCCCGCGCTCAAGATCCAGGCCACCAGCACTGTCGTATTAAAAGAAATCCCCGCCTTTTCCGCATAATTGCTGATGATGCCAAACCGGTCACCGAAGAAATGTTCAAACACAATAATGGCGCCGATGGGTGCCAGGATGAAGCCATACAGTGCCACAAAATCCAGCAACTTCATGGCAAAAGCCGGGAAAATACCCGCAACTGTGGCAATACCGCCAGCCAGCATGGTCATCCAAAACGTAGAAGACTTGGGAACAATGGCTTGAAATGCCAGACCCGCCCGATAAATCGTAGGATTAGCCGTTGTCCAACTCGCCAGGATCACCGCCAGGATGCCAAAGACGCCAATCGCGTCATAAGCCAGGGGGCCGGGAGCGACGGGCGGCGCGATGCCTTGCGCCAGCATATTCTGCGCTTCAGGGCTTTTTAGGTATACGGCATAGAGCAAGGCTGCGGCAATCCAGGCCATATAGTGCCCTACATACATGCCCGCAGCCGTCGTCCAACCCGAACTGGCCTTACGCGCGTAGCGGAACACCGAAAGGTCGGACATGCCGATGTGCATGGCGGCGTTGCAAAACCAGGACCAGATGAGGACGTGCCAGAAGGTGTATTTGAGTTTGCCAGGGAATGGTTCGCCACCATCGCCCCAGATGTTCCAAAAATCGCTGAAATTTTTGACGCCCAATCGATTGAGTGCCACCACTCCGGCAGCCAAAAAGGCCAATACAATGAAGGGCGAAAGCCAGTTGGCCACTTTGGCTACGGTGCTGTACCCACGAGCAGCGATCACCGAAATAACGACACCGGTAATGAGCACAATCAGCACCCAAGGTACCCCATTGGGCATGGTGTCGTTGAGGGCAGGCATGGGCAGGTTGAAAGGAATGCCCACTGCCGTGGTCGATACGGTGATCATGGAGCCAGCCAGAAAACAAAACAAAACCCCGTTGGCTAAATTATAGGCGATCACCAGTTTTTTGCCACAAATTTTCTCCAACTGATAATAAAGGGTCAGGCGGTATTTTACGGCAATTTCGGCGGTGAGGTAACGCCAGCACAAAACGGCCAATAAATTACCTAGCAACAAACCAACGATGAGGTCAAAGGCACTCACTCCAGCGGTGAGGAAGAGGGGCCCAATCACAAATTCAGTGCCCGCCGCGTGTTCGCCCGCGTACATGCCCAGAAAACTTTTCCAATCTTTCCATTGCGATTTGGGCACGGGCTCGCGTTCAAATTCATCACTTTGAGCGACGATTGTTTGCTCCATTTGGACTTCTGACATAGGTTTTTTGTTTTGTTCGGCCTAAAAGTAGGAATAATTTGGTCAGAAGTTTCCTGTACCCTTCTGCTCCGTTCCGTAGAGTATGTATTATTTCACCCAAAATTCGGTCAAACCAGCATGGCCTTTGCCGTCTCTGACCAGTTTATCGCTGGGCGTACTGGGGTCAGCCGTCCAATCCCCATCCACGATGAACTTGTAGACGTATTTGCCGGGGGGCAGCTCCAGGCGGCATTCCCAACCATCTGAGGTTTTGGCCAAGGGGGTGCCAAACATGTTCCAGTTGTTAAAATCACTGACCAAACTGACCTGCTGGGCCTGCAAAAAACCTTTGACCTGAAAGTGCGCGTTGCCCTTGAGGCTGGGGATCGGAGAGTTAAAGGTTTTGCGGGGCAATAATTCGGCGCGTTGCGCAACTTGGTAGGCCAGGTAAGCCACCAGTTCTGCATTGGCTTGCTGGTCTTTGGCAGGCACGTATTCATAAAGGTCCACATTGGTATGGTGCACCGCCGTCATGTAATCCAGGGGGTCTTGGATGAACTGAAAGGCGGGAATATTTTGAAAATCAAATAGTTCGTGATCGGTTTGATTGGCGTTTTGAAGGGTCAGTACATTATCAGGAGCAAAGGGCTGGAGCATTTCGGCCAAAATGGGTTTGAGTGCCGGATTGGCCATCAGGTAAATCCCCCGAATTTTACCCGCGCCATTGTCCAGGTTGAAATAGGCCGAAATTTTGGATTGTTCTTTTTGTGCAGCAGCGGTGTTGAGGTCGCCCACCCGCTGCTCAACATAAGCCGCCGAACCCGCAAAAATCTGCTCTTCACCCCCCCACAAGGCCAGGCGGATGGTCCGTTTGGGTTTGGCCCCATTGGCTTGCAGCAGGCGCAGGGCTTCCAGCATGGTGGCACAACCCGAGGCATTGTCTACAGCGCCTGTTCCGGCGTGCCAACTGTCGAGGTGTGCGCCGATGATCACCAACTCATCCTTGAGCACAGGGTCGCTGCCCTCAATTTCAGCAATCACGTTGACATTGTATTTCGGCTCTTCGTAAAATTGGGCTTGGAGGGCTACTTTGAGTTTGGGTTTGATGCCCAGTTTGATCAGGCGCAGCAGTCGCCCAAAGTGCTCATTGGCAATGACAAAGGAAGCGACAGGCTGAATGTCGCCCCGGCGCATGTAGGAAGGAATGGCCCGATTGCCGTCGGCGTGCAGGATGCCATAAGGGAAATCGCTGGGTTCGAGCAGGGCCAATACTTTTTCCTGTTTGCAAAAATTGAAGAATTGCTCCCGGCGCTTGCGGATCAGGTTTTGTAATTGAAAAGCTTGAGGGGTAGAGCGGCGACTGTGGTAGCCGATGATCAGGTCATTGGGATCAGGATTTTGTTCGGCTTGTTGCAAAATGCTGGGCGCTAAGCGTTGGGCAAAAGGCTGAAAGACATTGCTTACGGGCTGATAATACGAGCCCAGCATCAGGATTTTGCCCTGCAATTTGCCCTCAAGGGCATAAATGGAATCGAGGCTCGGTAGGTAAATGACTTCGCCTTCTTTGACGCCATCCGTGGAGGAGGTATAGGCCAGGGGATAAGCCGGGATATGGCTGTACTGGGGCACAACCATATCCATCTGAAAATGCTGCACGGCCCAACCGCGATGCCCTCGGTCGAATGATTGCAAATCAACTTTGGCAGTGCCCCAGGATTTGAGCTGTTGTTGGGCCCAAAGGGCGGCCCGGTAATAGTTGGGGGTGCCCATTAGTCGGGGGCCGTGTACGTCGGCCAATTGGCTCAGGGTGTGCATCACTTGGGAGTTGCGGGCGGATTCCTGGCGGATGGCGGCGAGGATGGAGGTGTCGGTTTGGGCGGCCATTTGTTGGAAAACAAATAGGCAAAAGAGGAGGGTGATTTTGTGGTGTTTCATGCAAAGGTGTTTTGGCTAAATTAGCTTCATTTATACGCTTAAACACCCTGGAAAGATATGTATACTTCCAAATTAATAACGCCTTCGGCGTAGAGCGGCATTAATGGGAAAACGGATGACACGGATAAAAGCGGATTAAAACGGATAAATTTTAGGCAACCACAAATTTATCCGTTTTAATCCGCTTTTATCCGTGTCATCTGTTCTCCTATTGTTGTCGCTTTCAGCAAAAGAGGCGAAGTCTCAAATTATTTCCCAACCGGCGCTTGGTATTTCACCAAGTCGATGTTGATGCCATTCGGATCCTGGATCGCGAAGTGCCGATCACCCCAAGGTTCATCCCGCAACTCAATTTTGATCTCGACACCCTTCTTTCTCAGGTCCTGGTACAATTGGTCGACGTCCTCTATCTCAATGGTCAGTGCCATGGCCCGTTTTATCTTTTGCGCATTCGCATAACCAAAACAATGATTCCTACGAGTACGGCTATTGCAATAAAAATTCCGAAGCCCATACCTGCTGTGAAAATTTCGGCAATCGCTTCACAGGAATGTAACCAGGAAGCCAAAAAAAAGAGTAGAAAAGCCTTAAGGAGATTTGAGTTTTTCATTTGATTTTTAGACATATAGTAAAAAATGTTGCCACATGCTTCTAGGGGAAAAATGAGGTTCCTTTTCCCCAAACTCGGGCTTTATGTATAAATAATTGGAAAAATAGCAGAGCAGAAAGTAAAAGAGTTGGAGAAAAAGGTCAAGTCCATACGCTGAATATCTTCGTTTTTTAAGAGTTCCTAAAGGTGCGAACCCTAGGGACCATTATGCTATGTCTGAAGAGGAATGGGAAGAATCCTATAGATCATTTAGTAAAATGAAGCGATACATCATTTTTGATGAAGATGACGATCCTTGGTTTACTAACACGTTTCGCTGGCGGCTCGTTTTCTTTCCTTCTTCCTATTTCTCTTATTGCGGCCTCAGTTGATCAACATCGCACCAGAGCTGCAGCGCACGGTGAAGCTCGATCTCACTCCGGCTATGGTCGGAGCCTTTATCGTCTTTTCGGTCACCGTAGGGTTTTTTGGTCGATAACCTCATTGGGCCGACAGCATTCATGCCCTGGACACCCGAAGACAGGACTATCATCAATGCCAAAATACAAAGCACTGACCTGCTGGCTGCCGTAGGCAAGATTGAGTCCACCTGGAAGAAGGTCGACCGGATCCATCCATTTGACGCTAAATTTTATGAGGAAGAAATAGAAGCGGCATACAGCGAATTTTCGGCCATGATCAAGATCATTGGATTCCTTGCATTCCTTGCCATTTCTATCGCCTCGATGGGATTGTTTGGAATGGTGGTATTCACCACGGAGACCAGACTTAAAGAGATCGGCATCCGCAAGGTGATGGGGGCAAGCTCTGGCAACCTGGTATTCTTGCTCAGTCGGGGTTTTTTAACGCTGTTGTCGATATCAGCGCTCATTGCCCTGCCAGTAACCTATCTTTTCTTTGAAAATGTAGTGCTTAGGAGATTTCCTTATCATACCGCAACTTGAGGATAGACGAGAAAGTGTGAGTGTGAAAGTTTGGGTGCGGGTGTGTGGGCATTTGCCTTCCATTCCCGCCGAGTGAACGCCAACCCATGGATTTATCCATGGGAGGCCACATCCCTAACTCAGCCCATGGCTTTAGCCGTGGGATATTTCGTGTGATATTATCCGCAGAGATTGATCAAGAAAAATTACCCACGCTCTCGAACCCCAGCACCCTCCCGATCTCGGATCGGTCGCGCTGCCGGAGAAGCCTGGCGTCGGAGTACTGCGGTGATGAAAGATAAGCGTGTCATGTGGACAGGTTTTTGACCTTCAAATGTTGAATTGTAGGTGTTAACCGGGGCTATGGAGATTAAGTTCCCGCTTGACTATTTTTTGTAAAAAAATTCAGGCTATCTCCTTAGGTGTACCTTCGTGTCTTAGGTTTCTAAGGTGGTGAAAAATAAGCCTGCGATACTCTTTCACCACCTTAGAAACCTCAGGCACCAAAGAGACACCTTAGCCCAAAACACAAAAAGGCCTCCAGCAACTTGCTGAAAGCCTTTTTATCACTTACCCAAAAGAGGAAAACTATTCCTCCACCAACTCAACCGTCTGCTTATTCGAGGAGCGTTTGCGTTCGTGCTCTTTCAGGTAGATTTTACGCAAGCGGATGTTGGCAGGCGTTACTTCTACGTATTCGTCCTCCTGGATGTATTCCAATGCCTCTTCAAGTGTGAAGCGGCGAGGTGGAATCAAGCGGATTTTATCATCGGAGCCAGAAGCCCGTACGTTGGTCAATTTTTTGGTCACCGTCAAGTTGATGAGCATGTCACCAGGACGGCTATTTTCGCCTACAACCTGGCCTTCGTAGATGTCTTCGTTGGTACCAATGAAGAAGGTACCACGATCTTGCAAGTTGTTGATGGAGTAGGGGATTGATTTTCCTGGATCTTTGCTGATCAGCGATCCATTGGTACGTCCAGGGATGTCACCACGGTGTGGCTGGAAGCTCAAAAGGCGGTGGGTCATTACCGCTTCGCCAGCAGTTTGAGTCAACATTTGGCTGCGCAAACCAATGATACCCCGAGATGGAATTTCAAAGCGCAGGATCATGCGATCGCCTTTGGGTTCCATAGAAGTCATCATGCCTTTGCGGCGGGTCACCATTTCGATCGCCTTGCCCGATACGTTTTCAGGTAAGTCGATGGTCATGTCTTCCACTGGTTCGTGGAGTTGACCGTCGATGCGCTTCATGATTACCTGTGGCTGACCAATTTGTAGTTCGTAACCTTCGCGACGCATGGTTTCGATGAGTACTGCAAGGTGCAATACACCCCGGCCAAATACCCGCCAGGAATCAGCGGAATCCGTATTCATCAAGCGCAGGGCCAGGTTTTTTTCCAGTTCCTTCTCTAAACGCTCCTTGATGTGGCGAGAAGTTACAAACTTACCTTCCTGACCAAAGAACGGAGAGTCGTTGATGGTGAACAACATACTCATCGTAGGCTCGTCGATGGTGATGGGTGGCAATGCTTCTGGGGCATCGATATCGGCGATGGTATCCCCAATTTCAAAACCTTCGATGCCTACCAGCGCACAAATTTCGCCAGCAGTAACTTCTTCAGCTTTCATTTTTTCGAAACCTTCGAAGACGTACAAACCACGTACTCGGCTCTTAACGAAAGAACCATCTTTTTTGCAGAGGTTTACAAACTGGCCATCTTTGATAGTGCCACGATTGAGACGACCAATGGCAATCCGACCAATGAAACTGGAATAATCCAGTGAAGTAATCAGCAATTGGGTGTTGCCTTCGGTTACATGTGGCGCAGGAATGTGCTCTACGATCGAATCCAATAGCGGTACGATGCTGTCGGTCTTTTCTTTCCAGTCAGGGCTAAACCAGCCACCTTTACCGGAACCAAAGAGGGTAGGGAAGTCCAATTGCTCTTCGGTAGCGTCCAGGTTTACCATCAGGTCGAAAACGGCTTCGTGCACGTCGTCGGGCTTACAGTTTTCTTTGTCTACCTTATTAACGACTACAATTGGTTTTTTGCCCATTTCCAGGGCCTTTTGCAACACAAACCGAGTTTGTGGCATTGGACCTTCAAAAGCATCTACCAACAGGAGTACGCCATCAGCCATATTGAGTACCCGCTCAACCTCTCCACCAAAATCGGAGTGACCAGGGGTGTCAATGATGTTAATTTTGTAGTTTTTGTAGCGGATGGACACGTTTTTGGCCAGGATCGTGATGCCACGTTCCCGCTCCAAATCGTTGCTGTCCATGATCAATTCGCCAGGTCGTTCGTGGTCTTTGAACAATTTGCCGAGGGCAATCATTTTGTCAACCAGGGTCGTTTTGCCGTGGTCTACGTGGGCGATAATAGCAATGTTACGCAGTTCCATAAGAATTTTTTCGTCGGGAATTTGACGGCAAAAATGCGATTGCGTCACCCCCCTTTACTCAAACAAGGCGCAAAAGTAGGCATAATTCCAAGACTATGCACAAAAAAGATGTTAATTATTTGAAAAGAAATGGTGGGATTGTTAAATAAAGGCAGGATAATGCATAAAAAAAAATTGCGGAACCGGGCATGACGCGCGATTCCGCTTAATTTTTAGAAGTTTTCATTTTGCTGGTTTGAATGAAACAAACAAAATTAAAAAAGGACCACGGGATTAAGATGCCAAGGAAAAGTTACGGACAACTTGTAAGTTGGTGGCCGGATTGGAAATCAGGTCAACTTTCAAGGTACAGCGCTCATATTGTAAAGCGTAAGTTTGTTGTACGTGGGTTGGGTTCAGTTTAGCCATCTTAACCACTTTAGCACCGACGTAAGCACCTACTTCCTCGCGTAAGTCGCTCATCATCGCTTGAATGTCGTGGACGACATTTCCCGCCTCCTGGTTTAAGAGCCCTACTGTAAGGGCCAATTTGATTTTTCGGATGTTCATGACGTTTGGATATGTAAATGGGTTTTGAACAAAATTTTTCTCTCAAAAGCTTTCCAATAAAACAGATTTTATTGGGTGGATGTTGCTTAATGAAGTTTTAAAGTACTGTTAAGGTTTTTTTAAAACATTAACACTTCCTTTAAGCAATTTTTCAGTGCGTTTCGATTTTTGTTTAAAGGTTTTCTTCTAAACGTTAAACAAGATCGATTGTTGAAATTAAATACGGAGCTAATCCACTTTCGGATTTTGTTTTGCTGCTTTTTCTTTCTCTTAGTGTGTTTTACGAGGAGAAAGTTCCAATAGCTGGCTTTTTTTGTCTATTAAGACTACTGTTTATGTGCAATTGGTTGGTCGAAATTCGGCATGTTCTTTCACATAACCGATTTGCCATCAAAGACGTAGTATAGATGCATAAGGATGCATCTACCCCTATTGTACTCGCCGAAATGAATAAAATTTAGGTTGAAGTGTAGGAAAGGTGGGACGAAGGGAAAAAATAAAATAAGGTTAAAGCAGGTAATTTGGCGTAATTACCTGCTTTAACTGTCTATCCAGCCAGTGAAACGCCGATAACTTTTCCAATGCCATAAGTAATCGCAGCCGCGATCAGCCCAAAAAATACTTGCCGAAAACCGGAATACCACACACTTTTTCCAGTAAACAAAGTAATGGCCGCTCCGATGCCAAATAAACCCAAGGCACTCAAGACGGAGCTGTACAATATGGCTTTGAATCCACTCGTGAATAAAAAAGGGAATACCGGAATAATGGCCCCGATGGCAAACAAAACAAAAGAGTACAAAGCTGCTTCAATAGCCGAACCCTTGAGCTCTTCAGGATTGATGCCCAACTCTTCTTCGATCAAGACCTGATGGGCTTTGGCTGTATCTTTCATGATCTCAGCCGCCATACGATCAGCCTCGATTTTATTGATGCCTTTGGCTTGATAAATTAGCGACAATTCCTGCTGCTCACCTTCAGGATTGGTTTCCAGCTCCTCTAATTCGATTTGGATTTGGTTTTCGTACAACTCCTGTGAACTTTTTACGGAAATCCATTCTCCCAAAGCCATGGACAAGGCCCCGGCTAGCAAACCGGCCAAACCCGCTACCAAAACCCCACTTTCGCCATCGCTAGCGCCGGCTACGCCCATCACCAGACTAAAGTTGGACACCAAACCATCATTGCCGCCTAACACTGCCGCGCGCAAAGCATTACCGCCAACAGAACGGTGCCGGCTTTCAAATTTGGTAATGGCTTTGCTGCCTACCTTGGTATCACCATTCAGGATGTTGCGCAATATTTTGACGTGATTGGTTTCTGCCCCACTTATCGGAATATTGGTTTTTTGTTTGGCTACCAAAATAGCGTTGGAGATGCTTTTTTCGGTATCCATCAAAACGCCGAGGACATAGTCATACCCAAAGATACGTCCGATGGAATTCAAGGTTTTCGCTCGCCCGGAAGGGGCGGGGAGGGCAGTTTCAGGTAAATTTTTGGCTTGTAAAAAAGCCAGGGCATGCCCTTTTTCAATGGCACTCATTTGGGTAAATACCTCGGCGATGGCTGGGTCTTCTTCATGCTCAGCGAGCTTTTGATAAAGAAAACTGGCATCCACTTCGGTTTGGATACTTTTCATTGACATGTGCGTAGGGTTTGCACGGGTGGTTTATCGGGAATTTTTTTGCAGCACCAACAATGCTTGTGGGCCAGTGCAAAAAAGCAAATCCAATATACTCAAATTTTCCATGAACGGATATTTATAATTGAAAACCTGAGGGTAGGATTCGGAAAAAAAATGTGGATCGCTGGACAATTCTAGTTTAGGCGAGATGATTTGGCGCAAATCGAGCACACCTTCGGGCGCGCTAAAATGGTAATCCTCAGTGTAGTGAATGGTTTTGCGCAGGTTGAGCAATTTGAGGAAGACCTTCAATAGGGCAGCATTGTATTCACACAAGTATTCAAAACGTTTGTCTCCGTTCAGCAGTGGGGCCAGATAGGCGGCGTATTCTTCAAAATAGGGTGCACTGCCATAAGCATAAGTAATGGCCTCCCATTGTTTGGCCGGCCAACTGGTTTTATAATCAATCCGCACTTCCCAAATGGGCGTTTGATGGTTTTTTCCCTTCACCAACGGAATGGACAAACGCAACAAACCATTGGCTGAGGCAATGTGACAACGGTTGCGGTAGCTGCCTTTTTGGTAATTTTCCCGATGCTCCACCCAAACGGTTTCGTACTGTAAAATTTTGGCAAAGTACTGCACCGGTGGACAAAACTGGGTGCTCAACAATACGGTATGTGGGCTATTCATGATTAGCGCAATAAAGTCGTTTGCCCCCGGCGGATTTCGCTAAACCCATCGGGATACACCGCTTCCAGAAACCAGAGGTAAATTCCCGGGGTGAGGGCCTGCTCGCGGTATTTGCCATCCCAACCCGTAGTACTGTCGTTGATGTCGAAGTTTTCACGGGTGTACACCGCTTCTCCCCAGCGGTCGTAGACCTGGAAGGTTTTGATTTTGACGCCATTTTGGCCGTGTACAAGCAGCAGATCGTTGTTGTTGTCGCCATTGGGTGAAAAACCCGTTGGCACCAGTACAATCCGTTGTTTGCGGACAAAAATTTTGACAATGACATCGTCAATACAGCCTTTTTCGTCTTTTGCAGCCAATTTGTATTCAATACCGTTTTGGGTGCGTACAGTAGGGGAGGCGCAAGTGGTACAACTGAGTGTGCCCGGGTAGGGTTCGATCCAGGTGTAGCTCACGTTGCCCTGGTTGTTGATGGCTTCTCCCTTCAGTTGCAAGGTGTCTCCCAACTGGATGGTGAAACTGGTTTGGGCCAAATCGAGCGCAAAAGCGGGGCGATCCACGATTTGGGCAGATTCCACGGTGATGCAACCATTGGCGTCCTTGATGTACACATCGTAATTCCCGGCCTTTAACCCAATTGCACTGAGGGTGGGGCGGTAGGCACCGCGGTTGATGCTCAACAAATAAGGCGCTTTGCCTCCACTTGGATTGGTCACTATCGAGCCATCCAGGTCGCCATTACAAGTAGGGTCTTGGGTTTTGGTGTTGAGCTTGATCGCATTTGGCACAGGAATGTTCACATTGTTGACGCTGGAACAACCCTTGCGGTCGGTTACTGTCACCCGATACAAGCCACCCGCTACATTGCTGACGAAAGCGGTACTGGCCCCGTTGCTCCAGCGATAGCTATAGCCCGGGTTCCCACCTGAAGCACTGATGGCGGCTCGACCAGTGGTGTCACCATTGCACAATGGGCCAAAGGCTTGCACCAATACTTGCACTGAAGTGGGCTCCTGCACTTGTACGGCCCCGATGCCAAAACAACCAAACTCATCGGTAACCGTGACCGAATAAATCCCAGCGCGTAGGTTGGTCGCCTGTTGGGTTGTTTGGTTACCCGCCCTAGCGTCCCATGCGAAGGTGAAATTGCGGGTGTCGGCCACGATGTTGCGAATGGTAGCCGAGGCAGTAGCTGCCCCATTACAAGTCAGGGTATCGGAGGCTATATCAAACGTGATCGCCTTTGGCTGGCGTACCGTGCGGGTGGTAGAAGCCATACAGCCTTGCGGATCGGTGATGGTGACCGTGTAGGTTTCATCACCACGTAAACCCCGGATGATGGGGGTGGTTTCCCCATTGTTCCAGCGGAAACGATATTGGTTGAGGTCGGCGTTGGGCCGGCCAATGATTAAGTTGATGCCAATGGCCCCATTTGAGCCCCCAAAACAGGAGGGTTGGGAAATGATGGTATTGGGTTCCATGGCGAGTAGGTCTTGCAATTTGATGGAACTGGTTTGTGTGCAACCTGTCGCGTCGGTTACGGTCAATCTATAGTTTAGAGAGTCCAGGGCGCTTACTTCCTGGGTGCTGCTGCCATTGCTCCATTGGTAAGTGTAGGGTGCTCCTGATCCACCAGTAGGAAGGGCCCGGGCGTGATTTTGTTTGGCCCCAAAACAACCTTGTTGCACTTGTTCCAAACTTAAGGAAAGCCCATTGGCGGGTTCATTGACGATGGCGCGGCCTTCGGTAGTACAATTGTTCGCATCGGTGATGGTGATGCCGTACGAACCTGCACTCAACATGCTCGCTGTGGTATCGTTCTGGTTAGCGGTTTCCCAGGAGTAACGGTAAGGTTTGGTTCCGCCATTGACGCGGATGCTGGCCTGGCCATCGTTGCCACCTCTACATTTTACCGATTGGGCATTGATCTGGAGTGCAAGAGCCGTTGGAGCGACGATGCTGATGTTTTGGTTTACCATGCAATTGTTGGAATCACTAACCATCACTTGATATTGGCCCGGTGCCAGCGAATTGGCTGTCCGACTGATTTGTCCTTGAGGGTCATTCCATTGGTAATCCAAAACTCCGGTGCCCCCTGAGGCTAGAACAGTCGCTTGTCCATCCCTGCGGTCGGAACAAGTGGGCTGGCGCAAACGGATGGAATCGATTTTGAGTTCTGCTGGAGCAGTGATGTTGCGGCAATCGATCATGCTACAACCATTGGCATCGGTAACCGTCACGCAGTAATTGCCTGCACGGAGGTTATTGCGGTTGTTTTGAACGTTGCCATCACTCCAAAGGTAGCTCAGGTTCCCCGTGCCACCCATACCCGTAGCAATGAGACTGCCATCATTTGCCCCAAAACAAGACACATTTTCTGGAATCATGGCCAGCATGAGTGCCGCGGGTTCGTCGATGACAATCGCGCGGGTTCCCCTACAACCATTGGCGTCCGACACACTAAGGACATAACGACCTACCCCAACATTGCTCAAAATTGAACTGGGACTGCCATTGTTCCAGGTGTAGCGGAAGGGGGCGGTACCTCCCGTGATACTGGAGGCAATGTTGAGATTTTGATCCCCGGCACAACTGAGGCTGCGATCAGGGCTAAGGGTCAGGTTAAGTGAGTCGTTTTGACCAATGCTAAAAGCTAATGTATCGCTGCACAAGGCATCGTCGAAAACTATCAATTGATAATCACCAAAATCCAATCGATCATTGCGGTAGGGTTGAATCAAGCCAATCGGGCCGCTCAGGTCGTATTGCACCGTTCCCACTCCGCCATTCACTTGCACTTCAAAAGCCCCATCGCTGGCAGTTACACAAGAGATGTTCTTGGTGCTGAGTATCGTCGCGTTGATGGCGCAAGGTTGGATGCTACAAACGGCTACGCCTATCCCAGAGCTGCAAACATCGCTGGAATCGGGACTAAAACCCTGCACGGCAATCCGCACTTCATCATTGGGCATCAAATTATTGACGCGGAAAAAAGTATCGCTGATGGCAATGGGCAAAATGGAATCCCGACCATTGATTGAAAACCGGATGCTGTACTGACCAGCGGCGGTGGGCAACCAGGAAAAACGAATGCTGCGTGCCCCAACCTGAGCACAACTAACTTGTGGGGCCGGAAAAGTGTCGCGCACCGTAACCTGGAATTCATCCTCAAAAGTACAGCCGTAGCGGCTTTGTACCTGCACGCGGATCGGTGTATCTGTGGTGAAAAGGGCACTTGGATTGGCACAATCGCTACAAGACAAGCCTGTTGGAGGAGACCATTGATAGGTCAGCGTATCCACCGAACGGAAACGGATCGACCAGCTTAGTAGTTCATTGATTTCCTGAGCTTGGGTGCCAAACGCATCGGTAATCAATAAAGTCCAGTTACCTTCTATTTGTGCTCCACGCAAGTCGTTCCAACTGCCTTCGGGCAGCCAGTCACCGGTAAATGGTGCGGTACCTGAATTAATGGGATCGCTGGCGCGGGGGGTAAAACAGGTGGAAACATAGTCTTCGGCAGATCCACCGTTGCCCGTACTCAATTCCAATAACTCGCCGCTGGGGGCGCGCAAAAAGATGTCGAGGTCGGAATCCCAGTCTGAATTCAGATCGATACAAACCGACTCAATTTGATTGCGCGGGTCAGTCAAGGTGCTTTGGGCTACTTTGCTCACCGGAATAATCGATCCATAGGGCGAACCAGGAGGATGTTGCAAAAAGCCGAAGCTGTATTGTGGAAATGAAGTGTATACCAGCACTTCATTCAAACGTTCGTTGGGTACAAAAGACATCGCCAGGCTATCGCCCAAACAGATCGTGGTGTCTGACAGTGGAGCAAAAGTCAATAAACAAGTGCCGCAAGATGGATCATTTTTAGGTTTTACCCGCAGCGTGATGGTGGTATCAAAAGTACAAAGGAAAGAATCCTGAGCAATTAAACGGTAAGAAGCTGTGCCGCCATCGGAAGGAGAAACCGAAGCGCTGTTTTCATCCTGAAACAAAATGGTCGGATGAAAACGCCAGGTTAAATCGGCGATGCCGGGTCTAAAGGTTTCAATTTTTGGAAAAATGGCGGTTTGAAAATCCAGGCTCCAGGCAAAGATGTAGCCGTTTTCACCCGTGTTGAGGTCTTCTACTTCCAGGGTCCAGTCGCCATTCAGCGGACAACCCAACAGTTGATTCAGCGATTGAAAAGGGCGGTATTCGCCAATGGGTAAACTGTCCAGATTAAAGGTATCGACATAGTCGCTCCAGTTGTTGTTGGACACTGGCGTTTTCCAACAGTATTCATAACCTCGCCCGGGACGTGGGGCAGCATCGTCATTCGGGTTTGACTGGCCGAGTTCAACGGCATTTCCGCCCGGTCCATTGAAGTTTTGTAAAGTGACAGTTTGGCCGCTAGGGCAACGTAAAACAATGTTTAAGTCCCGCATTTGGGAGTGCTCAAGATTGATACAAATGCCTTGCAGGTTGTCTACTTCGGTGATGTTTTGGCCTACAAAAAAACCGTCGACTACCAGTGTCGACTCCAGTTTTCGGCCATCGTTATCTGGGATGAATTGGTTGTCCCCTTTGACCAATTCAGTTTGGAAGCTGCTGCTTTGTGGCGTCACCGTAACTGCAGCGCCGGGGGTATTTGGGCCTCCGGCCAGGATGCGCAAGGTATCCCCAGCACATATTTCTGGCAATAAACTGGCATCTGCACTGAAACGGGGCCTGGGCGCAACCCGGATTTTTTTCTCCACCACATTGGTACTTGGACAGCCACGGGTGTCGGCCACCCTTAAGCGCACCGTATAGCCACCGGGTTCCAGGTAGGTATAGTCTACGTTTCTTCCAGTCCGTACATCGCCATTGCCAAAATCCCAGGAAAAAACCGAAGTGCTATCATGTTGCTCGTAAAGGGTGTTGTTTTGGGGATAAAAGCCACGTCCCCGCAAAAACAAATCGTCGCCGGGGCATAGGTTGATGCTATTGGTATCCTGGGGCAATGGGGCAGGGTCGGAAAACAACACAGCACCTTCAAAATTTTGACAAACCTGAATACACTCAATGGAGGCTACCCAACCAGCCGCTTCGAGTTGGCCATCCGAACGAAAAGCAAGGGTAATACAAGAATCGGGATTGACCGCCGAAGATTGGACGTAAAAAGGCAGATTGCCGCGTGAAAAGTCAATACACTGCAACAATGGCGCCAGGGTGTCTTTGCCATCATAAAAACACAGGCGATCCCCTCGACCTAGATTGATGGCTGGAAAATTGAGGCGTACCCGCGCACCTTGACTTGGGTCGGGATAAATGGTCATCACCAAATTCTCGTTGGCGCGGTAATTGAAATTGCGCTCACCGGAATCGGTCAAAAAACCGCCACAAGCGCGGATGGTCGTATCGGCCAAGGGGATATATTGGGCAAAAATAGCTGTAGAAAAGCACAGCACCGGTAGAAACACCAGGATGCGTAACGTTCTCACCATGGGTGTATTTGTTTTCGGAATTACGTGAGTTTTTTTTGCCCCATAGTAGCGCTGAAGCAAAAACCTGAATCTTGATAACGCAAATACCGGGTGCACAAATGTAAAGAAAAGGATGAAATCTACGTGTTTAAATTTATTTGAGAACGGACGTTAAATTAAAATGGTCGGGACTAATACAAATGGTCAGCAATGAAATTAAATTTCGTTGCTGACCATTTGTGTGAAGCACCTCAAGTGATCACTACCAGAATACGGAGTACAATACGCCGAGGATAATTGCAATAACCACCATCCCAATTGTAAAACCCGGTGCGGTTTTGAAGTCGGAAGTATCTATTTCAATGGCCCGGACATTGTCGCGGCCTTTTTTATCCAACAAACTGGTCAGTACCATCAGAACGACTACAATCACAAATACCCAACCCATGCGGTGCATGAAAGGTAAATTGGACATCAACTGTTCCAGGGCGATGCCCGCAGGTATGGTAACGATGGCACCCACAAGTGCAGCAGTGGCGGTAGTTTTCTTCCAGAAAAAGCCCAATAGGAAAATCGCGGTAATTCCCGGAGAAATCAAACCCGTGAAGTTTTGGATAAACTGGAAGGCCTGGCCAAAGTTGCGCAATACTGGCGCTACTACTGCCCCAATGATCAAGGCAATGACTATAACAATGCGCCCTACGCGAACCTGATTGGCTTCACTGGCTTCGCGGTTGAAGTATTTTTTGTACAAATCCAGGGTGAAAATGGTCGAAATACTATTAGCCTTTCCTGCTAAGGAGGCTACAATGGCAGCGGTAAGGGCTGCGAAGGAAAGTCCCTTTAACCCAGTAGGCAGCAAGTTGATCAACACAGGATACGCTTTGTCCGGTTTGACAAACCCATTTTCGGTGATTTCGGTTTGGAACTCGCCCTGTTGGAACAACAAGAAAGCAGCAATACCGGGCAATACCACAATAATGGGCATCAGCAGCTTGAGGAAAGCAGCAAACAAGAGTCCAGCCCGGGCGGTTTTTAAATCGGCTCCCAGCGCCCGTTGGGTAATGTATTGGTTCATTCCCCAGTAGCTGAGGTTGGCAATCCACATGGCCCCAAAGAGTACTGCGATCCCCGGCAAGTCTTGGTAGGCATCTTTTTGCCCACCTTCACCATCCGGCATCATCATTTGGCCAGGGTTTAAAATCATGTGGAAATGACTTCCAGCATGCTCTCCTAATAATCCCAAACCTTTCAAGGCACCGCTTCCACCATATTGTTGAGCCACGAGATCGAGCGCAAGGTAGGTTGTCGCCAAACCACCCAAAATCAACACGAGCACCTGAATGACATCGGTGTACCCAATCACTTTCATCCCACCCAGGGTGATCAACACCGCAAAAATGGTCAACCCCATGATGCAGACTTCGTAACCGATGCCCGAAATGGTACTCACGGCCAATGCACCAAGGTGCAAAATGGAGGTAAGGTTGACAAAAACGTAGACTACCAGCCAAAACACGGCCATCACCGTAGCCACCAAGGGGCTATAGCGTTGGGCCAAAAATTGGGGCATGGTATAAATTTTGTTGCGCAAATAGATGGGCAATAAAAATACAGCGACAACAATCAGGGTCGCTGCGGCCATCCATTCGTAGGAGGCAATGGCCAAACCCATCGCAAAACCTGAGCCCGACATGCCGATGAATTGTTCAGCGGAGATATTGGAAGCAATCAGGGAAGCGCCAATGGCCCACCAGGTGAGGGTGCCTTCGGCGAGGAAAAAGTCTTTGGTATCGGCAGTGGCGCTCTTCTTACGACGGTAAATCCAATAGCCATAACCGGAGACTAGGATGAAATAAATGAGAAAGACGATGATGTCTTTGGTGTCCAATTGTCCGCTCATAAGCCAGCTGAGTTGAAGGGTTATTAGAGATGCTATTTAGTATCTCTAAATTATTATTTGGTTTCTCAGGCTGAACATAGGGAAAAATTGCACAGGGACAAAGGATGTGGAAAAAAAATTGGGTAAGGAGAGGCTTAGCGCGGATTTCCCCACGTTTTTTCCCACGAATAAATTCGTGGGTTGGGGCGGTGGGGTGGCCTCCCACGGATAAATCCGTGGGTTGGCTGAACCTAGCGTTACCGCATTTTTTGACATTAGGCAGCCACCTGGCTCGACATTGGGCAACCACCAAGGGTTGCCCCAACACACCCACACCTTCACACGCTCACACCCACACCCTCACACGCTCACACCCACACCCTATTTTATCCATTCATGCGGACAATTTTGATTTCTACCCTTTGGTTTTTTTGGCGGCCTTCGGGGGTAGAGTTGGTGGCAATGGGGAGGGTACGGCCATAGCCTTTGAATAAGACCCGTTTGGCATCGATGCCTTTGTTGATCAGGTATTCGGCAACGGATTTGGCACGGGCTGTAGATAATTTCACACAAAACTCGTCTTGGCACAAACCATTGGTGTGGCCACCTACTTCAACGGTGATGCCGGGATTATCGGTTAAAAACTCAAAAACTTCGTCCAGGATGGGAATGAAAGAAGTT
Source organism: Haliscomenobacter sp. (assembly GCF_041740695.1). GTDB lineage: Bacteria > Bacteroidota > Bacteroidia > Chitinophagales > Saprospiraceae > Haliscomenobacter. The sequence continues at coordinate 9,041 of NZ_JBGSLK010000105.1, read as the reverse complement.
TTGATGTTGATGCTATCGATGTCGAACTGGAGTTGCTCCACCCGGATGGCTTGGCCATTGCGGATGCGGCCAGCGGTGAGTTCAGGAATGTTCTTTTTGTTGATGTCAACGGCCAATATAGCGGTACAACCCTTTGCGTCAGTTACGGTTACTGCATTTTTGCCCAGGCCCAATTGTTGGGCAGTAGGTAGGGTTTCGCCAGTACTCCAGGTGTATTTGAGCGGGCCAGTGCCCCCTTTTACTTGTACGGTCGCCAAACCATCTTTCAGCGTTTCGGCAGTTACACCGTACTTTTTGCTCAAGCTAAGGCTCATCGCTTCGGGCTGGCTGAGGCTGAGCTGGGCTGTTTTTTGGGCACCGGTAGCATCGGTCACGGTTAGCGTATAATTTCCGGCAGCCAGGCCGATGGCCGCTTCATCCCTGGTGTTGGGATCACTCCATTGGAAACGGTAGGGGCTTTTCCCACCTTGTACTTTGGCCAGAATGGCACCCGATTTGGCACCAAAACAGGAGATCGTCGATTTTTCTTCCAGTTCGACTACCAGCGGCAGAATATTTTCAGTGATGTCAACATTGGCCGTTGCCGTGCAACCTTTGGCGTCAGTTACGCTAAGGGTATGAGTTCCAGGTGACAATTTTGTAGCACTGGGCAGTGTTTCACCATTGTTCCATTTGTAGCTGAACGCTCCGGTACCACCACTGGCTTGAGCCGTGGCTTTGCCATCGGCATTGTTGGTGGTAGCTGGCGCAAGTACGTTGATTTTAACCTGAATTGGGTTGGGTTGTTCCAGTTTGAAGGTGGTGCTGGCCATTTTGCCAGTGGCATCACTTACACTTACGCTGTAATCACCTGCAGCGAGCCCTTTGACCTGGTTGCCACTCAATCCATTGGCGCTCCAAGAGTAGGTATACGGCCCTTTTCCTCCCGTCACATTTGCTTGTAGTGCTCCTTCTTTGGCACCATTACAATTGATGGAGGTTTGTGCGGACAGCTTTACGTCCAGAGCCAGGATGTTTTCAGAAATCTCGGTGCCAGCTTCGGCCTTACAACCTTTGGCGTCGGTAATGGTCACGCTGCGTTTGCCGGGTGCCAATTTGCTGGCGCTAGGCAGGGTTTCGCCATTGTCCCAACGGTAGGTGTAGGCCGCAGTTCCGCCACTCACCTGAGCCGTAGCTTTGCCGTCGGCATTGTTGGTGCTAGCTGGTGCAGTTACATTGACCTGTACCTGCAAAGGGGCGGGTTGTTCAATTTTTGCAGTGGCGGTCACATTTTTTCCAGTGGCGTCGCTCACTGTCACACTGTAATCACCAGCAGCAAGACCACTAGCTTGGGTATTGCTATTGCCAGCGATGCTCCAGGCATAAGTGAATGGTGCTTTGCCTCCGCTGACCTCTACTTGTAGTGCAGCGTCTTTGGCACCAGCACAATCCAGTTTTTTGGTTTCACGCAAACTCGCATTGAGTGCCAATACATTTTCGGAAATTTCGATGCTGCCCTGAGTGCGGCAACCTTTGCTGTCGGTGATGGTTACATTGTGCTGACCGGGTGCCAATTTGCTGGCCAGGGTGGTGTTTTCACCATTGTCCCAGGAGTAGGAATAGGGTGCGGTACCCCCACTAACCTGGGCCTGGGCCTTGCCATCAGCATTGTTTGTGCTGGCGGGCGTTTGTACACGCAGGTTGAGACTCAATGCGGCAGGTTGTTCAATTTTAATTGTGCCAGTAGTTTTTTGCCCGGTGGCATCAGTTACGGTGACCTGATAATCCCCTGCAGCAAGCTCATTGGGTGTTTCACCACTGAGGCCAGGGCTACTCCATTGGTATTGAAAAGGGGCTTTACCGCCGGAGACGGTCAGCGCAACAGCGGCATTTTTATCCCCGTTGCAATTGAGTTTTTGTTTTTCAGCGATCAGCACGCGTAAGGCAGCCGTTTTTTGGGTAATGTTTACTTTGCCTTCTGCTGAACAGCCCAGTTTATCTTTAACTACTACACTATGGGCACCTTCCGTTAATTTTGTAGCAATGTTGCTGGTTTCCCCATTGTCCCAGAGGTAGGAATAGGAAGGGCTGCCTCCAGTGGCAATGGCTGCTGCCACGCCGTCTTTGGCATTGGCTCCGGATTCTTCACTTTGTTGGCTTACTTTCAGGGTGATGCGGGGGTCGGGTAATATCGCCCGGCTGTTTTTGCTCAAACCAGCGGCATCGGTTACGGTTACGGCGTATTCCCCAGGGCCTAGGTCTTTGGCGGTTTCAGCATTTTGACCATTGCTCCATTGGTAGGTAAATGGTGCTTTGCCACCCGTGATTTTGGCTTTGACGGTCATCCCTTTGGGATCACAACCGGCTACGATGCCAGTGATGAGGTTGAGGGTCATGGCGCTGGCTTTTTCCACCAGATAGACTCCTTTGTCATCGGTACCAACCCAGATGGCACCTTCTTTGTCGAGGGTTATAACTGAGGGGAATTGACTGGTGTAATAATCCGCGGGACCATAGGTTTGGAATTTGTCACTTTCTGGGTCGTAGCGGGCCAGAATTTCGGAGGCGATCCAAAATCGGCCTTGGACATCGAGGGCAAAAGCTTCGATGCTACCTTCGATCATCCGTTCGTCAAAACCGTAATCCTCCCAATCCCCTTTGCCATCCCAGCGCCAAAGCTGGCCATCGGAGAGCACGTAGGTAAAGGGTAAATAGGTTTGTAGACCATTGACGTTGAAATATTTGTTGACAAGCTCCCATTTCCCGGCACTGCCTTGGAGCAAACCCTGATCGGTACCCACCCAAACCTTGTTGTAGCTATCGGCATAAATCAAGGTAATGTGGTTGGAGCGCAATTTTGAATTGGCAGTAGTATAAGCATTGAGCAATTGTAAGCTGGGTTTGGTCTTGAGCTCAAAAAAACCACTGCCATTGGTGCCCAGGATCAGCAAGTCTTTTTGGGCATCGTAGTAGCCGGTGCTCAGTTGGGTAGTGGCATTGAGTTTGATTTTGAGCAGACTTTGCAATTGATCTACATTCCAACGCACATCGGCATTGCCTCCAGCTAGTGCCAGAAGGGATTGCTCCCCGGCTTTTAAGGGCAATTTGGTGGCTAAATCCAGGGCTTTTACCTGGTATACATCGCTGCCGTTGCCGACCCATTTTTGATTGGATTCATCTACAAAAATATTGCGAATGCTTTGGTCGGGTTCGATGGCCAGGCAACGGATCACCTGCATGGGGTCGTTTTGGGCAAAAAGGCCAGAAAAACCAAACAACAGAAAGAAAAAACGGACTAAAGTAGGTCTCATCAGCATGCTTCGTGGAACTGGTTGAACAGAAAATTTGCGGCAATAACGCAAAAAATGTACAAAAAAGTGTTTAGAACGGGTGACTTAATGCGCTGGGAACACTTCCTGAGCCTTGGCCAAGGCACGGAGTAAAATTTCCAGATTGATGCCAGTAGGTTCAGCGACCTCATGAAAATAGTTGATCATATTTTCAGTGGGCATGTTTCCGGTTAAATCGTCTTTGGCCATTGGGCAGCCTCCGTAACCCTTGACGGCACCATCATAGCGGCGACAACCACTTTGATACGCCGCTTCAATCTTTTCGTACCAAAGTTGTGGGACCGTATGAAAATGGGCACCAAACTCCAGCTCGGGATAGGCAGTAATCAATTCTGAAAAAATGTACCGAATACTTTGAGGGGTAGCCACGCCGATGGTATCGGAAAGCTGAAAAATATTGATGTCAAGCGCTTGCAATTGATCCACCCAGGTTTTGACAATTTCGGCATTCCAGGGATCGCCATAGGGATTGCCAAAGCCCATCGAAATATAGAGCACCAATTGTTTGTTGAAATGTACACAAATGTCTTGAATCTGCTTGACCCGCTCCAGCGACTCCTGGATGGTGGCATTGGTATTGCGCAACTGGAATGTTTCGGAAATCGAAAAGGGGTAGCCTAAATAATCAATCTCCGCAAAGGCAGCAGCGTCTTCGGCCCCACGGCTGTTGGCGACTATGGCGAGCAATTTGGTTGGATTGCCAGTTAAGTCCAACTTACCCAGCACTTCAGCAGTATCGCGCATTTGAGGAATGGCTTTGGGCGATACAAAACTGCCAAAATCAAGGGTGTCGAAACCCGCCTTGAGCAAGAGGTTGATGTAGTTTGCTTTAACTTCCGTTGGAATAAAATCTTTTAAACCCTGCATGGCATCGCGGGGGCACTCGATGATTTTCAATGGCTTGTTTGATAGACTCATGTAGCAGTGTTAGCGCGATAAAAGTAGTGATTTCTGTGAAATACCAGCAAAGCCCTTAATTTTGCTCAACCACAACACCAGATGATTGTTAGGGTGGTATAACTGAAAATACTTTGCATTATGAAAAAGAACGCCGAATGGCTCAGCTTGGTTGGCTTTATCCTGGTAACTTTAGGAATTGGTGCCTTGGCACTCAGTTTTGTGGGCCTGCGCTTTTCATTCCTGACCTGGTTGGACGCACCAGGGCATTTTTTTGGCTTTATCGCACGAACATTAATGGTCGCGATAGGCTTTTTGCTGGTTTACATTGCCAAAAGTGATTTTAAAGGAGAATAAAGGTAGCAGATTGGAATTGACGAGGGGAGAGCATGTAGGCGTCAGATCAATTTGATGAAGATCTGACGCCAATTATACCCAATTTGAGGGGGACTTTTGTGATCATTTCCTGAGTGGTTTAGGGAAAAAATGCTTAGTGTAAAATTAACCTGGAAAAAGTAGTTCACTCAGGGCCAAAAAAGTAGTACAGTGTTCTATAGTTTAAAAACAAGGGATTATATGCATGCTTACAAGGGAAAATACATTGCAAAAAAAAGTATTTTACACTATCTTGCAATCGACATAAGTTAAAAAACCCCTCCCTCAAAACTAAAATTAGCGTGCTAAAAGATGAGGGAGGAGGAGTAAAAAAAAGAGGGAACTTCACGAAAATTAGTGCAAGTCGCACTACAGTGTTCAATTGTTTTTTCGTGATTGTGATTCAAGTAGATAAGCGTTATGCGCTGGTCTTGGGAATAGGCGTTTGTAGGAAAGTTGAAGGAAAAAAATGCCTGTCACGAATCCATGATGCAAATATGAAAGCTTTTTTTTTTTTGCGGCGATTGAAATTATCAGTAGAGTTAACTAAATTTGTAGACACTTTTTTTTATGCAAAAAAATAAAAAAGGAATAAATCATCTGGATATCATTAGGGCGAGTAAAAATGTGCGCGCTGCCTGTCAAGCTCTGGGCATTAGCCGCAGTCAGTATTATAAATTGCTCAAAAATCCAGAACCAGCTACATCTAAACCTTACGAGCCACTAAAAATGGGTGAAGAAGCAGTTGCCAAGATCTTGGATTTGGCGCTATTGTATCCTTTCGGATGCCACGGGATCAGCTACAAATTGATGGAAGAAGGGATCAGGGTCTCATCGGTAAGTGTGCAAAAGATACTCAAGCTCCACGAATTGGGATCTGCAACAGCACGGTTCAAAGCTTTGGAAAAAAAAATACTTGAAACCCCCGGATATTTCCTCAATTCAGAACAAATAGAATTTGTTGGTAAACACAACCCGGCACTTTTAGAGTTGTACCGCAACATCCAGGCTCCCGGGGATTTACTCACAGTATTTTCTAGTTTTTTAGGCCAATTGCCCTGGTTGGGTAAAGTGTATCTCTACTTTGGAATGGATGCCTATTCGGGCTATGTACAGGCTATGGTGACCTATACCGCAGATAAATACCTTTGTGCTGAATTTTTGAAAGAAACCATTTTCCCTTTTTATGAAGAAAACGGGATTGTCATAAGGCAGGTAGAAACAAGTGACGACCCTGAATTTTTTAGTTATGGTAGCCATCCATTTAGCTCTTTTTTGCGCAACTCAAGTGGAGTGAAATACCTGCGTACTACCGTGGGAGGTATTAAAACAAACGGCTTTAGCCAAAAATGGGGTCAATACTTGCAGCAATATATTGTGCCTGAATTGAAAAGAAAAAAAGCGGATTACCTGGATTTGGAGCTATTGAACGAGGATGTTCAGCGCCTGATCAGCCAATACAACCAAGAGTTCAACCTACATACAAGGACTTATTTTTTGGATCACCCTTTTGACCAAAAAATTCCAATGCAGCGCTTGTTTCCAAACCAAATTTAGTTGAAACCAAAAAAACGAACCTTCAAGGTTTGGTACTTGCGAATCATTTCCTTGCGGTTGTTGACGTGGAGCATTTTGTAAATTGCCCTGACTTCACGAGTGACGTCTTTGATGTCTCGTTTCAATTTTTCAGCCAATTCTTCATTGGAGTAAGGCAAGTCATTGATTTCGCCTTCTAAAATGGTATCCAGTATCTTTGTTTGAATTGGACTAGGTTTAATTTTGTTTGGATCAGACTCCTGACTGCGGAAAACATCTAAAATCCGGCGCATCAAAGCCCCACTGAAGGGCCGACCATTTTCCAATGCCAACTCTTGTAAATGGTGCATAAATACTGCGTCTGGATCCGTTTTTAACAGGTAACTATCGGCACCAGCACAAAGGGCTTCGAACAAATACAGGTCGTCCACATACACGGTCGCAATCATGAAAAGCAAATCGGGACGCTTGTGTTTGATTTGTTGCATGCTGGCAATGCCATTAATATGACCCTTTGGCATGCCAATATCTTGAATGACTACTTTAATGCGTGGATCAGAGAGAAGGGTGTTGGTAGAATCTTCACAACAGGAAAATTGATGTTCTGGCAAACAGACAAAAGATTGTGTAGCATTAATCAGACGACTGTACCTCACGCGAAAATCATCCAGATCTTCCACGATGGCTACGTGAATTTTTTCCATGTCTTCAACTTTCCAAGTTCCCAAACGCTTAACAGTATTTTACAACAAAGAGAACTATATAAAGTTGGGAAAAATTTTGCGCCTTGGCCGTATTTTTTGCAAAAAAATGGAAATGATCACGCAGGTACCTTGTTTGTTTGCCCACTTGATTTCACCACCAATATTGTTTACCCTGTGCAACATGTTCCCCAAGCCATTCCCCGATTCCTGGATACTTACTGTGGGTTTGATTTGCGCAATTTGCGCTTCGGACATCCCTTTGCCATCATCCTGAATGACAATATTCAATTTGCCTCCTTCAACCCCAATCTGGATTAGAACGTTGCTTGCCTGAGCGTGTTTGAGGATGTTTCCCAAAGCCTCTTGTACTACCAAGCGCAGCTGATTTTTGTATTTCCCTGCTACCCAAGCGTAAGGAATGCTGGAGTCAAGCTTGGCAGAAAAGCCCAACTTTGTTCCTACATTTTTTCTGCTTTCGGCAATAAGCTGGTGTAGAAACTCCACCAGCGTACTGTCTGATTCGGTACTATTGCGTACGGCGGCAGAGATCCGTTTGAACAATTGCAAGGCTTGTTCGGCAATGCCCAAGGCCTTAGTTTTGGCTTCAGGATGGGGAATTTCCTGTTCGGCAAAAGTTTGGAAATCCTGGAAAAAAACCACTTTCCCACTGGTGAGGTCGTGGATATCGCGCAGGATACGTTCCTGCTCTTCGTTGCGAATCCGGGCCTCGCGTAGTTGGGCGCGGTAATACAATTGTACCAGGCCAAACAGCATAAAAATGCATAGAATAGAGACCAATACGATAAACCACCAGCGCATCCAAAAGGGCGGAGTAATTTCTAACTTGAATTTTTGCTCCCAAGGGCTCCAATCACCATGTGCATTTGCTGCTCTGGCCATCAAACGATATTCGCCTGGAGCCAGCTTGCTATAACGTATTTCGCTAAACTGATTGCGGGTTGCTGCTTCAGTCACTTTTTCCTGACCTTCCAGGTAATACTGGATTTTTACATTTGCAGGCATACTAAAATCAATCGCCACTAAGCGCAAGGCTAAAGAGTTTTGATTGTATTTCAATTTAAAAAAGTTTTTTTCCAGAATCGAAGTATCGGTCGGAAACAAGGCATGATAGGGGCGCCCTTGTACCAGCAATCGGGTTAAGCTAATGTTGGGCAGCGGAAGATTTTTTTCTAAATCTTCGGTATTGAATTGGGTCAGACCAAAACGACCACCAATGATGTAGTTGTTTTCATCCAAGGGGCGAAGCGTTCCAGATTGGAATGGCGCGGAGAAAAACCCCTCTTTTTGAGAAAAAATACGCAATGGTTTGCCGGAGGAACTAAAACTCAACAACTGGGTATTGGCACTGATCCAAATGATTCCCCGCTTATCTTGAGCGATACCTGTCAGGGAGCTAGAAGGCCAATCTGCTGGGGGTATAAAATTTTCGATGGTCAATTGTTTACGGTCAATGAGTGTAATTCCAATGTCGCTCACAATCCAAACTTTGTTGCTACCTCGTGGAATGACTTGCCCGCCAACTCTACCATTCAAGGAGAAAGATTTTTCTTTTTTCCGGTTTTTATAAATGTGATAAGTGCTAGCATTTTCATGTAAATACATCCGTTGATGAATGCTGTCTTCCCAAATGTTGTACACGCCCAAAAGAGAATCGAGCTGGTCGCCCAAGGGCTCTTTTTGTTTTTTTGTAAGGTTCAATTGTTTGGTATCGGATAAGCCTGAAATCCAGTAAGTATTGTTCATGCTTCGATACAGACCCAATGTGGGTTCAAGCGGTTTTAGATATAAGGTTAGTTTTTTTGACTGGGGATGGTAATGGTAAATTTTTTGATCGGTGAGCACCCATATCAACTTCAAATGCTTATCTGTGTATAAACCCGTAACGTATTCATTTAGTATAAACTGTTGACTAATCTTTTGGCTGTCAAATAAATAAAGCCCTTGTTGACCAGCGATTAATATCTCTTGAGCATTGATCACTTCTAGGTGTTCTATGCTGAAATTCATTGGAATAAAATGGGCCTTAATCAATTCAGGATGTAACTATTTAGCGCCCGAAGGGCGCGACATATATTTGGGTGCTGCAAGCAGCACGAAGTTCATTGAAAACATTGAGTTGATGCTTACGACAGGTACTAATGAAGCCTTGAATTCGGGCATAGGTTTCAGCACCCTCGAT
>NZ_JBGSLK010000104.1:0-33900 GCF_041740695.1 Haliscomenobacter sp. | reverse complement strand
AGCGACTTAGAAAAGGCTCGTGCTTAAGTCGCTGCGGTAGCCTCAACCTTCTAAACCTCCTCAACCTCTCAACTATTTTAGATTAGCCACCGCCAGAAGCAACTTGTAGTTCGCCCATTTGTTTGTCCCAATACCTTTTTTGGTCTTTTACTTCGTTGTCATCGCAGTAATCGGTGAGGGTAAGGATGGTTTCCCCGGTGACGGGCGCTTCGGTAATTCTAAATTCCAATTTTTCTTTGCCCTCGTGCAGGCCTTCCCAACGCAAGCTGAAAACTTCATCTTCCACGTCCTCCACCACCGTCGCTTCGTCGGTAGAGTCCCCCCAATAGAAGGTATATGCTTCACCATCGATTTCCACGTTGTCACAAAACCAGCGGATGAGACAAGAAGGTGTAGTCAGAAATTGATACAAAATCTGCGGTGAAGCTCGGAAAATGTATTCTTGTTTAAGTTGGGCTCTTTTCATACAGGCAATAAAAATCAATGATTTCGGCGGTGAAAGACAGCAATTGGTCACTGTCTTCTACTGATCGCACAATAAAAAGTAAAAAAACGGAAATTCCAAATGCTTAAACTTTTTTCAAATGAAATAGATTTATGCATAAACTTATGCTCAGTTACTTGACAGTAACGAGGAATTCCAATATTTTTGTGGGCGATTGTAAAAAGAGGGTGTCGATGCTGCCTAAAAAGCACCTCCATGGCCCATCCAATTTTCAATGCCTTAATCCCATTGTGACTCCTTACCCAAACACGTAATTCCTTGAACTAGTTGTTAACCGATGGTGTTTCATCGTTTAATCAACTTGGAGCCATGTTTAAGTACTAGGCTTTCAACTACTCTATGAAAAGAATTGTTCCTTAATACTAAATAAAGATTGTGCATGAGACAACTTAAGATCACGAAGTCGATCACGAACCGGGAAAGCCAGTCTCTGGAGAAGTACCTACAGGAAATTGGGAAAGTGGATTTGTTGACGCCAGAGGAAGAAGTGGAGCTAGCCAAGAGGATCAAACAAGGCGATCAAGCAGCGTTGGAAAAGTTGACCAAAGCCAATCTTCGATTCGTAGTATCTGTTGCCAAGCAATATCAAAACCAAGGTTTGTCCTTGAGTGACCTCATCAACGAAGGTAACTTGGGTCTTATCAAAGCCGCACAACGCTTTGACGAAACCCGAGGGTTTAAATTCATCTCGTATGCCGTGTGGTGGATTCGTCAGTCTATTTTGCAAGCATTGGCTGAACAATCGCGGATCGTTCGCTTGCCTTTAAATAAGGTAGGCTCCCTCAATAAAATTAACAAGGCTTTTTCTGAGCTGGAACAAGAATTTGAGCGCGAGCCCTCTCCTGAAGAATTGGCTGAACTGCTCGAAATTCCTACCGAAGAAGTAGAAACCACCTTGGGTGTTGCTGCGCGTCACGTATCCATGGATGCGCCTTTTGTGGAAGGGGAGGACAACTCCCTGCTCGACGTACTTGAAAACAGCACTACACCTAGTACCGATGCTGGTTTGGATTACAATGAATCACTGCGCCGTGAGATTGAACGCTCTCTGAGCACACTCACCGACCGCCAATGTGATGTAATCAAACTGTATTTTGGAATTGGTGTGGAGCACCCCATGTCCTTGGAAGACATCGGTGAAAAATTTGGATTGACCCGTGAGCGGGTACGCCAAATCAAAGACAAGGCCATCAATAAGCTGCGCTCTGCAAATCGGAGTAAGTTGTTGAAAAACTATCTGGGAGGCTAGAAAGTGAAAAGTGAAAAGTGAAAAGTGAAAAACAGATACAGCATTTGGATTCTATCGTTTGCTGTATTTTTTTCACTTTTCACTTTTCACTTATTCAGTGTAATCCTCCTCATCCTCCCCGTCTTCACTCAAAATCTCCAGTGGTCGATTGATGCTTTCCTGAAGGGAGATGAAGGTCTCGGTGCGTTGGATGCCGGGGATGTTCTGGATTTTATCGTGTAATACCTCCTTGAGGTGAGTGGTATCTTTACAAAAAACCCGGGCAAAAATATTGTACAAACCAGTGGTGTAGTGCGCTTCCACTACTTCCGGAATCTTTTCCAATTCTCTGGCTACATCTTCGTACAAAGAACTCTTATCCAAATAAATACCCAAATACGCTGAAATGTCGTAGCCCAATTTGCCGTGATCGACAGTGAGGCTATGTCCTTTTACAATTCCTACATCTTCGAGTTTTTTCATACGTACATGAATGGTGCCACCAGATACGAATAGTTTTTTCGCTATTTCCGTATAAGCTATTTTGGCATCACGCATGAGGATCGATAAAATTTTTTTGTCCAATCGATCAATTTCAATTCCTTTTTTCATGCAGGTGCATATGATTTCAAACAATTCAACAAATGTCCTTAATTTTTTGAATGTTTTCAAAAAAAAGCCAATTTTAATGCGCAAAATTTTCAAAAATTGATTTTAAATGGATTATTGGAAAAACAACTCGCGGTAGATTCTTTGCAAGGAGATGGATTGGCCCTGGATGAGGATGGCTTCTTCAGCTTGGGTTAGGATGGTTTCAGACCAGCGATTGCTGGCTTCTTTTTCGATGGCGTACACTTTAGGTTTGGACTGTTCAAAGAAGAAAATTTGTTGCAGGCTAGGAATCTCTTTGTAGCAGCGCAGTTTAGTGCCCCAATCGTAAGCCTGGGTACTTTCAGATAGGATTTCGATCAGCAAAATGGGGTTGGTCTCGGCAGTCATTCCTGGCTGGTACTCATAGGGCGCAGCAGGCAAACTTACCACCATCCCATCGGCATTAAAAACCCCGGTTTTGAGGCTTTTACAGGTGGGGATATACACAGGTCGGTTGCTGTTGTACAGTCTAAAACGGCTTGATTCGTCAAAAATAGCACCTAAAAGAATGGTCAATCTGGTCGCAAGCAGACTGTGGATTTCACCTTCGTAACTCATACTGGCAATGATTTCATCGTTGTAAAAATCAGCGCGGTATTCTGCGGAAGTGAGCACTTCCCAGTATTCATCCCAAGTAGCGGGGATCCGCACCAAAGCACCCTTTCCTAATGCTGCCAGTTCCTGATTGGTAAGTGGAAATTTCACATCGCTCGTCATAATTGCAATCATTTGAGCTTACAATATAAGTGATGCCCATTTAAAATACAAGTTGTTGGTATTTTTTAACCCTAAACAAAAAAAATAATCACCCCTATTTCAACATAAATGTGCGAAATTTGTCCTTACTTTAATTCGTTTACATTATTTCACTCGAACCTGTTTTGAACTGGCTATGTCGACACGCCCAAATGATTTCAGAAATAAAGTACAGATTTGGTTGCCACTCATCATTGCAGTGTCAATGGTATTTGGTCTTCTGATCGGGATGCGCCTGCCCCAATCTGCGGCTGCCATCAAAATCAGCAAAAGTGATGCTGGCCAGGATTATCGCCTGCGGGAAGGTAAAATCGAAGAATTGCTGCGTTACATCGAAGCCAAATATGTAGATAAAGTAGACCGCGATAAACTGGTAGATGAGGCCATTGAAAAACTGATGTCACAACTTGACCCACATTCTTCCTACATTCCAGCTTCGGAATTGGAAGAAGTCAATGAACAATTGGACGGAAAATTCAATGGAATTGGGGTGGAATTTTTGATTGTCAAAGATACCGCCGTTGTTGTCAGCCCCATGTCGGGCGGCCCTTCTGAGGTTGCTGGCATTTTACCAGGGGATAAAATCATCAAAGTTGGCGACTCGGTAATCGTTGGTGAAAAATTGTCCAATCAACGGATTGTCAGTTTTTTAAGGGGTGAAAAAGGCAGTAAAGTGCAACTTTCAGTACTGCGCTCTGGCAGCAAAAAACTACATCAGTATTGGATTACGCGCGATCAAATACCCGTCAAGAGTATAGACGCCGCCTACATGATCAGCGATCGGGTGGGCTACATCCGGGTCAATCGATTTACCGCACAAACCGATAAAGAATTTTTGGAATCAATGCGCATTTTGTCGGAGCAGGGCCACATGAAAGACCTCGTCCTCGACCTACGTGGCAATCCCGGGGGCTACATGCAAATGGCGACCAACATGTTGAGCCAATTGTTTCCCAATAAAGGCAACCTGCTAGTGTACACCCAAGGCCGAGCTTCCCACCGTGCCGAATTCAACTCCAACGGGCGCGTGTTTTACCCTATCGATAAGGTGGCAGTGTTGATTGACGAAGGAAGTGCATCTGCTAGTGAAATTGTCGCGGGCGCGATTCAAGACAACGACCGCGGCGTGATCGTGGGTCGCCGTTCCTTTGGCAAGGGTCTGGTACAAGAACAATACCAACTAAGCGATGGATCGGCCTTGCGCCTGACCATTGCCCGTTATTTTACCCCTTCGGGGCGTTCGATTCAAAAAGCCTATGATCATGGCTCGGAAGAGTATGATCGCGACGTAGAAGAGCGCTTCAAAAATGGTGAATTGCTTTCTGCAAATAAGATCAACATCAAGGATTCTACCAAATATTTTACCACCAAAGGCCGAATCGTTTTTGGCGGCGGTGGCATCATCCCTGATGTGTTTGTACCTTTGGATACGGTTCAAATCAACGATTTTTTCCTGGAAGCCCGCCAAATGATCCCCGCTTTTGTGGTCAAATATCTGGATAAACCCAAACGGGAACAATTGTCCAAAATGGGGCTGAAAGCTTTCCAGAAGAAATTCAACCTCAACGAACAAACCTTCTCTGAGTTTAAGACCTATGCTATCCAGAATGGTTTAGATGGCAGCACTCAAGAATGGAATACTGCCCAAAAAGAAATTGCCCGCTTTCTCAAAGCGCGCATCGCCAAACACCTATTCGACGACAAAGGATTTTTTACGGTATTGAATCAAAATGACCCTACTGTACAGGCGGCTCTGAAGTCACTACATTCCATGGAGCTTTCTAAGTAATAAACTTCTGTTCATTAAGTCTAATAGATTCTTCCAATCTTAAGCAACCCTTCTTCTCATAATGCTGTACATGGGGATGTAACTCTAGTAAGGGATTACATGACTATACAACCTTATCCTCATGTCACTGTTGCAATGCAGTGCCCATTCCTATTTTTATGCACTTAACCTAATCATGATGAAGAAAAACATTTACACCCGTATTTTATCCCTTGTGGCATTGACAGGTTTGCTCTATAGCAGTACCTATGCCCAAACAACAGTTACCCTCAAAGCGACCAAGGACAACACCTTGTACAGTGAGGGAAGTAAAAGCAATGGTGCAGGAAGCTACTTATTTGTAGGTAAAACCGAGGCTACCGTTAATGGCATTCGCCGAGCGTTGATCCAGTTTGATGTAGCAAGTATTCCTGCCAATGCCACCATTACCGATGTAAAGTTACAACTCACCGGGTCAAAAGCGAATGCTACCAATGTTGAGGCGCACCGAGTTACGACCACCTGGGGGGAAGGAAACTCCGATGCCACTGGTGAAGAAGGCGGTGGGGCTACACCGGGTACCAATGATGCTACCTGGACCCACAGTAGTTTTAATTCGGTTACCTGGACTGCCCCAGGAGGAGATTTTGCAGCTACGACCAGTGGAACCGCTAATGTAAATTCAGGATCGGTCTCTACCTGGACTGGGGTTGAAATGGTCAAAGATGTCCAAAGCTGGGTGGCTGGTCCAGCCAGTAATTTTGGCTGGCTATTGTTGGGAAATGAAGGTACCAATGGTTCTGCCGTTCGCCTCAACTCCCGGCAAAGCGGTACGGGGACCCCGTCATTAGTGGTTACCTATACGGTTCCAGTGGTAAAGGTGGACACTACCGTTTTTGTGGCTACTTTAAGCGGGCGCAATGAAGGCAATCCCGTTGCCACTTTGGCCAATGGTGCTGTAACGGCTACCTTGATTGGCGATACATTGACGGTAAGTGGAAGTTTTACCGGATTGACAGATAGTGTAGCTACAAATGTATCCGGCGGTGCACACCTTCACTTGGGTTATGCGGGTCAAAATGGAGGCATCCAGATTGTTTTGGTGATGACTCCCGGAACAAATCCGTTTTCAGGAAGTTTTGAGCCTCAAAAAAATAAATTCAAACTCACTGCGGCACAACTTACCGCCTTAAACAACCGCCAACTCTACGCCAATGTCCATTCTAAGAAATACACTTCTGGTGAAATTCGTGGACAATTGTTGAAAAGTGCCAACGTTTTTTACGGGGCTAACCTCTTTGGTAGTTATGAAAACCCGGTAGTAATGACCCAAGCGAGTGGAGCAATTGCCATCGAGTTGCGCGACACTCAAATCGTCGTTACGGGTTCCTTCAATCGCTTGGAAGGGGATTTTGCAGCCGATGTATCCGGTGGTGCACACATCCACCTGGGTTATGCCGGTCAAAATGGGGCCATCCAGATTCCTTTGAAAGCAACGGTCAATGCAGACTTGAGAGGTGGCATCTTTGAAGCCGCCAATAATACCATCAATTTAACGGCAAGTCAGCTTGCCGCGCTGAATAGCCGTCGTTTGTACGCCAATATACATACCTCCAAAGCGCGTTCTGGCGAAATCCGGGGTCAAATTGTCAATGGCACTACTCGGGCAGTATTTCGTGCTCATCTTTCGGGCAGCAATGAACCTCCGGCTGTCAATACCCTGGCCACTGGTATGGTCATTGTAGAAGTAGTCGATACGGCCAATATCATTGTATCGGGTGCATACAATAACCTGGAAAGTGACCTGGCCGCCAACGTTCGAGGTGGCGCGCATATCCACCGGGGTTTAGCGGGCGAAAATGGCAGCATCATGACTGAAGTTACGCTTACCCCTACTGACCTTCGGTCGGGCGCCTTGAACGCCAGCCTGAACGCTTTGAGAATTGGAGGTGTTGAAGTGCAACGGCTATTCAATCGCGGCTGTTATTTCAATGTGCACACTGCGACTTTTGGCGGCGGCGAAATCCGCGGACAGTTGTTGCCAGAGAAGCCCATTAACTTCAATGCTTATTTGTCCAGCATTTTTGAAGTGCCCGAAGCGGTTTCCAGAGGCCTTGGTGCTGTAAAAGCTGAATTGCTGGGCACTGAGCTGGTAATTTCCGGTACCTTCAGAGGTTTGAGCAGCGCAGTGGCAACCGATGTGGCTGGTGGTTCACACGTCCATTTGGGCTACGCCGGAGCGAGTGGTGCAATTCAATTTGGCTTAAAACCCACCCTCGATGCCAATGGCTTGGGTGGCCGCTACGAAGCAAAAGACAATACCTTCACCCTCACTGCCGATCAGGTCACTCAATTGAAAAATAGACAATTGTATGTGAATATCCACACCGCTACCCAACGTTCAGGAGAATTGCGCAGCCAATTGTTGCCCGAAGCGACCATGTATTTGGTTGCTCCACTTTCGGGTGCCAGCGAACAACCAGTAGTGAATACCACCGCTACCGGGATGGGCGTGATTGAAATCGCAGGAAGTACGGGCACTTTGACTGGCGCTTTTGCTGGTTTGAGCGCTGACTTTGCCGCGGATGTAGCGGGTGGTGCCCACATTCACCGTGGCTTTGCTGGGTCGAATGGTTCGATTACCAAGGCTTTAAAGGCTACAACTTTGGCGGATAACCGCTCCGGCTTTTTTGCTGCTGTGGACAATAGTTTTACCATGACCGCCGGGTTTATCGATTCATTGCGCAAACGTTTGAGTTATGCCAACATCCATACCGCTGCTTTCCGCGGCGGAGAGATTCGGGGCCAAGTTTTACCCCTGGCTACTTCTTATTTTACGGCCACACTATTGGGGGCAAATGAAGTTCAAGCTGTCGCTTCTACTGGTTCAGGTGCCTTGAAATTTGAATTGTCGGGCACCACACTGACCGTAACTGGCCGTTTTGCAGGTTTAACAGCTGCTTATGCCGCCGCGGTTGGTTCTCATATCCATACCAATACCGCTGGTAAAAACGGAGGGGTGATCATTCCCCTCAAGCCAGTTATCGATGCGGATCAATTGGGGGGTAGTTATTTTGCTGCTGACAACCAGTATACTTTGACCGCTGATCAAGTTACTGCTTTGTACGACAATGGCTTATACGCCAATATTCATAGCGACTTTTCACGCAGTGGCGAGTTGAGAGGGCAGATTCTGCCTGAGATCAATCGTTTCCCACTGGCGGGTGGCATTACCTCTCCGCCCAATGGTGGAACCTTGACTTTGGAAGGTAAATCCTCTACTTTGTTAGAGCCAAAATGGGCGGCAGGTACCGACAAAAACAAACTGGCTTATACCTGGGAACTGGCCGCTGATCCACTTTTTGCACTGGTGGTCTTCCGCCGCAATGTAGCGGATGCCCTTTCCATTTCCCTGACCTACGGTTCAATAGATACATTGTTGGCCACGGCTGGAATTCCTTTGGGCGGATCGATCACCGTTTACCACCGCGTCAGAGCTTCGGATGGTAGTTTGACTACTGCCGGTGCAGTTGCTTCGGTTACGCTTACCAGAGGTGTAGTAACTGGCACTCGCGATTTGACTCCCGGCCTAAGTGAAATGACGGTATTCCCCACCCTGGTTGATGATCAAGTGAGTGTACGCATTCGTGCCGAGGAAGCAATCAAAGGTTCCATTTGGATCAGTGATGCACTGGGCCGCAAAATGGCGCAACGGCAGGTGAGCTTCCCGGGGCAAAGTGTCAATTTTGAAACCTTTGCCGTGGGACAATTGCCAGCAGGTACTTATTTTTTGAGTATTCTGAATGATGGGAAAATTGCTACTCGGCGCTTTATGGTGAAATAGCGGAACAACCCACCAAAGCGACACTTTTTAGCACAAAGGACACCTAAGGCAGCACAAAGGACACAAAGTTAGACGTTGACGACTTCTTGGTGTCCTTTGTGCCCTCCTTGGTGTCCTTTGTGCTTAAAAAAGTCGCTTTGGTTTTATTTAAAACCTTGGGTTTATTCACTTTTTAAAACCTCCACCGGATTAACCATCGCCGCTTTTACACTTTGAATACTCACCGTTAAGAAGGCAATCAACAAAGCCAAAGCGCCCGCCAGTGCAAACATCCACCATTCAATATCAATGTGGTAAGCAAAATTGCCCAACCATTGTCCCATAAAATACCAGGCAACCGGGCTGGCAATAAAGATGGCAATGACCACGAGTTTCAGGAAATCATAGGTCAACAAGCCAGTCACACTGGTGATGGAAGCACCCAACACTTTACGAATCCCAATCTCCTTGGTACGGCGACCGATCGAATGGGTGATCAAACCCAACAAACCCATGCAGGACAACAAGATGGCAATCAAAGCAGCCGAGCTGGCAATGTTGCCCAAGCGCTGCTCAGCGAGGTACTGTTTGTCAAAATCTTCTTGTTCAAAATAATAGTCATAGGGCTCGTTGGGGAACAATTTCCCATACAAGGTTTTGAGTTGGGCCAAATGAACGGGTAAATCCTGCGCACTAAGCCGAACGCTGATCAAATTGGAATTGCTGGCTGGCAAAAAAACCATTGGATCAATGGCTTGTTGCAGGCCCCGGTGGTGATAGTCTTTGAGCACGCCTTTCACCAGCAAGGTTTGGTCGTTCCATTTCACCGATTGTCCTGCCGCCTCCGCCGGGGTGTCGAAACCCATCTGGCGGGCAGCCGTTTCATTGAGCAGCAGGGTATTGCTGACACTGTAGCCATTGCGGGCGTCATCGGCTGAAAAATTTTCTCCAGCCACAAAAGGAATTTCATAAGTGGGCTGAAACAAATGGTCAACCATGCCCATAACGTAACTTTGTTTGGCCCCTTCCGCATCTGAAAATTTGGAGCTAAAGCCCGCCGTCTGAAAGTTTTGACTAAAAGTCCCACCCGGTAAACAGCCGGTAAAACAAAAATCTTTAACCCAGGAGAAATTTGCCAATTCACTGCGCAATACGTTAAGGTTTTTCTTTTTTTCTTCAGCATTGCTCCCTTCAGGGCCGCGCAGCACCACCACCTGATTCAGGTTCATGCCTAAGTCTTTGTTTTGCATGTACTGCAATTGCCGTTGCATGATCAATGTCCCTACGATAAACAAGATGGAAATGGCAAATTGGGTAACCACCAACACATTGCGCATGCCCAGGCCCGAACGGGGGCTTTGGGTTTGTTTGCTCAACATTTGGATGGGTTTGATGCCTGATAAAAGCCAGGCTACATAGGCTGCTGCCACCGCAGTACCCAACAGAACCACCGCCATAAAAATCCATAGATAAGATTGCCCAAACAGTGCAAAAGGATTGATGTCACGGCCAGTCAGCGCCAAAACACTGGGGCGAAATAGCATAATCAGCGGTATGGCGAAAAAAATACCCAGGGTAGTCAGCAGCAATGAATCCATGAAGTATTGTACGGCCACGCTGCTTCGCGATGCGCCAATGGTGCGGCGAATGCCTACATTTTGGGTTTGTTGGTAGCCTTGGGCGGTCGATAAGTTGACGTAATTGACCCAGGCAATGAAGAGGATCAAAAAGGTGATGGCACCCAACGCCAGGATCAAACTACGGTTGCCAAAAGTAGGGTAGGGGTCACTATTGCTCTTGCCCAGGTGCATTTGGGTCAGTGCTTGCAAACGAATGGACGCTTCGTTGTCGGGGAATTGTTTTTTCAAACTGGCATTGACTTTTTTCTCCAGCGCAGCAATGGAAGTATTGGGTTGTAACTCCACAAAACTGGCGTAAGAATCCGAATACCAGGTATCGAGCGCTGCCCAGTCATTGCCGTTCAGGTTTGCCGGATTTTCAAGGGTACGCAGCGAAAACAAAAGGTCAAAACGATAATCAGAAATTGCAGGCATGTCTTTGAATACGCCAACCACGGTATAGGGAAGCCCGCCAAACTGATTGTCCAGCTGAATGACCATCCCGAGCGGATCGTCATTGTCAAAGTATTTTTTGGCGTAAGATTCCGAAATGGCTACTTCCTGCGCCTGGTCAATGTTGAGCTTTCCAGCTTTAGGCTCAAAACTGAACAAGCGGAAAACATCCCCATCAGCATAGGTCAGGCTTGTCGCTTCTCGGAAGGCATTCCGGGGCTTGTCGGCATTGAGGCTAGTGCCAAAACTGGATACGACCCCCTCACCATTGCCATTGGTTCGGGCAAAAGCTTTCACCTCTGGAAACTCCCGCTTGAGCCAGGGTGCCATTGCGGGAGGAGTATAATCGCTGACCACCCCATCTTTATCCATGACCAACACACGGTACAATTGATCGGCTTTTTCATGGTAGCGATTAAAAGACCACTCGGTACTGATGTAGGACCACAACAATAAGGCCGCCGCAATACCCAAGGCCAGGCCGCCTACTTGGAGTACACTGAAAAATGCGTTTTTGCGCAAACGCCGTAAGGAGAGTTTGAAGTAGTTGCTGAGCATGTAGCGTGATTTTGGAGTGTAACAGAGAATAAGGAGGCTTGTTCAAGGGAAAAAATGTCGGGTCAGTACACCGCTACCTGACCACAAACTGTGCCATGTTTTGTAAAAACCTGATTGATAGCTTATTTGAAAAGAAATACACGGCGAGGCTGTCCGAATTCGAACAACTGGTGTACAGGGCTGGACAGCATTGGAACTGGATCAAAAGAACCATGCTGAGCGTATATGGCCGCATTAAGATTTTGGGATGCGCTCAGCATGTCAAAGAACTTCCCCTTGAGATACAGTATGCCTGAATAATTCCCAAGCGTGGCGACCGTTTTTTCACAAAAAGCATTTACCTTGTTGACCTGTATCTTCCACTAGCGCAAACCATTTTGTTTTCAGGTATCCGACTCTGGTATCCTGATGCGTCATTTATTCAAATTCAACCCATGCGCAGCTTCCTTGTTTTATCCCTACTGATTTCCAGTCTTTCCCTCTGGTCGGGCCCCTCCAAAACCACCGAATTCATCAAAGTTGACCAATTCGGCTACTTCTGTCAATCCAAAAAAATAGCCGTCATTGCCGATCCTCAGGCGGGGTTCAACGCCAGCGAAACGTTCTCGCCGGGGCTGGGCAACAACCAATACCAGGTACGCCGCTGGGACAATGACCAGGTCGTGTTCAGTGGCACCCTGCAAGTCTGGAACAATGGCAACACCCACAGCCAATCCGGCGACCGGGGTTGGTGGTTTGATTTCAGCAGCGTCACCACCCCTGGCACCTATTACCTGTACGATTTGGCCAATCAGGTCGGCTCTTTTCGGTTTGAAATCGGGGATCAGGTGTACGATGAAGTGCTGCGCCAGGCTGTGCGCATGTTTTTTTACCAAAGGATCAATTTTGCCAAAAACATACCTTATGTAGACGCCAAATGGGTGGACGCTGCCTGCTATGGCGGCCCGAACCAAGACAAAGCCGCCCGTAGCCGTTACGACAAAAGTAACTCAGCAACTGCCCGCGACCTGAGCGGAGGCTGGTTTGATGCAGGTGATCCCAACAAGTACACCACCTTTACTTTTGACCCACTGCTCAATATGTTGGAGGCTTATCGCCTCAATCCTACAGTTTTTAAAGACAATTACAACATCCCTGAATCGGGCAATGGCATCCCCGACCTGCTCGATGAAATCAAATGGGAACTGGACTGGCTCAAACGGATGCAAGACGCCACGGGCACCAATGGTTTCATGATCAAGGTGGGGGTCGACAATTTTAACGAAGTGCCTGCCCTGCCCAGCCTGGATACGCGACCCCGCTATTGGGTGGGAGAATGCACTTCGGCCACCATCACGGGCGCTGCTATTTTTGCCTGCGCCGGACAGGTCTACAAATCCCTGGCTGATCCAACCCTGCAAGCTTACGGCCAAGACCTGATCGACCGCGCCGTCAAAGCCTGGGCCAGAGCCCTGGTCACCACCCAAAACCTGAGCACTTTTGAAACCGCCTGTGACGACCAAAACATCACCTCTGGCGATGCCGACCGGGATGCGGGCAGCCAATTGGGCAACGCGGTAGCCGCCGCCATCTACCTGTTCGAAGCGACGGGTAATGCGACTTACAAAACCCACATTGATGCCCACTATGACAAAATTCGGCCCGTAAATGAAAATTATTGGCACCCTTACAACATGGGCGTTTGTTTTGCTTTGCTCAAATATGCCGGAATGCCCAATGCTACTTTGGCGGCAGTCAGCAAAATCCGGAGCCAGAAGGCCGGTATGAACTATGCCTTTTCCATCAACAATTATCAAAACAAAAGTGACCTTTACCGGGCCCACATGGAGGATTGGGCGCACCACTGGGGCAGCAACAACATCCGATCCAATTCGGGGCTGCTCAACCTGGACTTTATCCATTTTGGCATCAATACGCCCCAACATGCGCTGTATCGGGAGGTAGCCGAGCAGTACCTGCATTGGCTCCACGGGGTGAATCCACTGACCATGGTCATGCTCAGCAACATGTACGCTTATGGGGGCGAAAAATGTGTGAATGAACTGTATCACCACTGGTACAAAGACAAATCCGATTGGGACAATGCCTTGACCTCGCCCAAAGGCCCACCACCGGGCTACGTGACTGGAGGGCCAAACAAGGATTTTTCAGTAAAAACGATCTCTCCGCCCGCCGCCCAACCACCACAAAAGAGTTACAAAGATTGGAACTTCAGTTGGCCCGAAAACTCCTGGGAAATCAGTGAACCCGCCATTTATTATCAGGGGGCTTATATCGCGCTCCTGAGTCGAATTATCGGTGCGGGCGCGGGTTGTAGTCCAGCTACTAGTTTGGAAGATGTAGCCAGGTTGGACACGCGGATGCAGATTGTGCCCCAACCCAACCAGGGCGTATTTACATTGGTGTACGAGGCGGAAGAGGCTGGTCCCAGCACCCTTCGCCTTCGCGATGTACAAGGACGGCTGTTGTGGGAAAAAAAGGTGGATGTCCTGTCTGGAGAAAACAGGCTTGAAGTGATGGTAAACAAGGTTCCTTCTGGAGTGTACTTGTTGGAGCTACAGACGGAAAGTGGGGTAGGGGTGAAAAAGGTGTTGGTGCGGTAAAGATTTGTTATCCCGAATTTTAGGGATTTTTGACCAAAATATCATTGCTGAACCTGTAAGTGTATCTGCGGCATTGCTGCTTAAGTGATTTCTTGAGTGTCTTAGGTTTCTTAGGTGGTGAAAGAATACCCTGCGTAGCAGGTTTTTTCTTTTTTACCACCTAAGGAACTATAGAAACCTTAGATTCACCTCAGCTAAACCTCAAGGCTGTACACTCACCGCCGTCCAACCCCCATCCACCACCAATGTTTGCCCGGTAATGTGCCGAGCTTGTGGCGACACCAAAAACAAGGCAGCTTCCGCAATGTCCAGCGGACTGGCGGGCCGCCCCATCGGGGTGATGGTAGACCAGACCTGATCGTATTCAGGATCGTTTAAGGTACGTTCAGTCGCGGTTGCCCCTGGTGCCACGGCATTACAAGTGATGCCGTAGGGCGACAGTTCCACCACCAGGTTTTTGGCCAAAATCTGGATTCCCCCCTTGGTCATGGCATAAGCGCCCAGGTTTTTGTGTGCCTGAACCCCCACCACCGAGGACATCAGTAACAAACTCCCTCCTTCGCCCTGCACACGCATTTGTTTGGCTGCAACTTGCGCCAAAAAAAACGTACCCCGCATGTTGAGGTTCATCACTTCTTCGAATTGGGTGGGTTGAAAAGTCCAAAAATCGCCAAAATGGGTGATGCCCGCATTGGCAATGGCGATATCGAGACGGCCAAATTCTTTCACACAGGTTTGGACCATACTTTCAATAACGGCAATCTGGCTCACATCCCCAGCACAAGCCAAACAATTGCCCCCTTCCCAGCGGATTTCTTCAGCGGCACATTCAGCCAATTCCGGGTCCCGATCATTGAGCAAAACAGCTGCTCCCCGCAGCGCCAACTGTCGACATATTTCGTAGCCGATGCCTTGGCCGGCACCGGTGACCAGCGCAACTTTTCCTGTAAATGACATGGGTTAGGGTTGAAGAGGGTTTCAAGGTTCCTGGTTCCAAGGTTCCAGGGTTGTCGTCCGACTCTAAGTTTTATAAAATTGTTGCGACAAAAAGTTATATAAATTGTGCTATTTCGTGTTCACGACCAGCGGCATTAGCCGCGAAACGTCTGTAGCATTCAGGCCAAGCAAAGCATTAAAGGTGCAGAGCACCGGAACAAACGGTAAATGTTTCGGTACTATGTACCTTTAAAATCCATCTTCGTTCCTTTTACTACAGACGTTTGGCGGCTAATGCCGCTGTTCGTAAGCTCAGAATCTCGTTCAATTCAGCACATTTTTTGCCAAGCCTTAGAGGCTGGTTCCAGGGTTCCAAGGTTCAGCCGGCACTTCGACTTCGCTCAGTGACCGGCTGAACCTTGGAACTCTGGAACCTTGGTTCTAATGCGAATCCCGCGTTACTGAATCGCCCGATCCACCTTTGAGGAAATCCAGATCTGCGCCCAAGTGGGATTGGGTGACGTGCTGCTGGTACAAATACACGTACCCTCTGGCTTCAAAAGTTGGAGACTGCCAGACGGCTCTACGCTTGGCCAATTCTTCCTCACTTACTTCCAGATTAAGGCTGCGTGCATCGACATCCAACTCAATAAAGTCTCCATTCTGCACCAAGCCTAGCGTTCCCCCTGCTGCTGATTCCGGCGAGATGTGCAGCACCACGGTGCCAAAGCCCGTTCCACTCATCCGGCCATCGGAAATGCGCACCATGTCTTTTACACCCTTTTCCAATAATTTGATGGGTAAGGCCATATTGCCAACTTCAGGCATCCCAGGATATCCTTTGGGCCCTACGGATTTGAGTACCATGACACAACTTTCGTCAATGTCCAATTCTGGATCATCGATGCGGGCATGGTAATCTTCGATGTTTTCAAAAACTACTGCCCGGCCCCGGTGCTTGAGCAATTCCGGAGTGGCCGCTGAAGTTTTGATGACGGCACCATCTTCGGCCAAATTCCCTTTGACCACTACAATCCCCGAAAGTGGGTTGATGGGTTGTTCCAGGTCGCCGATGATGGCTTTATTGTAGTTGTCGAATTCCTTGGCATTGTCGGTGATGGGCCGACCATTGACCGTGATGGCCGGGTGCAACATGTCCCCCATCTCACGCATCAGCGCGGGCAGGCCACCAGCATAATAAAAATCCTCCATGAAGAACTGTCCCGAAGGCTGTAGGTTGGCCAAGAGCGGTACTCCGCGGGAATGCACGTCAAAATCGTCGAGGCTCAATTCAACCCCAATGCGCCCGGCCATAGCTAGCAAATGGATCACGGCATTGGTGTAACCGCCAATGGCCGCATTGACCATGATGGCATTTTCAAAAGCTTCGCGGGTGAGGATATCAGAAAGGCGGAGGTTTTCCTTCACCATTTCCACAATACGCATGCCCGAGTAATGCGCCAATACCTTACGGCGGGAATCTGGGGCAGGGATGGCGGCGTTGCCAGGAAGTGACAATCCAAGGGCTTCCACCATACAAGCCATGGTGGAAGCCGTACCCATTACGGCGCAATGGCCCCGGCTACGGCCCATACAGGCCTCGGCGTCGCGGAATTCCTCTTCGCTCATTTGCCCCGTTTTGAAGGCTTCATTGAAACGCCAAACATCGGAGGTACCAATGTCACCCCCCTTGTATTTGCCCGTCAGCATAGGGCCACCCGACACCACCAGCGTAGGAATGTTGACACTACAAGCTCCCATCACCAACGAAGGGGTAGTTTTATCGCAACCACACAGGAGTACTACGGCATCCATGGGGTTGGCCCGAATCGATTCCTCTACGTCCATACTGGCCAGGTTGCGGTACAACATGGCAGTGGGCTTGATGAGCGTTTCGCCGAGGGACATTACAGGAAACTCGACGGGGAAACCACCTGCTTCATAAATGCCGTGTTTGACCGATTCGGCCAATTCGCGGAAATGGGCATTGCAGGGAGTGAATTCCGACCAGGTATTACAAATGCCAATGACGGGTTTGCCTCTAAATTCGTGATCGGGAATGCCCTGGTTTTTCATCCAGGCGCGGTAAATGAAGCCGTCTTTCCCTTTTTTTCCAAACCAGCCCTGGCTACGCAGGGGTGATTGATTTTCTTCAGAGTTTTGTTTGCTCATGTTTTCTTGCGCTAATGTTTGGCAATAAAGATAGCGGTGGAAAGATGATCGGACGAAAAAATAGCTAAGAAAATTAGGAAAAACCTTGCTCCCATCGATAAAAATTGACTTCAAAGGGCACAATTGGCATATTTGCAAATAAGTGTGTGTAAGTAAAAAGCCTAAACTATGTTAATCCCACATTTTTTTCATAAATTCATGCCATCTAAAAACCTGAAGCAACATGGGTATCACATTTTTCATTCTAGTCTTTTTCGCTTTGTTTCTGTTTTTCTCCGGTATTTTTACCGTAAAACAGCAAACCGCTCTGGTGATCGAACGTTTTGGCAAATTCCACAGCGTACGGACCGCGGGCCTGCAGTTCAAAATCCCCTTCCTGGACCGCACGGCGGGCCGTCTCAACCTAAAAATCCAGCAATTGGACGTTGTTGTGGAGACCAAGACCAAAGACAACGTTTTCGTCCGCTTGAAGGTTTCGGTACAATTCAACGTACTGTCCGACAGCATTTACGATGCGTTTTACAAACTTCAGAACCCTACCGAGCAAATTACCGCGTATGTATTTGATACGGTGCGCGCCGAAGTACCCAAAATGCGCCTCGACGATGTGTTTGAACGCAAAGACGATGTTGCCCTTGCCATTCGCCGCGAATTGGAAGAAGCCATGAATGATTATGGTTATGGCATCATCAAAGCCTTGGTAACGGACATCGATCCCGATCAGGCTGTAAAAAATGCCATGAACCACATCAACGCTGCCGAACGCCAAAAACTGGCCGCAGAATACGAAGCTGAATCGGAGCGCATCCGCATCGTAGCCCGTGCCAAAGCTGAAGCCGAATCCAAACGCCTACAAGGTCAGGGTATCGCTGATCAGCGCCGGGAAATTGCGCGAGGTTTGGAGGAATCGGTGGATTTGCTCAACAAAGTGGGCATCAATTCACAGGAAGCTTCTGCTTTAATCCTGGTTACCCAGCATTATGACACCCTGCAACAAATTGGTCAGCACAGCCACAGTAACCTGATTTTGTTGCCCAACGCACCCACGGCGGCCAGTGACATGTTGACCCAAATGATCACTTCCTTTGTGAGTACACAAGAATTGGCCGAGCAAATGAAGATCAAAAATGCAAAACCCAATCCCAATGTAAAGGTGCTGGATGCCCCCAAAGAAGAAATTTATCTGGAAAAGGAACAAAAATAATGTTCCATCCATGAAGCACTCTCACCAAATCTGGTGAGGGCGCTTCATGGTATATCTGTAATTTGGGCTAACTTAAGCCCATACAGGCGACAAAAGGGTTTGCTCAGGTGTTGTTTTAAAAAACCATTGCTTGCGCTATCGTGTGGTCAATCGGAGCAAGCATACCTAGTCTTTGTTGTTGGAATTGGTCAATCCCAATTTTACGGAATTGAGGCATTATCAATTTCAGGCCGATCCTGTGCCCGTTCTCCTACGCGCCGATACTTTAGGCGTCAAGCGAATTTTCAAACAGCGTCCTATTTTACATCAAAATTTCCAAATCCCCATCGACCTGCCTGCAGGGGATTCTATGGTATGTATCCTTTACTTTGCACCGATGCTCCTCCCACTCAACTTTAACCTCTTTTTGTGGGAATAAAACGAACGCAGCACTACTCAACGAACCGTTGAATCGATGCAACTGCAAGCGTTTGGAAAATTTTCCTCAGGATGAATAATTTGATTGTCACATTATGCAGTAGCAGCTTCGCTGCATTTATGTAGAAAAGGGGAAGGGATTTGTGGGGGAAAGATTGGGGATAATTGGATGGTATCGAAAACTTGGATGGGGCAGCCACAAAGGGCTAACGCTACGATGCATTGCTGAGAGCATAATTTTCCAAATAAATCCTTTCACAATTTTTTTATCTTAGCATATCATTCTTCCTATCCGCCAAAACGTTATTTTTAAATTTTTTTATTAATCTTCACCCCGGCAAAAGGATTTCCCTATTTTCACCTGTGTCAGATTAAACTACAAAGGATCATGCAGAGAGGCAATAAAACCAAAAAATATTGGCTATGGCTGGCTGGACTAGGCGCCATTGGTAGCATTTTGCTGCTGTCGGAATGCGCCAAAGGCCCCGACGCTTTGGGGACAGCCCTACCCGATGTTGTCGATTTTAACTTTCACGTCAAACCCATTTTGTCCGACCGTTGCTTCAAGTGCCACGGCCCCGATGCCCAAAAGCGCGAGGCAGATTTGCGATTGGACACCAAAGAAGGACTCTTTCAGGCCTTGGAGAAGCACAAAGACCAGTTCGTGGTCGTGCCCGGCAAGCCCGAAGGCAGCGAAATGTGGCGTCGCCTCAACCACGAAGACCCGGACCAACTGATGCCCCCACCCAACAGCAACCTCAGCCTGAATGAAACGGAAAAAACCATCATCCGGCGCTGGATTGCCCAGGGAGCGAAATACCAAAAACACTGGGCTTTTATTCTGCCCCAAAAAGCCCCCCTGCCCAAAGTCAAAAACGAGAACTGGGATAGCCCCATCGACCGCTGGGTACTCGCCAAAATGCAAGATATGCGCTTGGAGCCCAACGACCGCGAAGAATGGCCCCGCCTGATCCGCCGCGTTTGCCTCGACCTTACCGGACTGCCACCTACCGAGGCCGTGATGAAAAAATTCGGTGCGGATGATTCGCCAGCCAATTACCGCCGCCTGGTCGATTACCTTTTGAAGCTGCCTACTTTTGGCGAGCGAATGGCCACACATTGGCTCGACGTGTCCCGCTACGCCGACTCACACGGCTACCAGGACGACGGGCCGCGCACGATGTGGCCCTGGCGCGACTGGGTCATCCACGCCTTCAATACCAATATGCCGTTCAACCGCTTTGTGAGCTGGCAAATCGCGGGTGACTTATTGCCTAGTCCGACCAAAGAAATGCTGCTGGCCACGGGTTTCAACCGCAACCACAAAATTACCCAGGAAGGGGGCGTCATTCAGGAGGAATACCGCATTGAATACGTCACCGACCGCACCAATACCTTCAGCAAAGCCTTCATGGGCCTGACGATGGAGTGCTCAAAATGCCACGATCACAAGTACGACCCGATCACCCAGAAGGAATATTATGAGCTGTTTTCCTTTTTCAATAGTGTACCCGAAGTGGGGCTATTTGGCGATATTTCCGCCGTTTCGCTGGCCGATCCACCCCGCATGTACATCCACAATGCCACGGTGCGCGACACTTTGCCATTTATCAACAAAAAGCCTACTGATACGGCCGTGGTGATGATTATGGAGGAGTTGCCCAAGCCACGTACCACTTACATCCTCAAGCGGGGCCAATACGACGCTCATGCGGATTCCGTACAACGTGGAACCCCCAAAGCGGTGCTGGCCTTTGACAAAAAATTCAAAGCCGATCGCGCCGGGCTAGCCGAATGGCTGTTCAGTCCCAAACACCCTCTTACTGCCCGGGTGTTTACCAACCGCATGTGGATGGAGTTTTTTGGCACGGGTATTGTCAAATCCTCAGAAGACTTTGGCAACCAGGGCGAATTGCCGACCCATCCCGAGTTACTGGATTGGTTGGCGGTCGATTTCCGCGACAATGGCTGGGATGTCAAACGCCTGATCCGACAAATTGTCCTCTCCGCAGCTTACCAGCAATCGGCGGCCATCAGCAAACGCAAGCAGGAACTTGACCCCGAAAACCGCTACCTCGCCCGTGGGCCGCGCATGCGCATGAGCGCCGAGATGATCCGCGACAACTGGTTGGCTACCTCTAATCTGATCAACCCAGAAGTGGGCGGCCCCAGTGTAAAACCCTACCAACCCGAAGGATTGTGGGAAGACATGAACCCTGGCCGTGGGCCGCTGATGTTTTACAAGCAGGACAAAAAAGAAAAACTCTACCGACGAAGTTTGTATACCTTTTGGAAGCGCACCGCTCCGCCACCCTTCATGCTGACCTTCGATGCGCCAATGCGTGATTACTGCACGCCCAAACGCACCAGCACCAACACGCCGCTGCAAGCACTCAATATGCTGAATGACCCACAAATGTTGGAAGCAGCGCGCTGGCTGGCGGCCAATTTGCTCAAAAAAACGGGCAATGGGGAAACGGCAGTCAGCAAGGCTTTTGAGCGCATCCTGGCCCGCAGCCCGGAAAGTTCGGAGCTGAAACAACTGCTGGCTTATTACCAAATGCGGCGCAAGGAATTACAAACCGATAAAAACCGTGCGGAAAAAATGCTCCAAGTCGGCGAAGTCGCTCAAGCCAAAGGCGTCAACCCCAGCGAATGCGCTGCCCTCAGCGAAGTGGTCCAAATCATTTACAACATGGATGAAACCATCACAAAGTAGTTTGATCATGCAAAAGGAAATTCTCGAATCCAAACTCAATATCAACCGCCGTGCTTTCTTCTCCAAAATGAGCATCGGCATCGGTTCACTGGCCTTGGGCTCCCTGCTGATTCCCGATTTGTGGAAAGGTAATGAAGACGACTTGGCGGCCATGTTGCCTGGCCTGTCGCACTTTGCACCCAAGGCCAAACGCATCATTTACCTCTTCCAGTCGGGGGCACCTTCCCAATTGGAAACCTTCGATTACAAGCCCAAACTGCGCGAAATGTTTGGCCAGGAGCTCCCTGCATCCATCCGACAAGGCCAACGCTTAACCGGGATGACCAGTGGACAAAGTGCCTTCCCGATCGCGCCGTCCTACATCAACTTCAAACAATACGGGCAAAACGGCACCTGGATCAGCGACTTTTTTCCCCACATTGGCAAAATTGCCGACGACATTTGTGTGATCCGTACCCTGAATACCGAAGCCATTAACCACGACCCGGCCATCACTTTTTTCCAAACTGGCAACCAACAATCGGGTCGCCCGAGTATGGGCGCCTGGATGAGTTATGGCTTAGGTAGTGAAAATGAAAACCTGCCCGCTTTTATGGTGCTGACCAGTCGGGGCAAGGGCAATAGTCAGGGTTTGTACGCCCATCTTTGGGGCAGCGGATTCCTTGATTCCGTGCACCAGGGCGTGATGTTGCGCGGGGGTAAAAACCCCGTGTTGTACCTCAAAGACCCGGAAGGTATGAGCCAAGCCGAGCGGCGGCAGATGTTGGACCAAATTGCCGCATTGAACCAAAACAGCTACGAGCAAATGGGCGACCCCGAAACCCTGGCGCGCATCCAGCAATACGAAATGGCCTACCGCATGCAAACTTCGGTGCCTGAGCTGATGGACTTGAAAGACGAGTCGGATTATACGGTGAAATTGTATGGGCCCGATTGTTTGGTGCCGGGCACTTATGCCGCCAATTGTTTGCTGGCGCGGCGTTTGGCTGAGCGCGGGGTGCGTTTTGTCCAACTTTACCACCAAGGCTGGGATCAGCACGGCAACCTGCCCAATGAAATGGGTGGCCAGGCCAAAGACGTAGATCAAGCTTCAGCAGCCTTGATCACCGACCTGAAACAAAGAGGTTTGCTGGAAGATACCCTGGTCATTTGGGGCGGTGAGTTTGGACGTACCGTGTATTGCCAAGGGGAGTTTAAGGCCGACAATTATGGCCGCGATCACCACCCCCGCTGCTTCAGCATTTTTATGGCGGGCGGTGGAATCAAGCCAGGGATCACTTACGGTGAAACCGACGATTTTAGCTACAACATTGCAAAAGACCCTGTACACATCCACGATTTCCAGGCCACTATCATGAACCTAATGGGCCTCGACCACGAGAAGTTGATCTTTAAACACCAGGGGCGGCGGTACCGATTGACGGATGTGAGTGGGAAGGTGGTGCCGGGGATCATGGCGTAAACAAACCAGTTAATCAATCAAATCACCTCAGTAGTGATGTACAATCGAAGTTTGTACTTGAATTTGTGGCCCAAAATCCTCGCCGAAGGCGGACACTAAACAGTCGTACACAATGAATACTCGCTTTGTCTCCATACTCGAAAACCTGCGCTTTTTCCTGAGCATTCTACTCGTTTTTTTGCTGGTTTTTGAAAAATACATCCAGCTCCCCGCCTTCCTGGCCGTTTTGGGGCGGATGCACCCTTTGATTTTACACTTCCCCATTACGCTGGCCGCAGTGGGAGGTATCGGGCTTTTGTTTCCCGCCAAATACGAAATGGCAGCCTGGGCTCGGAAGATGGAATTTTGGTCGGTCACTGCCTCTATTACGGCCCTGACCGCCCTATTTGGTCTGTTTTTATCCCGCGAAGGGGGTTATGACGAAGCCACCTTGAATTGGCACAAATATTCAGCAGCAGCCTTGACACTGGGGGCCGGGTATTTGGCCTGGCGATTTGGGAAAGGCAGCTTGCGGGCTGGGTTTGTGCCTTTTGGTTTGGCTACGCTAGCGCTCACCCTCATTTGTGGACACCAAGGTGGAGTGTTGACCCACGGTAGCAATTTTTTACTAGAACCCATTCGACCTACTGCTGCCGCAAGCCCAGTAATGGCGGATGTGCAAAAGGCGGAAGTATTTCGGGATGTAGTGCGTCCGATCCTGGAAAAAAAGTGCTTCAACTGCCACAATCCCAACAAAACCAAGGGCGACCTGCTGATGACTACTTTGGAAGGTTTTAAAAAAGGTGGGGAAAATGGCCCCATTTTTATCCCCTTCCTACCCGATTCCAGCCACATGATCATTGCGGCCCATCTACCCGAAAATGACGACCGACACATGCCACCCGCCGGGAAGCCCCAACTGACCCCGGATGAGTTGAAAATCATCCATTTTTGGATCAAAAAAGGCGCTGATTTTGGTGCCAAAGTGAGCGCATATTTGCCCAACGACACTTTGGCGATCTGGACCAAAAGTATCCCCACGGCAGCAGCGGCCTTACCTAAAATTCCCTCCGCTTCCGAAAAAAACATTGAATCGCTCAAGAGTAATTTTTGCAACATCCGGCCCTTGGCACAAGGCAGCCCCTATTTGGAAGTTGTGGTGCTCAATCACCAGGATTATCAGGCGGATGTGTTCAAAAAATTGCAAAAAATCAGTAAGAACATTTATCGACTGGAAACTTCCGGTGCGCCAGTGACCGATAAGGAAATCAGTGCCATTGCGGATTTGGAAAATTTGCGAGAGTTGGGTTTGGGCCGAACCAAAATTACCGGAAAAACCCTGCCAGAGCTGCTTCAATTGAAACACTTGCAGGTGCTTAAGCTGCACGCGAATCAGTTGAAAGCCAAAGACATTGAACCCTTATTGGGCAGCAAGCAGTTGCACCTGTACCTCTGGGGCAATCCACTTCAAGAAAAAGAATTGGCCCAATTGCGCAAAAAAGCAGGCAGCATGAAACTGGATTTGGGAACTCCGCCCGATACCGCCGTGCTGCAACTCAACAAACCCATCGCTGAAAAACCAGTAGCCTATTTTCAAAACTCTACGGAGCTGGTACTCAGTCATCCTCTGCATGGCGTCAAAATTTATTACACCACCGATGGCCGCAATCCCGAAGGAGAAAAGGGGATTGGCAAGGTCTATAAAGACCCAATTTTGGTTAAAAACGACCTACAAATCAAATATCGGGCCGAGTTAGATGGCTGGCACGCCAGTGTTATGGATTCATTGGCTTTCAAAAAGACCCGCTTTATCCCCGATCGTTTTGAGCTAAAAACACCCGCCGACCCCAAATACATGGGGGGGGGCGATTCCGTTATTTTTAACTTGGCCAAAGGTGGCCCCAATCACACCGTCAATGATGGATGGTTGGGTTTTCACAGTACGGCTAACTTGGACGTAGAGTGCTTTTTTAAAAATCCACCTGAAATCCAAAAAGTGAGCATCGGCATCCTGCTCATTGACAATGCCTATATTACCCCACCAGTGAGTTTGGAAGTTTGGGGCGGCAATACCAAAGGGCAATGGGAAAAAATAGGTACCCAAAGTTTCCCGATTCCCGAGGGGCCACAATACGGCAATCGTTATTACGACTGCAAGGTCAAACCAGGGAAATACGCCTATTTGAAAGTGGTGAGCAAACCCATTGCCAAATTGCCGAAGTGGCACCGGGGGAAAGGGGAACCGGGTTGGCTCTTTGTGGATGAGGTGCTGATCAATTAACGAGCAATTGTCGTAACGGGAACGTATCCTGCACAATTCTGGATTGTTTTTTACCCAGGCTAGATCAATAATCAAAGCTCGGTCGTATTTAGCACTAAAACTCGCTATGCACCGCTTAAGCTTATGGATTTTGTTGACTTGTATAACTTTGACCAGTTTTGCGCAGGAATCTGCGGTGGTTTCCCAATTGGAAGCCAATGAACAAGCAGATACACTCAACTCCTTAGTCAAGGTCGATACAAACCCACAAAAAAAAGTCAAGATTTTTGCAATTCCCCTCGTTTTTTATTCACCAGACACCAGATTGGGTTTAGGAGCAGGCGGCATTGCAACTTTCAGGCCAGCAGGAACTCCCCAGCCTTCAAATGTTACTTTTAGCCTTGCTTATACCCAAAGAAAACAATTGTTGGTCTGGTTTCCTTACCAGATTTATTTTGGAAGGGAAAAATATGTGGCTTTTGGTGAAGTAGGCTGGTTTCGTTACGTGTACCAATTTTTTGGAATTGGCAACAACATCGACAACGATTATTTGGAAAAATACACCACCGAATTTCCCAGGGTGCGCATCACCCTATTGCGAAATGTCAAAAACGGCAATGCGTTTGGGCTGCGCCTCGCTTACGACAACTTCAACATTACGCAATACGACTCCAGTGGTCTGCTGCTCCAAAAAAACATCATCGGATGGCAAGGAGGTCAGTCGGCGGGAGCGGGTTTGGTGTGGTGGAAAGATACCCGCAACAACCGCTTTTATCCCACCAAGGGTTGGTTCATTGAATCTTCTTTGTTTTTTGAAAACAGTTGGACCGGATCTGATTACAAATATTCTCGCTTCAGCATAGATGCCGCCAAGTATTTTGCGCTTGGAGAAAAGAATGTGCTGGCCTTACACGGAATGGCTATTGGTACCGTAGGAGATGCTCCATTTTTTAACACTGCTTTCTTGGGAGGTACTAAGCGCCTGCGTGGTTATTTTGAAGGAAAATACCGGGATGATCACCTTTTGTTGGCTCAAGCTGAATTGCGACGAGAGCTTTTCGGGAGAATTGGGGGTGCGGTGTTTACAGGAGTAGGTACTGTTTTTGGTACACCCGGAGAATCAGCCAAAATCAGGCCAAATGTTGGTCTAGGCGTTCGCTTTCAGGTGGATAAAAAACAAAAACTGAACATTCGGGCAGATTATGGGATTGGCGTGAAAAATCAGGGATTTTATTTGACTTTTGGGGAGTCGTTTTGAATTGGGCGTCCTTTGTGGACGCCCAATCGATGGACATCCCGTAGAGGCGTCCCTATGTGGACACCCATAGCACGGACACCCACGTAGGGGTGTCCCTACAGGTATCCTTGCGCTTGGAGGGTAAACAGTTCGGCGTATTTCCCTTTTTTTGCCAGCAGCTCTTCATGGCTACCAATTTCTTCCAATTGCCCATTTTCCAGTACCAAAATGCGGTCAGCCATACGTACTGTGGAAAAACGGTGTGAGATCAATACCGCGGACTTACCCGAGATCAATTCCGCAAAACGTTGGAAAACTTCGTGTTCGGCACGGGCGTCCAGGGCTGATGTGGGTTCGTCAAGAATCAACAATTGGGCATTGCGCATGTAGGCACGCCCGAGGGCGATTTTTTGCCATTGCCCCCCCGATAATTCCACGCCGTTTTTGAAACGCCGACCCAACATTTGTTCGTAACGCTCGGGCAGTTGTTCGATGACCGTATTGGCCAGGCTTTTTTCGGCTGATTCCAACACATCATCTCGTTCATCTTTGTGCAGGATGTTGCCTACCGCAATGTTCTCGCCTGCCGTTAATTGGAAGCGGATGTAATCCTGAAAAATGATGCCAATGTTTTGGCGCAGCGATTGAAGGTTGTAATCCCGGAGGTCTACCCCATCGATGAGGATACGTCCTTCGGTGGGTTCATACAAACGAGCCAGGAGTTTGACCAAAGTTGTTTTCCCCGCGCCATTCTCACCCACCAGAGCTAATTTCTCACCTGCATTGAGTGTGAAAGACAGGTTGCGAATGGCCCAACGCTCCTGGTCAGGGTACTTGAAACTGACGTTTTCAAAAACAAAACCACTTTGTATTTTATCTGGAAAATGCTGGCTGCCCGGCTTAGAGGTGATTTCCGGCTCTATGTTGAAAAAATCAAAGAGGTCTTTGAGGTACAAGGCGCTTTCGGCAATTTTGGAAAAACGGGTCATCACCCCTTCCAGCAGGCCATGCAAACGTTGGAATGAGCCGGTCAAAAAAGTAAGCGATCCTATCGTAATTACACCACCCACGGTTTGAAGTGTGATCAAAATATAGGCACCATAATAGGCCATTGAACCCAGCGCTGCCAACAAAAGCCCCCAAAAGGAACGTTTGATCACAATCTTGCGATTGGCCAGAAAATATTGGTGGGAGAGTTTTTTGAAACGTTCGATGATAAAATTGGAGAGGTTGAAAATTTTGACCTCCTTGGCGGTTTCGTCGCTGGCACCGATGTAGCGTAGGTAATCCAATTCTCGTCGTTCGGGCGTCCAGTTCAGGGACAAAGAATAAGATTGTTGATTGAAATAGGATTCGCCCAAAAAAGAGGGAATCACGGCTACGATCAGGATCAGAATCAACCACGGATTGAAGGCTATCAAACCCGCGCCCAGAAAAAGAATGGTGATGATGTCCTGAAATTGGGTCAACACTTGTGACATCAGCACCGTTCTATTCGTTGTTTGGCGGCGCGCGCGTTCCATTTTGTCATAAAATTCGGGGTTTTCAAACTGAAACAAGTCTAACTTGGCCGCATGTTGCATGATGTCAACTGAGGTACGGTTGGAGACTAGGTCTCCCAACAGGTTCTCAGTCAAGCCAATACCCCGGTTGAGAAAATCCGAAACAATCACAATGGCAAATTCAGCACCCACCCAAGTCCACAATTGGCTCAGGTCTTTTTCAGGCGCATTGATCAAACGAATGATTTCGTCCACAATCAACTTGCCCAGATAAAGGGTAAGTAAAGGTACACCGGCCTTCAAGAGGCGCAAAATGATGTTGATGGTCGCCAGACGGGGTTCGGTTTGCCAAATCAGGGCAAAAAACGAGGGTAGATTTTTTAGCGCGGAAAACTGGTCGGCCAGTTTGACTTTTTTTGACGTAGTACTCATAACATGAAATTACAATAAACCGGGAGAAAAGTTTAATGGTTGAGAAAGTTGAGGAGTTGAGAAGGTTGAGGCTACCGCGAGCGATTTTGACAAAGTCCTTGTCTAAGTCACTCGCGGTAGCCTCAACTTTCTCAACTCCTCAACTCTTCAACATTTCAACATTTCAACTTCTTCCTTACCTTTACCAGTATGGAGAATGAGTTGCAAGAATTGATCGGTATCCTCGAATTGTTAAAAATCGAAAAAAAGGAAGACTTCGAACAGCACCGCAAAGTGATGGACAGCCTCAGTCCAGAGCAGCGGCGAGCGAAGGGGCTGGCCTGGTATCCCTTAAATGCGATCCAGCAAGGATATACGATTGGAGAACGGGCCTTTGTGGTGGTGGAACGCACGCAGGGTAAAGGGCAAGAGCACCAGTTTCGCGCGGGCAAAACCGTACGTTTTTATACCCAGCACAGCGATGTACACAATCCCGAACGCAATGGCGTGGTGTATTACGTGGATAAAGACAAAATGCGCATCATCCTCAATACCCGCGATTTGCCGGACTGGATCGGCATGGGGCAACTCTCGGTAGATATTTTGTTTGATGAACGTACCTACATCGAAATGGAAAAGGCGATGCAAAAGGTCATCTCCGCACCTAAGGGACGTTTGCAAGAATTGCGTTCCGTACTGCTTGGTCTAAAACCAGCCCATTTTTCCCCCATCGAAACGCCCATTAAAATCGCCTCCCTCAATCCTTCGCAAAACCTGGCCGTAACCCAAATCCTGGCCGCACAAGAAGTCGCCGTTATTCATGGCCCCCCAGGCACGGGTAAAACCACCACCCTGGTGCAAGCCATTAAATTGCTGGCGGAAAGGGAAAAAACGGTGCTCGTCACTGCACCCAGCAATACAGCAGTAGATTTATTGAGTGAAAAACTGGCGGAGCAAGACTTGCGTGTGGTGCGGGTGGGCAACATTTCAAGGGTAGATGAGAGCATTGTCAAGCACACCCTGGAGTACCAAATCTCCCAACACCCGGAGAGCAAAAATGTCAAAAAGGTTAAAATTCAAGCCGCTGAATGCCGCCGCCAGGCCAATCGTTTGCGCAGCAAACGGGGCTACGAAGCCTACGAAGAACGCAAAAAAATGGAGCAGGAAGCAGCGGAGCTTTCGGCTTGGGCCAACTCGCTAGAGCAACGCCTCATCGATATGATTCTGGACGACGCGCAGGTCATCTCTTGTACCCTGGTGGGCGCGGCGCATCCGGTGCTCGATCAGCGCAAGTTCCGCACGGTTATTGTCGACGAAGCCGCACAGGCCCTGGAGCCTGCCACCTGGATTCCGATTACCAAAGCCTCCAAAGTAGTGCTTACCGGTGATCCCTTCCAGTTGCCCCCTACGGTCAAATCATTGGAGGCAGCCAAAAAAGGCTTCAACATCACCATGATTGAAAAATGCCTGAAGCGGCTGCATCAGGTCAACCTCCTCAATATCCAATACCGCATGAACGAAGCCATTATGGGCTTCAGCAACCGTCAGTTTTACAAAAACGAACTGACGGCCGCCCCCATGGTAAAGGACCGGAAATTGGAGATTGAGCTCAATGCTCCGGTCATTTTTATTGACACTGCGGGTTGTGGTTTTGATGAAAAAGTGCACCATGCCTATCAAAGCAAATACAACCCCGAAGAATTTCAAATTCTGCGCGAGCACTTGTACCTGTTGGCAGAAGCCTTTTTGGAAAAAGAACCTCCCTCTATCGCCATCATCTCTCCCTATCGAGAACAAGTCATGCACATTCAGGAAGAATTGAAGGGTGATCCCTTGCTCAGCAAACTGGATTTGGACATCAATACCATCGATGGTTTTCAAGGGCAGGAAAAAGACGTAGTGTTTATCTCGCTGGTGCGCTCAAATGTGAAGGGCGAAATCGGTTTCCTGAGCGATTATCGGCGCATGAACGTAGCGATGACGCGGGCTCGGAAACAGCTGATTATTGTAGGTGATAGCGCCACGATTGGCAACAACAAATTTTATGGCGAGTTTCTGACCTATTGCGAGCAGGTGGGTGAGTATCGGAGTGCTTGGGAGTATATGCAGAGTTGAAAGAGTGAAGAGTGAAGAGTGAAGAGTGAAGAGTGAAAAACAAAGGCTCCTGCTTATCGAATTTATCGATGCCGGAGCCTTTGCTTTTTACTTTTGGCTTTTAGCTATTCGCTTAATAAGTCCAAAGGTCATGTTCCAGGTTAAAGATTTCCTGCTTGATCTTGTCAGCTTCCAGCAGCAGATCGCGGCCAGTGAACTGATCTTGCAAACGCAGGTCTTTTACGTTGGAAGTTTTGTAGATGTAGCTGGAGAAGTAACGCATCTCAAACACGTCTTCCCAGGTCATTGGTGCACCATCGTTTTGGTCGTTGAACACTTTTTCGCGTGCCAACAACTCACGGGCATCTGGGTAATAAATCCAAAACAAGACGTTTTCACCCACTTTATCCCCGGTAGAGGTTTTGATAGGCAATACCGGAGCAACGCCCAGGATACGTACCTGCATGGTGGATGATTCTTTGTCGAAGAACCAGATTTCTTTTACCCGAATACGTTGAACATCCGCAGTAAGGTCGACATCACTTTTGATGATCTGTTGTTTTTGCTCGTAAGTAACGGGGTCAGTCACCATTACCGTATCGATTTTGTACAACAGGCCGTTTACAGCAGAGGTGTCGAGGCGGGTTTTGAATTCTTCATCGGCAAAAATGCGCAGAGGCTTCTCTTTGCTATTGATGGCTTCCAACAAAATTGTTACGAAGGGGCGTTTAGGATAAGCGAACGGAAGGTTCATTTTTTCCCGTACATCAATGATCCGCCAAATGCGCTTCTTCCAAAAAATGTCTGCTTCACGGGGTTGGTCGTAGGGAAGCACGCGTTTTTTGGCCGTAATGCTGCTCTCAACCACATCATCGATCGGGTTGGGCAAACCATCGGTGGGACCCGACTCCGTTTGGATGATATCGATCTGCTGCGCCGCCAGAGGGCCAACAGCGATACACAGGATAAAAAGAAGACCGAATAATTTGGCGGCCATTTTCATATTTTTGCTTTTTACTTTGACAAAAAACTGTACCCAATAAACGAGTTTATTGGGTACAGTAGTATAACGGATTCTTAAAAATTTTCTCAAACGATCAAATGGATTTCATCCTTGAAAAAATGCAGCATCCAATGTATACATATGCCGTATTATTGCACTTTGAAGGTGACTTGGTTGATCTTCCGACCCGCCGCATCTCCAGGGCATTTTGCACGAATGTTGTCAAAAATATAGGAATCACCGGGCTTGGCCTGATTGATAATGTTTCGAGCCTGAGCACCGAATGCACCGCCTGGGTTAGAGACCTGAATAGGGTCTTGACGACGTGGGATGTAAATCACGTTGTAACCTAAGATGTCGCAGCGTGCTTCGAAGTCGAAGTTTTCCAGTACTGGGATTACTCCGCCCTGTGCCTTCAATACCCCGTTGCCAATCTCACCACCCGTGGTATTGTTGATTTTCGCAACTGGGTCTGGAATTGGTTTAACTCGGAATTCAAACGCAGTAGCTTTCAATCCACCACCAGACACCGTAACTGTTGCCCGTCCAGGAGAGGATACACGAGCTGTATACTTACCACCGCCACCAGAAAGAGAAACACCACTTCCCGATACTCTCAATTCGTTGCTGGATACACCAGCAGCTACTACAGATACTGGGTTATCAACCCCCATGTAGAACACGTTCATCTTGTCTGCCGAAACAGTTACCGAACGGCGGCCAACTTCGTATTCAAAATCTTTGGTGTAGGTTTTGCGCTCGTTGGTGGAAGGGTTAGTCAAAGTAACCGCTACTTTGTAAGGACGAACCCCCGTTCCAGAACTAGTTTCAGTAAATTTTGCAACACCATCAACTACTGAAAGTGCACGACCATTTACGGTAATGACGACGTTTTCGGTAATCGACTTAGAAGTAGCGCCAACTGAAATATCTGATTCAAAAGCTTCACCAGCAATGATGTAACTTTTCTTTGCTGAAGAAATAGGAATGAAATTGTCAACTTTGAATTCCACTGCACCAACCTGGCTCAGCAAAAAGTTCAAAATTGCCGCTTCACTACTCTTCATGTCCTGCTGATATTTGGACAACAAAGGGAAAGCTGCTGCAAGAGGAAGTTGTTTGAAGGTATATTCCGACCAAGTACTCACACCCCTTTCTTTCTTCCAGTCATCCTTTCCTACTTTAAGGGTGATGTTGGCTTCCTGCTCGGCAATGGTTTTATCATTGATCAAGGAAATACCTTTGAGGCCTCTCAAAATAGTGACCAGCTTCTCGTGCGTCTCGTTGATGCGATCAAAAAGTTTGTCACCATTTTTTTGTGTGACCATGTAGCGGGTT
This sequence comes from Haliscomenobacter sp., assembly GCF_041740695.1. GTDB lineage: Bacteria > Bacteroidota > Bacteroidia > Chitinophagales > Saprospiraceae > Haliscomenobacter. The sequence goes on along the minus strand of NZ_JBGSLK010000104.1, from coordinate 1,202 downwards.
GTAATATCCTTGTTTTTATATCCTTTTGGTTGACCCGCATGGTGCGCGTCATCTGCGGGATAGTAGCCTCCGGTTTCTTTAACCATTGCTTCGCGCAAGCTTTCAACGTAGCCGTTGAATTCTTTTGACAAAGTTTGCACTTCTTTAGCAGCAGTATTCAACCGCCCATAGACACTGGGGTTGGTTTTTACTGCGTCGGCAAGGTTCAACACCGTTTTATCGTTCGAATCATTCAGAACACTGCTACTGTTTTTAATACCTTTATCGATCACAAAAAAGGCATTGATGATCTTTGCAGAAACGTTGAGGGCAAGCATGGCAGTTAACACGAGGTACATGATGTTAATCATTAACTGCCGCGGCTCCTTTGGAATTGACATGTTTTTTCTTTTTTCCGGGTTAGAAAAATGATTCCGAAATGGGACCGATTACCCTTTGTTGACGTTGGCCATAGCCGTGATCACCGAGCCATATACATTATTCAGAGAAGAATAAGTCGTGTTCAGCTTGGAAATGTTTTTGTTCAGATCCGTCAAACCCTCTTTCACCACTTTGGTTTCTTCAGCAGAGTCAATCAAGTCCGCCATAGCTTCGTTCAACTTGGTGTAGAAGTTGTTCATTGACTTGAGCTGTTCTTTGGTGCCGGAGAAGTCTACTTCTTGCAGCGCTTTCAGCGAGCCCAGGCTTCTAGACATACCTTGCAGTTCTTGCAACATGCCACCCAATTGTTGTTCTACTACCTCACCGTTCAGGGCTGGAGTATTTACAGGAGCAGTGATCGTGGTGAGACCAGGCGTCATTGGCTGCATAGGAGAATTATAGCTATCCAAACCTGGGTATAGTTTTTCCCAGTAGTAGTCTTTATCCGGGCCGATTACACCGATGAAGAGGAAGAGAATAGCCTCCGTAATCATACCGAGAATCAACATTTCGTCGGCGAGAGGCCAAGACATAATTTTGAAAAGTGCACCAAGCAGTACTACGGATGCACCAACACCAATGACAAGGTTTTTGAGGTACTTGAATCCTTTCGATTTCAGGAAGCTCATTGTTCAGGATTTTTTTGATGGTTAGACAAAGAATATGGTTGTTCGTTGGGATTTTTTACCCAGGTTACAATCACAATAATGGAGATTCGGGACAAGGTTACAGTTTTTTGTGGAAAAAGTTGAATGCTTCGGCTTCGCTCAGCATCCGGCGCT
>NZ_JBGSLK010000103.1:0-18171 GCF_041740695.1 Haliscomenobacter sp. | reverse complement strand
AAGAACTTATAACTTCCCATTGGGAATCAGTGATGTTGGTTGGGTACATATTTGCAAATTTTCTCCAACCAAATTACCGCTGATTCCTTTTTTCTCATTCCTCACATCTGTAAAATCTTAAATTTTTACAGGCTCTTAATCAAGGCTTTTGTTGCCAGGGGGTAAAACCAACCTGTACCAATATGGTTTGGCACTTGCCTCACTCGGCAAAGGGCGTCGTAGATTTTCGGGCAGTAAAGCATAATTGCCAATTAATGTGGTTTGTGCAGCCATTACAGTTGCCAAGTCTCCTTCCATAATGAAAATCAGCGTGAGATTATTCCTCGCTAACCACTTTTGACTATAGCCTCGGGCGGCGAAGGTATCTCCAGTTGTACCATATCGATATACTTCGCCTGCGTTAAGGTAGAATTTTCCGGACGGAGAATGAGCACACTGAAAATAACCATTGGTACTGGCCACCAACATGTATAAGCGGTGTCTTTCCGTCTTTTCTTGCTTTCGCAAAATTGCCCTCTCCCATTTTTCAGACAAACGATAAGTCCCATCCTCTTGCAGAGTAACCGCCTCTTCCCAAGTCTTTGGAATAGCCATGAATATCCCAAATCCTACTAAGGAAATGATCATAATGTACCATAAATTTCCCCTACGAGGGTTTTGCTTCGGGGCAGGAGTGTTGCCCTTACTTTGGTATTTTTTTGCCACAGTATTCATAGTCCAAATTTTGACCTATCTCAAAAAGGATGTGGTAATGAGTTAATAAAGTGCTTAATTTGTCGATCAGTTCCTATGCTGATGCAAAGATAGGATGATTGAATTAAAATTCCAATGGTTAGATAAAATTTCCAAGCAATGCCGAAAAATATAGACCCTGATCAAATGATTTACCTGCGCGTGAAAGGGCTATTAAAAACGCTAGCTATCAATCAAAAAGACTTGTCCACGCAGTTGGGACTGGCTCAGGGAGTGGTTAGTTTGGCACTTAGCGGTGGGAATGCAAGGACGTTCAGAAGAATCACCGACCTTCTAGTGCAAGAATACGGCATCGATCCCCAACAAATCTTCGGAGAAACGGAGCATGGAAATAAAATAATGACTCAACTGGAAGCCATTCAAGCAGAACTGGCCGAATTAAGATCAGAGATCAAGGAATTAAAAGGCCTTATTCAGCCAAAGCCACGGACTTAGTATAATTGTTACTGCCCAAATGAACCGACCAGCGGCATTAGCCGCCAAACGTCGATAGATCCAAGCGAACGAAGGTGAATTCTGAGGTGCTTTAGCACCGAAACAGCAGCAAAGTTCCGGTGCTAAAGCACCTTAAATGCCCCGTATGGCCTAAATGCTACAGACGTTTGGCGGCTAACGCCGCTGGTCGTGAGCGTAGCATAGTGCAATGTATATCACCACTTTTTGTCTGAACCACTCACCTAAACTACCCAAGATAATACTCCTTAAAATACCCAACTTCAGCTTGCTCACGAAACTGGGTGTGAACAAACAATTCAATGTTGGCTCTGGTAAGTATTTTCCCAAAACCGGCGTCGATCAATCTGAGTCCTTCTTCCGTCTGTACGATATTTTTGAACATCCACTCCTGGTCACCTCGGGTGTAGAAATTAGTTGGACGCATTAAATCACCGTGGACAAAGTGATTTTCGTGCAGTTCTTTGAGTTTTGCTTCAAACTGCTGCATCATTTCATTTCTTATGGCGTGGTCAAAGTGGTGGATGGGCAAGGGATACAAACGTTCCATTACCAACATATCGTGCTCTTTTCCTTCTGTAGTCTGCCAACGGTCTTTTCGGATGAATTTGGGCATCAAATCGTTGATGGAATTGGCATAGATTAACGCAGCGACCTCGTCCTCAAAAGTGGGTTGCTCGTTTAAAAAATCCACAGGCTCGCCAGTATTGGCATCTACGAACTGCAAATGGTTTGGCAGCATAACTTTGCCGATCTCAGTAGGGGAGAGAGCAATGATCAGCGTGTTGCTTGAATGCTCAAGAATGTGTGGAAAAGGTGGATTTGAATCGGGCATTTTTCCCAAATTTTCTTCAAGATACAATGGCACCTTGATATTTTTTAATGAACGCAATTGCCGAACAATTCTTTGGATGCCAGATGTTCACCCCCCCAGCGTCACCCGTACCACCGCTCCCGGCTTCACCCTCAACCTACAATACGAATAAACCCGTCCCGACTGGTCTTTGCCTTGTCGACACGCCTTTTTCACCCCATTTACCCACACCTGTTGGTGTATCCCCGGGAAGCCAGCTTGCCAGTTTAGCGGGGCATCTCCTGCTTGCAAGCGAAGGGTAGAGGTGTGGGACGCTTCCTGTTTGAGGGCTACCAGCGACTGGCCGATGCGGATGTTTTCCAGGCTAAGGTAGCCGATTTCTGCGGGCAAGTGCGACAGGGTGCTCAGTGCATGCGCACTGGCCTGTGGTGTGAGCCCCAACAAGTCGACTACCGTGTTGCGAATCAGGACGTACGAAACCTCGGGATAATCTCCATTTCGGCCCGTTGCCGATTGGTAGCTGTGTTGCTGGTTTAGGCGGGTGATGATGTGCTTCATCCATTTCCAGGCGGTTTCATTCTGTTGGTGCAGGAAAAAAGTTTCGGGAATGTAGCTGATGGCTTCGATGTTGTCGGGAATATCGTCTTTGGATTCCAGGCGTTGGTTGATGAAATCGAGGTACAATTGGGTGCGCGCTACATTGCCCTCGGTTAAGCCCTTCATGGGCATGAACCAGGAGTTCTCTTTGCCCCAGCCATCCACTGCTTTCCCATCTGCGGTGTAGCCGCGATTGTAGGTATTGGTGTTGTTGGTGCCCCAGTTTTGGTTGAAAAAAACCTTCAGGTCTGCGGCTTTTTTTGCAAATTGTTTGGCCAATTTGGCTTCACCCCGCAGGGCCGCCATTTGAGCATAGGCCTCAAAAGCTTTGAATTGACAAGCGATTCCATCGCCCGATTCGATCAAGGGAGCATCCTGGGCTTCGTTGTAGGAGGCAGCACCCTGAAAAATGCCCTTGCCAGTACCCTCGGCAATGCCATTGGGCAATTGTTGGTCGTGCAGCGCAATAAATTCGGTCACCGCTTTGGAACAGTACTGCCAAATCACTTCATCTTTCAGGTAGCGCTCGTCGCCAGTCCACAAATACAATTCATACGCTTTTTCGACCAGTTCAAACGTTGCGGGCACCTCCCGTACAAAGTTGTCATTGCCGCGGTAATCCAGCAGGAATGGCGCGCCATTAAAGTTGATGGCCCACAATGGAAACCATTTTTTGCCCGCATCAGCTGAAGCTGCAAAAGCTTTCAGCATCGTAAAATTCTCCTCCTGTAGCCCCAGCAAATGGGCACCGATGAGTTGGTGACAAAAATCGCGGGAATAAAACGCCGACCTTTTGGGGTAACCCGCCCAATAGGTCGGCAGATACTGGACATCCCCTGATCCTGCACCCCTTTCCCAAGCATCGAGGGGGCCGGTTTTTCCGGTTTGTACATAAAACCGGGCCTTTTCTTTGGCCCAATTGAAAGCATCAACCAATTCCTGCTGGGATGATTGGATGGCCAGATCTGGCTGAAGAATGGGCTGTTGACGGGTGTTCTTGTCGATGTTTTGACCAAAAATGTTCGGGGAAACCCCTAGAATGAACGTCAGACAACAGAGCAAATAGGCCTTATTCATACTTTTGCGATTGAAGGAACTGATAGCAGCAAGTTTTGTCAGACAAGATAAAAAACCTTAGCACCGCAGCGGGAAAATGATGGGAAATTGTAAGGTTTTAAATTGTCGACCCAACGCAATGGCAGACGTACATGCCCCTTCATGCCGCATAAATCACCCGCCCTTCAACCATTTCAACCTGTGCCCTGTTACCCTTAAACCGCTGATTGACTCAGCCACTAACTTTCACTCAAACCAACAATCAATGAAAACGATCCATATTTTGCTCCCCTTCACAATCCTCCTGAGTCTAGGCTCATGCGGACAGCAAAAAGGGTACACAACATCTACTTCGCCAGCGGCACGCGCAGCTGCCAAAATCCCCCCGGCTGAATTGGCCAAATACCATACAGCCGTTTTTGCAGCGGGCTGTTTTTGGTGTGAAGAAGCGGTATTCGAAAGCATCAATGGGGTAGCCGAAGTCATTTCCGGCTATGCAGGTGGCACCACTAAAAATCCGACCTATGAACAATCCAATACGGGCTTAACCGGCCATGCAGAAGCGGTTGAAGTGTATTACGACACTACCGTGATCGATTACAAAACTTTGCTCAGGGTGTATTTTGCCTCGGGAGACTTGACCCAGGTGAATGGCCAGGGTCCAGACATGGGATCACAATACCGCTCCATTATTTTTTACAAAAACCCGGTAGAAAAAGCCATGGTGGAAGATTATATCGCAACGCTCAACGCCTCAAAAAAATACAAGCGCCCCATTTCTGTAGAGGTTACTGCATTTACCAAATTTTGGGTAGCTGAAGACTACCACCAGGACTATGTGCAGCACAATCCTGGAAGCTCCTATGTGCAGTATGAGTCCATTCCAAGGTTGAAGCGAGCGCAGGCTCAATTGGGTGATGTACTCAAACCGGGGCTAGGGCAGCATTGATTCGGTTTTAAACAGCTTCCACCAATTTATACTATACCTTTTATTCCGTGGAAATGTCGTGTAGAGACGCACGGCCGTGCGTCTCTACAGTGCTGGAACCTACCTTTGATTCAAATTACCCCTCATTCAACCTAAACGGCAAAGACCGCAACGCCTTTCCCCTCAAATCCAGCAAAGCCCCGGCAATGGCTGGTGCAACCGGGCCCAGGGGTGGTTCGCCAATACCAAAAGGCTCGGGTGCATTTTCCAGGATCACCACCTGAATTTCAGGCACGTCATTCAAGGTTGCCAGGGGATACTCGTGGTAATTGCTTGCCGAGATTTTGCCATCGGCGATGGTGATTTCTTCGTACAAAGCTGCGCTGATGCCCATCATGATTGCGCCTTCCACCTGTTGGTGAATCCCGCCGGGATTGATGGCGATGCCACAATCTACCACTTCGGTCACTTTTAACACTTTGATGGCACCATCCACAATTGAAACCTCGATGGCAGCGGCAGCGATGGTTTTGCGGTCGTTACAAATGGCGACGCTGCGGCCAACCCCGGGTTTGCGCTCAGCGGCCCAATCGGCTTTGTCTTTCAGCACTTCCAGCACCTTGCTCATGCGTTGGTTGATTTCATCGCCTCCTTTGAGCAGTTTTAGCCGCATTTCGATTGGGTCCTGTTTGGTGTGGTAGGCCAACTCGTTCATGAACGACTCGATGGCAAAGGTGTTGGCAAAAATACCCACCGAGCGCCAAATGCCGGAAGGGTAGGGGACTTCCACATTCCAAATGGAAGTTGAGCGGTTTTTGACGGGGTATAAAATGCTTGCACCGTGGCCTGCTGAAAGCCAGTCTGCACCAACCATAGAAAGGGCAAAATTGCCGCCCAGGTCTTTCATGACCATGTCGGGTGTGGCTTGGTCGTGAGAGATGGCCTCAAGTCCTCCTTGCTCATTAAATACTGCTTTCAGCACGTGGTGGGTATTGGGTCGGTACACTGAATTTTGAAACTCTTGCTCACGGGTAGGGATCAGTTTGATGGGGGCACCCACAATTTTGCTGATCCTGGCGGCTTGGGCGGCGTTGTTGCGGCCCATTTTTCGACCAAAACCACCACCAAGGTAAGGCGCCTGCACATCCACCTTGTCCTTCTTTATCCCCAATGCGCTAGCGAGTTGTCCTTGAATCATACCTGGGGCTTGGGTGCCGATAACGATACTTGCCTCGTTATTTTCAACATGAGCAAGTGTGCCGTAAGTTTCCATTTGGGCATGCGCCGCCATAGGGGTGCGGTAGGCCTGTTCAAAAACCTTGGCTTTGCTATTGGAAAGGATGGATCGGGCACTGCCTTTGTCCTGGACGTTGACCCGTTTGCCTTTGCCAACTGTGACCAGTTCGATGATTTCTTTTTGTTGCCAGGCTTTGGGTATGTCCCATTCGACTTTGATCTTGCGCACCGCCATTTCGGCGGCATACCGATTGGTCGCAACCACGGCAACCAGATCCTCCTCCTGGATCACTTTCACTACGTCGGGCATTTTGGCCGCTTCGCTCGTGTCGATGCTTTTGATTTTGCCATTCAAATAAGGGCATTCCAGAGTGATGGCGTGGAGGAGGCCATTGCGTTCATGGTCGATGGTGTACAAAGCCGTGCCCATGACTTTTTCCTGCAAGTCAATCCTTTTAACGGTTTTGCCGACGTATTTGAACGCAGATGCAGGCTTTAATTTCGGGGTCTTGGGCGTTTTCCATTCCGTGGTGCTTGCTGCAATTTCAGCGTAGGTCATGGTTTTGTCCCCACTACTCAACACTCCGTCTTTTGCCGTGACGCTGCTCAGGGCTACCCCCCATTGCTCAGCAGCGGCAGTTTTGAGCATTTCGCGCATGGTAGCGGCTACCTCCCGCACTGGAATGTACAAGGACAGCGTAGAATTGCTCCCACCCGTGCCCAGGCTATCAATGATGCCACTGCCGGTGCTGGCATGTTCTACTTTGATGCGTTCCAGGGGGATTTCCAGCTCCTCGGCAGCCAGCATTGCCAGACCCGTAATCACGTTTTGGCCCATTTCTATTTTGGGCGATTTGAACAAAATGGAATTGTCACTGAGTACTTGAAACCAAAAATCGGGCTTCATGGAAGAGATGACGGCTGGAAAGTCCATGCCTTCCACCGTTTGGGCCAAATAACGTCGGGTAGGCGAGCAGCCCAGGTAACCTGCTACAATGGAACCACCGAGCACAACGGCAGTGCGGCGCAGGAATTTACGCCGGGAAAAGGGTTTTTTATTTGAATTGGCTTTAGCGCTCATGGTGTCAGATTTTGGATGCTTGTTGAATGGCCGCCGCTCTTTTGATGGCTTTGATGATGCGGGGATGGGTGCCGCAGCGGCAAATGTTGCTGATGTTGCTTTTGATGTCTTCGTCGCTGGGATTGGGAATCTCCTGGATGAGTTTGGCTGCCGCCATCATAAAACCCGGTTGGCAATACCCGCATTGGGGGACCTCTTCTTCGATCCAGGCCTGCTGGATGGGGTGAATCTGAGTCTCGGTAGACAAACCCTCCAGCGTGGTCACCTCCTTACCTGCGGCATACTGCACGGGCAGCGCACAAGAACGGTACACCTCGCCATCGACATGCAGGGTACAGGCACCACACATGGCTCTGCCACAGCCAAATTTGGTGGCTTTGAGCTGCAATTCATCACGAACGACCCAAAGCAAGGGCATTTCGGGGTCAACATCTACGCTGACGGGTTTTTTATTGATGCTAAAATCTATTTTCATGACCAGTAGTATGAATTTTGAATTATTGAGGAACGTGTGCGCCATTGTTCAACCACTCGTTTAGAGCTGCCCGAAATTCAGGGAGGGCAACGGGTGGAGGGGTCCGACCAGGCCCAGGATTCCAGGCCCACAGCACCAGGGAGTCTTGGCCCATGTGTTTGACCAGGTCTTGTGGGCTGCGGCCTCCGTTTTTATTTTTATCCACCAGGGCTTTGCCCAGTTGAAGATCACTTAAACCCTGCCAACCCATCGAGCGAGGAGCCAGGCCCCAATGCGGTGCCCCGGGAACGTTGGCATAAAGGTTGTTCTCTTGGTGATGGCAGGTTTCACATTTTTGGACCAGACCGCCGTGGTCGGCTTTCCCCCGGCTGACACCCATGCGGTGGAGGTGCTGATCGTCGCCCTGACTTGGAACATCTCCAGAAGGGTGGCAATTCATACACCGTGGACTTTTTAGCACTTTGAGGATGCTTTGGAAGGCAGCTAGCGACTTTTCCTTGTCCCCAACTGGAACTACCCTCGGTACGGCTTGCTGTTCAGCGATGAGGGAGTGGGAGCCCAATACCCAAAGGCTGGTGATTAAAAGGGCACTGGCCAAGAGTTTTGTAGACATGGTTGATCGTTTAATGGGTGAATTAGGAATAGGTTAATGATATGGAGTGACTGATCACTCTATTTAAAGGCAAAAAAACTTACGTGATCATCCCCCACAGCATCTCAAAGGTGTCTTCGATCAGGATTTTTTGATCAACAGTAGAGAGTTTAGCGTTGACCAAATATTGATGCAAGCCGTAAATATGATTGAAAAACAGACTGAAGATAAAATCCGTAGGCCTTGGCTGGATGATTTTAGCAGCAATCCCTTCTTCAATCAGGTCGAGGTCTGGTTTCATCTGTCGGTACATTTCTTCCGCGGACAAACGTGAAAGAAAAGGCGAAGTATGAAACTGTTGGATAAACCTGAATTCCGTACTATGCTCCACCGCCCAAAACATCACTTGTAAATAGCGATTTTTGAGCTTGGCTTTAATTGTAGTTTCCGGCAACACATTTTCGATTAAATGCTGTGCCAAGCGGGTCTTGGTATCGATGTAGAGGGCAATGATCAGGTCTTCTTTGGTCTTGAAATAATGGAACAAGGTGCCATTGGCTACCCCGGCCTCTTGAGCAATTTTACTGGTCGGTGTACCATGAAATCCGTATTCAACAAAAAGCTTGAGCGCTGCCGCTAATATTTCTTTTACCTTATCCATCAAAAACTAGATTGACTAATCACTCTACAAAGATATATGGATTTTATTTTTTTCCAAAGCCGTTGGGAAAAAATATGCGATGGTACTTATTTCAGACAACTCATTCGATATCCCTTTGGTGTCAAACCTACAAATTTCAAGAAACAATTGCTGAAATGGCTTTGGTCATAAAAGCCACTTTCCAGGGCGATTTGCACCAGAGATAAATCGGTCAGCATCAGTTTTTTGGCAGTTTCGATGCGCAGGGCGATCAAGTAATTGATGGGTGATAGGCCGGTGTATTGTTTAAATTGACGCAGGAGCTTGAACTTGTCGTACTTGAAGCGTTTGCACAACTCATCCAGGCAGATTTTATCTTTTAAATGCTCGTCGAGGTAAACTTTGATTTGTTCAAAAATGTCGTGAGCTTCTTCGTTTACAATGCTTCGCTCAGATGCTAATAGTTTTGCATTCGGGTGATAAAAAGTCGCTTGTTTGATTGGCTCGCCTACAAACAAGCGACTTTGCCGAATTTGTACCGTGGATAAACGTTGCTCCATAAACACTGATTTTGAGCTAATCTAGTACATCCAGTTGGTGTATGAGGTAGCGAAACCAGCGATTAACAGGCGTTTAACTTCCTTATTGAATCATTAACAATTTTTTGTACTTGTTGCGGGTTTCTTCCACGCTGGGGTCCAATTTAAGGGCCTGTTCAAAAAAAGCCAAAGCGCGTTCCTTGTTGCCATTTTTTAAATAGCCGTCGCCCAAACTGTCGAAAACATTGGCAGAATTGGGATGTAAAGCTGCATTGATCCGGAAAACCGTAAGGGCAGCTTTTGGGTGGCCACTGTTCAACCAATAATAAGCCGCCGCATTGAGCTCACTTTCCCCCGAAATTTTGTGCCGGACTTGATTGGCCAAACCCAAGTAATTGATGTTTTCATCAGCCAACAATCCTTCTTTAAGCCATTTGTTGAGGTAGGTATAGCTTTGGTAATTGGGGGTGTAGGATTCCTTGCGCAGGATTTTCAGTAGATCCCGCTCCAGACTTTCCACGGGCGATTCATTGATTCGGTTGAGTTCTACGCCGTTTTCGTAAACGATAAAGGTCGGAACCCTGAAAACCTGTAGTCCCAGGTCTTCCCGGCCCGGACTTTGTTTGTAGGTGCTGTCGGCGTTGTCCACACCGATGAGGGTGATTTTTTGGGCAGGAAAATTGAGTTGATTTAAAATCTTCATCATGCGTGGCAACTCCCTTTTGCTGTCCCCGCACCAGCTCCCAAAAACGATTTTGATGCTTATGGAAGTTGTGTTTTGTTGTTTAAGTTGGGCTTCAATAGCCGGGTTGGGCGTGTAATTTTGATGGCCAGGATTGTACCAATTGGAATAAGGCACTTGTTGCAAGGCATTGACGCCAACTACACCCAGCAATTTTGGATCAGGAGTACTTTGGGCAAAAGTAATAGCAGCCAGCAGGCAAAAAAGAGTGGGCAGAAAAATGGTTTTCATGTTTGTCGGATTAAAGATGGAGGCACTTGGGCGCAGGGCTCCTGCATTCCAAATACCTTAGTGAATGAATAAATACTGGGCACAAATATTCATGCCCACCATCCGGGAAGTCTTGGAAAATATTGCAAAATTTCCTAACAAATAGTTAATCCAAAATGGGGAGAACCGAAATTGAGCGCTATTTTAGCGAGCAATTCAAGTCAATGACCAAAGACCAAGCCACTCCACCCCACTACGACGTCATCATCATCGGCGCTGGCCCGGCAGGTGCCACTTGTGCTTTACAACTGCGCCACTCCGACTTGAAGGTACTCTTAATTGACAAAGCCACTTTCCCCCGCTCCAAAACCTGCGGCGATGCCATCACTGGGCGCTCCATCAAGACCTTGTTTCGCTGTTGCCCGGAGTTGGTGGAGCAGTTTCGCACATTTTCCTATAAGACCGAGATCAAACATACCCGCCTGAACATCAACCGCCAGAAGCCCATCGACATCCATTGGGTCAACGAAGCCTATTGTTGTCGGAGGGCCGATTTTGACCAGGCGCTGCTACAAGGAGTCCGCCAATATGCACCGAATGTGCAGATTTTAGAGGGGTTTCAAATAGATGACATTGTTCAAGACAATACCCTTCCAGGAAGATACATGGTCGGTAATTCCAGTCAGCAACGCTATTTCAACACCCAATTCCTAGTAGGAAGCGATGGCACTCAATCCATTGTGAGCAAAAAACTGACCGACACCCGGCTGGAGCAAAATCACCACGCTGGCGCCGTACGTGCTTATTTTAGTGGAGTCAAGGGTTTGCACCTGAACCGCACCGAAGTGTTTGTTTTGCCTGAATTTATGCCTGGTTATTTTTGGGTTTTCCCCTTATCGGAAGATACTGCCAATGTGGGTTTTGGGATGTTGACGCGCAGCATTGCCGGGCAAAAAGTCAATTTAAAAGATTCCTTTTACGCCTTCATTCAGGCCTCTGCTGAACTCAAGGGTCGTTTTGACGAAAGCACTCAAGTGGGTAAACTGGAGGGTTTTGGCCTGGCTTTGGGTTCGCGACGCGTTCCCATGTCTGGCGATCATTTCCTGTTGATTGGCGACGCCGCCTCGCTGATCGATCCTGCCTCTGGAGAAGGCATCAGCAATGCCATCGTGAGTGGGAAAGTGGCTGCGGAAACGATTGTGGCGGCTTTTAAAGCGCAGGACTTTAGCGCCGATTTTGTAAAAAGTTACGAAAAGCAATTGTTCAAAATTATTGGAAAGGAGTTACGCGTCAGTACCATTTTGCTACGCAGTTTTCTTTTTGCACCAGGATTACTGGACGCGGGCGCTTATTTGATGGTGAATCCATTTTTTAAACGTTTGGCTAAAAAGTTGATGTAAATTTGAACCCTCAGTCCCTTAAAACCCTAACTTCCATGATTGAAACCTATCGACTCCGCATTCAGCCGCTCAGCTACGACCAACTGCTGAAATACATCCAAAATGACCAGTCGCTCGAAAGAGAACTTCAATTGAATGATAGCACGCGAAACATTTCCCCTGAGCTTAAGGAAGCCCTGGAACAAACCATCCTGCCCAATGTAGCCCGGTCCGGCCACAATTATTTGTACTCCACCCTTTGGACGATTATTGACCTGGCGAAAAATCAAATGGTGGCTGATTTGTGTTTTGTCGGGGAGCCTGATCAGAATGGCCAAATCGAAATAGGTTTCGGAACTTATGAACAGCATCAGGGCCACGGATACATGACCGAAGCGGTAGGCGGAATGGTCAAATGGGCACAAACCCAGCCGGAGGTCAAATGTATCTATGCCGAGACGGCGGAGGACAATTTTGCCTCCATGTCTGTTTTACAGAAGAATGGCTTTGTGCAGTTGAGCAAGGTGGATGGGATGTGTAGCTGGAGATTGGAGTGGTAATATTGTAAACAATAAAGTGCACTTCTTTTCAATTTTAAACTTTGAAAAGAAGTGCACCATCATTTCACTGAAAATCAATCCGCGTGCTGCATCAACAAATGCACAATACCCGCTTTGACCGATACTTCCATCGCCCACAATTCATCCCCACTCAACAGGGAGATCACACCTTTACTAATTGTTGATTTGATGTTTTCAGCATCCTCCATCCACATCGCCTTGCCAATCAGGTAAGCCTCTTCGATGGTCATCTCTTTATTGAACTTGATGGTGTAAGCAGAGCCACCTTCACCCATGTCGGCTTCTACCTCCGCGCCGTTGGTATAGGCCACTTTGTAGCGGTCATAACGGGTTTCGCCTTTGGGCAGATTTACCTTAGCTCCTTTACGCGGAGAGTGCATTTGTAGGTAGCGCTCCTGGATGGTGCCTGCATCCGCATCGTCGGCATTGGGATCGTCGCCATTGGGCAGGCTGCCGGGTGTTTTGTATTTTGAAAGGTAACCATCGAATACAAAACCTGTTTTGCCATCGGCAGTTTTCACTTTCACCCAAAATCCCTTGATGGTGAATCCCGTGAAAACCGTTACCGAATGCGGCGTTTTTTTGAGGCCTTCGGCTTGCACGGTTACCAGTGAACCATACTCTACAGTTAGGATTTTTTTACCGGTTGGTGCGGCAGTTTCGCGCAGGATTAGCCCACTAGCGGCGTGTACCGTTAATTTATCTCCTGCAACGTAGCTGCCGATGGCAAAGGCAAAAGATGGTAGCAAGAGCAGGGTGAAGAGGGAAAAAAGCGCATTGTTTTTCATGTGTTCAATAAGGTTGATTAGGTTGGCAATGGATGTTTACCGGAAATCGATGCTTTGGGTAAAGCAAGCGCATAAAATTACACGCTTTTTGGCTATTTTGGAACGAATTAAACACCATCACCATGCTCGAATTGATTCCTATTCAACAGACCCTTGCCGAAAACCAGGAACTTGCCGAAAAGCCAGAATGTCTGGAAATCCTTACGATGACTATTGACCACTACAAAATCATCGGATTTGTTCCACCCTGGATAGGGTTTAACAAGAAGCAGTTAAACTATATGCTGCCAATTGTCTAACCCCTTGACTTTGAATAATTTTTCACGTATTTTTAAGCTTGGTTAGTTGCTGCGATACTGCAACTTCTCTTTTATCATCTGCTTTATATAACTCAAAAACACACCTATGAATCCATTCTTGCGTTTTTTGATTCTTGCCCTGCTGCTTTCTCCCTTAAGCCTGATGGCACAAAGCCCAGTAGGCTCCTGGAAATTGCCAGTTCCCGATGGAAATGGCAATATGGTTGACCTGAAAGTAGAGATCTCGGATCAGGGAACCTACACCATCAATGTTGGAGACGACCCCACTACTGCAACCAAAGGAAAGTATACAATGGATGGGTCAAAAATGACCATTCAAGACTTAGAAGGTGCCGATTGCACCGGAGTGGGAGTGTATACCATCAAAGTGGAAGGCGACACCATGACCATGACCAAAGTAAGTGATGCTTGCACCGATCGCAGTGGACCTGAAGGTGTGATGGTGTTGAAAAAGGCGTAATTTTTTTATCATTGAATAAATGGCAGGCCAGCTGAATCCTCAGCTGGCCTGTTTATTTTTTAGCCAAATGCTAAATCAACACTCAGCTGGCTCTTCTTTTCGTAAATCTTGCATTTCAAACTTCCTTACCCATAAAATTCCCAATCACTATGCAAATTGGAGCCATCGCCCAAAACCCACTCGAATGGATTGCCATCCAGGCCAAGCTGCTGCCCATGCCCTTGTTGTATTCCCATTTTGGGTTCATGATGAGTAAATTTTTATTGGAGGCTGTAGATGTAGGGATTTTCGAAACCATTGGCAATGACCAAAAAACACTTGCTGAAATTGCCCAGACTTGTGGTGGATTGAATGAAAAAGCCCTCAAAGGCACACTTGGTGTATTGGCTTCGATGGGCCAAATTGATCAGCGAAATGGTCAATTTAGCCTGACTTCAGAGGCTAAAAAATATTTACTCAAAGACAGCCCAGATAGCGTATTCTGGATGATGTTGTTCGACAATCGGGTATGTATGGATTGGATGAACTACTTCCCGGAATTTTTGCGCACGGGCAAGGGTTTGCAATACCACGATACTTTTAACAGTGAAGAATGGTATTTGTATCAAAATGCCATGGAGTCTGCCTCAAATGGTGTTGCAAAAGAGGCCATCAAAAAATTGCCCATCGCTGCACAGGCCACCAAAATGTTGGATATTGGAGGTTCTCATGGTTTGTACAGCGTTGGCATGTGTAAAAAAGCACCGAAACTACAATCTACCATTCTCGATTTACCTGCAGCTGTAGAAAAGGCTCGCCCGATTCTGGCCAAATACGGTATGGGTGAGCGGATCAGCTACCGGCCAGGCAATATTTTGACTGATGACATCGGCGTAGCACAGTACGATTACATCCTCATGGCCAATGTAGCACATCATTTTACCGCTGAAGAAAACCAGTTGATTGCCCAAAAAGCCCATGCTGCCCTCAAGCCCGGTGGGACCTTTACCATCCTGGAATTTGTGCGGCAGGAGACCATCAAAAAAAATGGTGACATGCTAGGTGCCCTAGGCGATCTGTTTTTCTTGTTGAGTAGCACAACCGGACTTTGGAGTCAAACCGAAATTGAAAACTGGCTGGCTGAACCGGGCTTTGCGAGTACAAAAACGGTTGATTTTTTTAAGTTGCCGGGTTTTAAGGGGATTTCAGGGAAAAAATAGACTGACAAAAAACAGGGTTTCTTTAGTCTAAATGTCAGTGCATCAAACCTTGGGTTGTCGTTTTTTTACAGCATGAAAAATGTCACACTGTACTTGTTGTTGCTGGCTTGTGTTGGCCTTTGTAGGGGTCAAAAAGTCGAAGAAAACACATTCAATGTCGGGTTTGAACTGGACGCGCTCCCTTACCTTACGGGTGGCTATTTTATTGCTGGCTGGGTTGGCCAAGACCGCTGGCGTTGCCGAATATTGACCGCCAATGTCAACAAACCGGACTGGAGCACGCCTGAAGGTTTCACCAAGCACCACATCTCAGCCTACGCTGCGGTAATTGACGTTTTTTTGAAACCCGGCTGGCGTGGTTGGTGGATTGGCGCGGGACCTGTTTATTGGCGGAGCCGCATCCAAAGCGATGCTCGCATCCAAACGGCCCATTTTAACAACTTTCTCCTGAATGGGAGCTTGGGTTACAACCTGAAATTGGGCAAGCAGTTTTACCTCTCACCTTGGGCAGGTTTGAGCATGCGAATTGCTGGGGACCAAGATGTTCCCGTAGACCAGCAGTTGTTCACCTTGCCCCTGTTTAACCCCGAAGCTTCGCTGAAACTGGGTATTTATTTTTAAAAGTGATTAAACCCGCGCATACGGTAAACGCTCAATCAGCTCTGCCCGATGGTAACTATCCAAACCACTTACTGCCACCGTGCCTGCTCCGTGTAGGTCTAGGTTGCCTTTTTCATCCAAACAATTGTCCGGCAAAATCAACTCCAACACCTTGCCAATGATTAAGATGGTATTGTTAGCCTTGATGTGGTATTCTTCCACATACTCAAGTCCCATTTTGATGCTTGACTCCGCCACGTAAGGTGCGGGGATGCCTTCGTGCCATTCGGGCGTTAGGCCAACCGCAGCAAATTCAGAAACCCCATCGGGATAACTGGCCGAAGTTTGGTGTGCCGCCTGGACGATGTTCTCCTGCACGTGATTGAGGGTGAAAAACCGGGAATGCTGGATGTTTTGATAGGTATGCCGGGTTGTTTTTAAATCGCCGTCTACTGGGCGGGTTACGATACCAATCAAAGGTGGCGCCGAACCAATGTGGACGGCAGAGGAAAAAATGGCCAGATTGGGTACACCATCGGCGCCAACACTTCCCACCAGATTGCCACTTTTGAAGCCAGTGATGGCATTGATCAAGGTCAAACGAGGAATCCGGGGAAGTTTTTCAATGTCGGGTAGTGAAAGGATCATAGTTGTGTTGCCTTAGGTCTTGAATGTATAGCAAACCATGCTTGTTTGAAACGGAGATAGGAACAATGAAATTCGCTATTTGTTCTCGTTCCTTAGCCTGAACGGGTGATGCGTTTTATCCTACAATCGACTCACAAATGTAATCCGGAATGATCCCCGTAGAGCGGATGTTCATTTCCATCTCACTGGGGCTGGTATTGCCGCTGAGTACCAATGCGGTTTTGATGCCGAATTTATTTCCCCCCAGAATATCCGTATGCAAGGTATCGCCGACCATGAGGATTTCCTCCTTGTTGTACTCGCTGTAGCGATTGATGTCTTCAAAAGCGAAGTTGAACATCTGGGTGTCGGGCTTGCCGAAGTGGATGAATTTTTTGTTGATGATGCTTTCCACCAATTTGGCGATGCCACCCGTAGCGATCGACACGTTGTTGTGGGAAACCGGGTACAGGTTATCCGAATTGGCCACAATGATGGGCATGTTTTTTTTGCGGATGAGGTTGACCGTTCGATTGATGTCGAAGTTCCAGTCGAAGCCCTCATCGTCCAGAAAGACCATGGCTTTGATGTCTTCGAGGTCGTGTTTGTCCAGGTCGGCGATGGCGACACTCTCCAGGTTGGCCTGCATGATGTAGTGGGCGGCGTTGGCAGTGCCCAGGTAAGCTACTTTTCCCCCTTTGATTTTGAGTTGCAGGTATTGTTTGGCCATCATGCCTGAGGTAACAATCTTTTCCGCAGGAATACCTTTTAAACCCAAGCGCAAAAAGGATTCAGCCTGTTGATCCTGGCTGCGGGAAGCATCATTGGTGAGAATGCGAAATTCAATACCCCGCGCCTGAATAAAATCCAGGGTTTCCTGCACCCCTTCGATGAGTCCCTGGTAATTTTTCAATACCCCATAGGAATCCAAAAAAACGGCCTTGAAGCCAGAAACCACGTCCAAAAACGAATCCTTTTGTTCCATACCACCTACAATTTTAAAGCCTTGAGTAACTTGTCGGCATCGAAGCCTTTTTCAATAGAGGGAAAATGCACATCGAAAGCCTCCTTATGCAATTTGATTGAATAGTTTTGGGCAAAAAAATACGTGCCATAATCGACGACGTAATGCAACAAAAAGAAGCGGTAGACCTCTTTCAAACTGCGGATTTCGGTTTCGGTCAGGGGATAATGGGCGTGGTATGACTTCAGGAACAGCAAAAAACGCTCTTCCATCAGTGGCCCAATGTTGTAAGAAAAAACGGTACGATCGCCTACATCAGAGGCGACCCGACTGAAAAAATAAAAGTCCAACATACGATTGCTGATGCGGAACCAGTCGTAATCCCAGCGCGAAAATAATCGAAAAGTGGAACTTACCGAAAAATTGCCAATGTTCCAGTCTACAAAAACCGGGATACGATCCAGGCGGTGTAGGCGCAACTTGTCTTCGTTTTCGTAAAAAAGATCACATTGCCGCTTGAGTTCTTCTTTGTCGACATGTGCCCCTAGGTGGCTATTTTTTCGCCCCAATGCCTCCATTAAATGATCTATATCGGTATGTAAAGTTTTGGAAGAATTGGGCAAGGTATTGCGGATGCTGTGGCAGGTTTTGTGGAATTGCGCAAACTCCCGGCCAAGTTTGGTGATGTGCTCTTCTTCGAGGCGGCGGGGTAGGCGGGTTTTGATGCGCACCGCCCGGTAAAACACCACCCATACATCAATGTCATCGTGGATGTAGCGGTGTACAAAGAGGCTGGTGCCCTTGATGAGGGAACGCGCCAGCAGGTTTTCAAAAGGTGCTGGCAGGTTATTGGCCAATACGTTGATGATGCGATGGTCTTCCACAAAATGCTCGTAACGCCCAAAGTAAGACAACTTGGCGATTACAAAACTTTTGTCTGTAAACGTGACCTTGTAAACATGGTTGGTAGAGACCCTGGCACTGATGTCGGTGGTGGATTCAATTTGGCGCGAGGGGTCGTAGGCGGTCCAGGCGTAGCGGATGATGGCGTGGTAATCGGGCTGCATGAAGTTGAGGAGTTGAGAGGTTGAGGAGTTGAGTGATCGGTCGCTGAGCGGAGCCGAAGCGATGATCACT
>NZ_JBGSLK010000102.1:0-51529 GCF_041740695.1 Haliscomenobacter sp. | reverse complement strand
CTTAGACATTGACATCGTCAAAATCGCTGCGGCAGCCTCAACCTTCATCAACCTTCTCAACCTCCCTCAACCATTTTCTATACATCAAAAAATACGGTTTCCAATTCGCCTTGCATGTGTACATCAAAATGGTATTCAGTGCGCCCGTTGACGATTTGCTTTTGCGCAATGAGTGTATCTCGGCGTTCCGCAGGCACGCTATTCAACACAACATCCTCAGCATTTGCTGCCGCTTCGTCAGAGAAATAAATGCGGGTATAGGCATGCACCAATAAGCCACGCATGAGGACGATCACTGCCAAATGTGGTGCCTGGCCCTCCACACTCTGAGGTTTTACCGTTTCAAAGTGGAAGCGATTTTTGGGATCAGTTCCGGTTCCAATTCGGCCAAAGGCTTTGATATCGGGTTGCCATACTTCGATCATAGCATCAGGGATGACCTCATTTTTTCCATCAAATACTCGTCCTAGAAGGTGAATTCGGTCGCCTGGTACATCATCAGCGACCAGCACATCATTGGCAATCTGGTCAAAATCATATCCGTACTGCACTGCAGTCAGGCCATAAGCAAAAAAAGGCCCTACGGTTTGAGAAGGTGTTTGTAGGGGCACCCCTTTATGGTTGCCCTCTTTCCCGGTATTTTGAAGAGACGTTGGTAAAGCCATTTTTATTTGTTTTCAAAGGGTGTTTCATTGTGCCCGCGCAGCACGATGTCGAATTGGTAACCAAGGGCAAAATCGGGCTCGGTCAAATCCAGGGTAAACTTGGAAATCATCAGCTCCCGACTCTTCTCCGGCACCCCGAGGTAAATCGGATCGTATTGCAAAAGTGGATCACCAGGGAAATACATTTGGGTAACCAGGCGATTCGTGATGTTGCGCCCAAAAAGTGAAAAGTGGATGTGATTGGGTCGCCAGGCATTGGGGTGATTGCCCCAGGGGTAAGCGCCGGGTTTGATGGTGTAAAACTTGTAGTAGCCTTCGTCATCGGTCAAACAACGGCCGCCGCCCAGAAAATTGGGGTCAATGGGGGCCGCGTGTTGGTCTACCTTGTGGATGTAACGCCCGGCGGCATTGGCCTGCCAGACCTCAACGAGGGTGTTGCGCACGGGTTGCCCCCGTTCATCGATGACCCGTCCGGCTACCACGATGCGTTCGCCGAGTGGTTCAGCGTTTTTGATTCCGTTTTTGGTGAGGTCGTTGTCCAGGACCCCGATGCTGTCAATGCCAAATACAGGGCCACTCCGTTCTGAAAGGGTGTGTTTGATCGGAATCAAGGGTTTGATCGGTGCCCGCAGCACCGTCGATTTGTAACCCGGAGATAAATACGGCGGATGTACGCTCCAATCTCGTTTGTTTTCCATATAAGGTTATGATTTTTGGGTGATTTGGTCTCCAAAAACACCTTTGGCGATTCGGATGGCGGTATTGCTGACTGGCACGCCAGCATACACAGCGATATGCAACAACGTTTCTTTGATGTCTTCCAAAGTAGCTCCAGTATTAGCAGTTGCCCGAAAATGCATAGCCAGTTCTTCTTCTTGCCCCAGGGTTGCCAGCACGGCGATGGTGAGCATGCTGCGCTCCCGTTTGCTCAATCCCGGACGCGACCAGATGGCACCCCAGGCGTTGTTGGTGATGTATTCCTGAAAGTCGCGGTCAAAGGCCGTTTTATTGGCTTCGGCCCGATCCACGTGGGCATCTCCAAGGACAGCACGACGGGTCAGCATACCTTTTTCATACAAAGATTTGGCTTCGCTGTAGACCACAAAATCCAGGATTATGGTAGCCATGCGTTGCGGGGATTCTACACAGGGGATATGTCCAGCTTCAGGGATGAGTACAAATTCGGCTCCAGGAATGGCCTGAGCCATACTCTCTACCAAGGCTGGTGGGGTTGAACCATCTGCGCCGCCACCTATGCAGAGACAAGGAAGTTCAATATTGGGGATATCCTGAGTCAGGTCATTGTCGCGGATCGCTTTACAGGCCATCAGATATCCTTCCAGGGGGGAATGGGACAGCATGCTGCGGCAGCCGTACAATTCCGCTGGTCGTTCCTGGTGAAAGGCTTCCGAAAACCAGACTTTCATCACCATGTCAGCAATGCTGACAATGCCTTCTTGTTGCACTTTTTCGATGCGGGTATTCCAGGTTTCCTGGGTGCCTATTTTGGGCGCGGTATTGCTCAGGATCAGTTTTTCAAAACGTTCAGGGTGGTGGACGCCCAGGTACTGGCCGATGACACCGCCAATGGATAAGCCGATGTAGATGGCTCGTTGGATTTGTAAGGCATCCATTAGCGCCAGGGTAAGCTCGGCGTAATCTTTGATTTGGAAATCGCGATCCGGCAGGCCGGAAAGCCCGTGCCCCGGTTTGTCAAAACGCAGGATGTTGCCGTAAGTTTTGAGTTCTTCCACCACTCTGTCCCAAATGCGGAAATCAGTGCCCAGGGAGTTGACAAACACAAAGGTGCGAGCCTGCTGCTGATCCTGGTACGCGTAGTGAATGGGGATGTTATTCAGGGTGATCAACTGCATAAGTTAGATGTCTTTTAAGCGCATGTTTAATTTTTTTGTTTTAAGCGAAAATGAGTCCAATTTTGCCTGCATGAGGCACGAAAAGCGGAGTTTAGCAGCGCTAAATGAGCATTTTCGGAACGAAATGCAGGCAAAATTGGGCCATTTGAAGCAAAACAAAAAAAATTAAACATGCGCTATGCCTACATAATTTTCGGCAATCGTGGTGGCTTGCGCCTTCGAGATGCCGATGTAGTCAAATTTAGCCTTTTGTAGCAGGTTTTCAAAAGAACCATGTTCAACTTCTTTGTGGAACAGCCGTGTCATAAAGTTGGAAAAATCCTGGGCGCGCCAAATGCGGCGCAGACAATTGGTTGAATATTGTTCCAGCAGGTCGGTTTGTTGGGTTGTATAAAAGTGGACTAAAGCCTGCGCCAACCAACGAATATCCGCCACGGCTAGGTTCAAACCTTTCCCGCCAGTGGGAGGCACGATGTGCGCAGCGTCACCCGCCAGAAAGAGCCGACCGTGTTGCATATTGTCGATCATAAAGCTGCGCATGGGGGTGATGGATTTTTCAAAAATCGGGCCGCGTTCCAGCGTCCAACCCTCGGTACTTAAGCGAATCGACAGTTCTTCCCAAATGCGCTCATCCGACCATGCTTCAATTTTGTCATCATTGTCAACCTGAATGTACAAGCGGCTTACAGCATTGGATCGCAAGCTGTGTAGGGCAAAGCCTCGCTCGTGATAGGCATAAATCAACTCGTCCGATGAGGGGGCTACATTGGCCAGGATGCCCAACCAACTGAAAGGATATTCATGACGAAATTCGCGGTAGGAACCAGCGGGCATGGTTTTGCGGGAGAGGCCGTGGAAACCATCACAGCCCGCTACAAAATCGCAAGACAAGGTATATTCAGATCCGTTTTGGGCAAAATGAATCAGGGGTTGATCACTTTCAATACCTTCAATCAACGTCGCGTCGGCTTCAAAAAAAATTTCGATGCCTCGGTCAAGTGCCGTGGCGATCAAGTCTTTGAGCACTTCTTGCTGGCCATAAATGGTAATCCCCCGGCCTCCGGTCAATTCATCAAAAGGCACCCGGATGCGTTGACCGTTAAAAGACAGAATGACGCCGTGGTGTTCCAAACCTTCCACATCCAGTCGATTGGCAGCACCCAATTCACGCAGGAGGTCTACCGTATTTTGTTCCAACAAACCAGCTCGCACACGACTTTCCACATATTCACGACTCCGGTTTTCCAAAATGACAGAAGGGATGCCGCTGCGTTGCAGCAAGAGGGCAAGGGTAAGGCCAGCTGGCCCGGCGCCAATGATGCCGATTCGGGTGTGGTGATGCATGTGGAAGGTGTTAACAAACAAATTAGCTTGGGCGAAGATAGTGAAGATAACGGAGTACAGGATTTCGGAGATTGCGTATTCGCTGAATTATAAGGATCCGGTGTATTTTTAGTGGGTGTTTAAGGGAATAATGGGGAAATCGCCGAAGGAGTTTCGGAGGGGGGAAAGGTCAGGATAATTGCAAAATCATTTTCAATCACTTGCAATCTATCCTAACCTTTATTTGTGGTTATTTGAGTTCTATCTTTACTGAAAGTTTGCGAATACCGTGCGCACGAAGATAGATCACATTACTTTTTGGCAACAAATCCTGCTGGCGGGAGGTTTTTTTCAAATACTTCTTTGCAGGGCTCTGGCTTTTCAAAATGTAACTTTTGTTGTTGGTGCCTATGGCCAGTGCTTTTTGTAGCAAACGCACATTGCCGCTGCTCAGGAGCTCAGTGGATAGCCATTCAGCGAAGGATATATAGCTATTCGTGAATAAAAACTCCACCTCCCATGCTTCAACATGTTGACCAATTGCTTTCTCATGCATCATAAGAGGGTAATTCGCGATGATGAGCGTTGATTGGGGTGGTAGGCAAAAACCCAGGAAGGAATTATTAGGTGAATCTTGTCCATAAAAACTAAAATCCACTACCCGGAGCCTCGATTTTTCAAATGGGTATTTGCGAAGATCAACATTGCGTTCGCCATTTATGGTATAAAACATACCGGTGCTCGGCAGGCTGTCCCCTAGTATTAGTGGGAACAAATACCACCTGGGGCTATCAAAATCATTATTAAGGGTCAATTGGGTAAGGTTTGAGCCCATGCCAGCAATGGGTCGGCCTTTTGCCAGTAGCTTTATGGCTATTGGTGGACTACCGCGCTCCTTTTTTATGCGTTGGAAAGAGCGATTCAGGTACAGGTTATACCCCGCCCAGCCGCAAATTACCAGCAGGAGTACTGCTCCAATGGTTTGGTAGGTGAGTTTGCTAATTTTGAACACAAGAGGTGGCTGTTTTTCCACTGATTCAGGTTTATTGGTGTTGGTAGAAAGTGCTTATTTCGGTGGCATTTGGGTATATTCCCAGTATTTCCAGGCTGCGAAGGCGATCAATACCATTGCGCTGCACCCAAACATCACATTGAACTTGAAGGGGTCTTCCTGGTAATCCGGGGACTGCGCAGTCAAAAACCAAATCCCTATAGCCACCAGGGTCACCACACCCGTGCTGACAATTTCCAACCATTTGAAGTGTTTGTCCCCCAGTTCTAGCAATGCCTCATCGCGGTGTACGCCACGGGTAAAGGTTCCCTTGATGATGGCCCAATTGTGGTAATGGGGTAAATAAAGGACGATGACTTGGCCGTCTTTTAAACCGAGATAAAGGTATTCAAATTGATTGTTCTTGTCGTCGTAAGAAAGGGTGGTGGTATAAGCCCGGATCTGGTCGATGGAAAAGATATAACTCCGGGAAAATCCACGTATGGACACATTCCCATTGCGGATGCGGATGCGGTGATAGCCGCGCCAAATGACCAGGAAAAAGAGGATAGATACCGCTACAAATACCAGTCCGATCAGTTTTATCCCTGGTGCCTCATCTTTGGGAATGTCAATGAACTGCACTGCCAATCCAGCGGCCGGGAATAGGCTCAAAAAACAAGCAAAAAGAATGAGTTCCGGCCTTGCTTCGGAACGGAGATTGTAAGATGAGTTGGCGGAATGGTGCTGCATTGGGTTGTTTGTTTTTTGATCGAAAAAAGGGTTGAAAGGTGTGTTTGGTGTAGGTTTCTGCTTGAGTTTTCGAATTTCCTCAATGGGCGATTGGCTGAATTTTTACGCGTGCTGCAAGCCCCCTTGGGGGCGCAATATGGGTAGCAAATGGTGATTCCCGAAGGTTCCCGAGTCCCGTAGGGACGTGATGTGGGTATCTGGAGGGGTTCAATACCCACATCACGTCCCTACGGGACTCGGGAAAATATCGGGGTGCTTATTTGCTCACGCCCCTAGCGGGGCTCCCGTTGCGCGAAAAAACCGAACCCATCGACCCAGCCTCACCGGGGTCATGGGTTTTTAATTTTATCAAAAAATACTGCATTGCACTGAAATTTAGTTTTTTATAAAAATAACCACCAAACGCTGTGCTATCAATTACCCGACTCGAACTCATTTTCAATACTTCTTTTGTGCATGCTTTTTTAAGGTTTTCGCGTTGCTCGTGCGTCAGAGACGCGGAAATAATGTGGTCAAGTCAGAGACTTGAACCAGCGGGGTCAAAAGCCAGGTGAGGCGGCGGTTGATGAGGTCATGCTCGAAGGCGAGGTCTGATTTGTGCTTTTCGTATTCGGTCATGATGATGATTTTTATGATTTAGAAATTCTATTCGAATACAATGATTGTCGTTGTAGCAGTCATAAGTCTGCAACAACAAGTTAATCGAATATATCGTACAGTAGCAACCCACCTGAAACTGCCCATCCAATCGGGGTGCTTTTCGTTGCCACATGAAATGCTCCTCTAGTTATCAGCCATTTGGCTGCAGATTTAGCCACAGGTTTGGCTACTACTGCTGCCGCTACTACTACCGTTTCCACTCCAAATTTTTCTCCACTTTCTGCGGATGTTCGAGGTGGAATGACATGATATTGTCGAGGAACAGGTGCTACTCTCGGCACAGGCGCAGGAACTGGTACCGGTACCGGAACAGGGACCGGAACAGGAACAGGGAAACTTCGCCGTTGTATTCCCCATTTATATACAATGACCCCTTTCATTGGACTTCGATAATCAAGAGTTAAATTATATGTTATACTCCATGGAATTACAATTTTCATTGCTGGCAATTGCCTTCCAAGTCTAACGCTGCTATGCGTTTGTCCTGCAGGTAATAAAAGGTGGAGCTTTGGTATTCCACTTCGGTTTTTTTGCCCAGCCCGTTTTCGTGGCAGCACATTATGTGCGGCTTTTTGCCCCCCATCAAATCGATGTAGCGCATGGGTGCAGCGCTGTACGCGGGCATGGCCGAAGACCAAACGATGCAGGCAGTGCCATTGCCGAGCAAGTCGGTTATGCTGACTTGGTTGGGTTGTTCGCTGGGGAAAAATGGGTTGATTTCCGTAGCCGGACTCCAGGCGTTGCCGCTACAATTGAGGTAGGCTTTGAATTTGTTTTTGCCCAAATAAATGAGGTCGGTCGCTCCGGTACCACTGACATCGGCCAGTTGGATGTAGCCAGGATTGTACAATTCGGGCTGGTCAAAAACGGGAGCATTGCTCATGGTTACTTTTGCGCCAAAACGGCCATAGCCCAGATTGGGCCAATAACAAACCTCGCCATTGCGGATGCGCACGATATCGGTCAGGCCATCGCCCGACATGTCGGCCAGAAAGATGCGTTGTTCCAGGTCGGAAAAAACCATGGTTGGGCCTCGTTCTTCATCGTAGGCTTTGGTAACCAATTCGGGTGCATCGTAACCAATTTTCCCCGCATTCTCCCAGTACCAAAAGGCGCCGTGGTCGGATAAAACGATCTCTGGTTTGCCATCCCCGTTTACGTCAAACATACGCACATTGGGATCATTGAAATCCAGGTTAAGGGTTTTTAAAAAGGATTTGAAGGGCTGCCATTCCCCCTCGTCCGACAACTCGAAATACCCTTGTAGCCCGGGGGCGTTGACCACCACTTGCCTTTCGCCATTGGCCTCCAAGTCCTGCAATTGTAAGAGCCCAGTGGATAAACCAAGGAAAGAGGGTTTGGGAAAAACAGCCCGAGCTGGGGAGAAATGGAGTTCACCATTTTCGTCGCTTCCCAAATTGGATTTGTAAAACCAAGCATTGGCCTGTTCCGTTAAAATGCCATTGATGCCTTCGTTGTACAAGTCGGTCCTCTGGTAATTGCCGGAAAGCCCGACGGGGGCGTGCACCAAATTTTCGCGAGATACTTCCCTGACCTGGGTATTCCACTGCAAACATTGGTAGTCGAAACTCAGGCGGGGCAAGGCTTTGGAGCTATAGCCGTTGTTTTGGCGTACATAACCTTTTTGCAGCAAACCCGTCAGGTAAGTTACCTCGCAGGGGCGCTCGTTTTGTTCAATTTGTGCATTGGAAAGCTGGTAATCAAAATCCAGGGAACGCACCAAAGTGGGCATACCGCCATTCAAATTGGGAAAAGTGTGGAACATCAACACCCGCTGACAAAGGCGATAGCTGCGCATTTCAAAACCCGCCCGGTACTGGGAGAAGGGGTCTTTGCGGGAGCGCCAGGTACCGGTGTCATTGGGTTTTGGATCCTGCGCATGGTGTTCGCCGTAGTCAAAAACCAATTCAAAAAAACAGGCCGGATTTACTGGCGTTTGTACTTGATAAGGCCTGGTTTCATCAATGTAATAAGCGGCTTGATTGCCGTAGCGGATACGTTTGAGGTGTTTGTTGCTGAAGGAGGCGTTGCCATTGAAGCGGTTTTTTTCATGCACTTCGTTGCTGACGCCGGCTAAATCCTCGGCTTTGTAGTCATACTGTACCCAGGAACCTTTGTCGTCAAAGGAAAACTCGGGCAACCACTGAAATATTTTTGTTTTGTCTTTAGTGTCGGCAATGCGGCAGGCTTCACTGAAGCCGTAAAAAGTGGTGACGTTCCCATTGGACGTAACCCGCCAATAATAACCGTGTTCGGGGTGGTGGATGCGTTCGATGCGCGAAAATCCACCTTCGATGCGGGGGCGGTATTGGCGAATGGTAAAGGCAGCGGATTGGATTTGGCGGGTTTCCCAGTGGTCTTGTTTCCAATCCAGATAGGGCACCAGTTCTTCCACACCCGAAAACATAAAGCTGTCTTCTTTGGCAATGCCTTCTATCGCGTTGGAGTCGCGGTAGCGGGGCAGTTTCTTATCGGTCTGGCGTTGGATAGCGGGGATACCTACATCCCAGCCAATGCCGAAAAGACTGTTCCCAACGCCGGATTTGTAAGATAGGCCCAACTGCGGGGTGAACCCATTGCGATTGGGTGACAAGGGCAAGGGTATCGAAAAAGAGCAGGTTCCGTTGGCGGCATTGACTTCAAATTTTTCATCGATGCCTTTGATGGCACCACCACCTTTGGGCAATTCGATTTGAGGAATTTGGATGCTGTTGGATTGGGTGGCACGTTCCTGAGAGAGGGCTGCACTGCCTGTAGTTTCTTTGTTTGAAGAGGACTTGGGGTTTAGGGTTTGATTCATTTTATTTTTTTATTGGGTGTTTTAGCCAAAATAAAAAATAATTGTACGGTGTTTACCGATGAATGTAGCATACAATTCGCAAAATTCAAAATTTAACGCGTGTTAATTTTAGGTTTAGACAAAATCTTAAATAGTGAACATTATACTGCGAAAATGTACCCCGATTTCACCAAGGAACAATAGTGTTTCATTGTCCAAATGGACTTGCAAATCCAGGGGATTGCTCCAAAGTATCGCGTCCAGCTCACAGAACAAATCGGGATCGGCTTGTTTTATGGCAATCAAGCGGTCTTTAATGGGGATTAGGCGGTTCACGATGCTTCGAACCTGGTTGGCTGAAACGGAATTTTGAGTCATCGGGGTGCGGATTCTCCAAATGGTAGTTTTTGTGCCGTCGAATTTGTCGGTATTATCGGTACCGCCGAATTCGTCGGGTTCCAGTCCAAGCCAATGCATAAAATCCGCTTCCCTTAGGATGCTTGAACAGAGTTTGAAACGAGCATAACCGGTACTCCTGATTGGTTCTTGTTTGCTGGTCAGCAAGAATTTTTGCTCATAATAGCTGAGTATCCGGTCAACGATGGCGTCAAAATCCGCAGTATCGTAATGTTTGATCGAAAGTTCAATCATCTCGGTTATAGCCGCTCCGGCTTCGTTTCGCCAGGACCAATAAGTGGAAAAATGTATGATATTGATGATCCTTCCATTCACAAAGGTGAATGGGTCACCAAAGTAGTCCTTAAATTCCTGGATGCATTTAACAATATCTTGGCCATTGTCGGTCGGCCAGTCTATCAGGGCACTTCCAAAAAGAAGCGCAATGTCTTTGAGTGGATGATCACTTTCGTCTTGATTGACGAGGAGCATTAATGAGTTGTAAGAGTTGATTTTACGGGTCATGGCTAGCTGATTTTTTGAGTTTGTTTCAAGTTTATTATATCTTGATGAAGTGATTATCGTTGGTTTGACTCCGGAAACGGTACCCAATCCAACATGTACAGGGTGTCAGAAATTTTTTTTGCAAATCTAGGATCAGTGGTCTCAAAGTGATAAAAAGGCTGTCAATGGCGGTTTTTAGTGCTGGTGTCATTTTTACTTTGATGCATTTGTGGTGCATATAGACTTCCTCCAACTGAATTGTTACCTGTTTGGTTCCATTGTCTCATTTTTTGGGTTTGCTTCAAGTTTTGTAAGTACCCTAAGATACCTTTGTAGATAATGCGCATTGTTAACCAGAAGCGACAACCGATACCACCATCCCTCTCGTCCAACTAAATATTTGCATTGTTCTTATTCGCAAAAAGCAATAAAAAAGCCTTACCGATCAACCAATACCCTAACACCAACACAGGATAAATCAACCACACTAAAAACGTATACCCATGAAAACGACTAGCTTCCTGGCCAATTAGTTGATCAATTAATTCAAACGAATATAGGTAGCTTAGGATTCCAAGGAAAGGCACCATAATACTTCCCAGCAGTAGAGGCTTATTCATACTCTTTTCTGGGTTCGCTTTTTTATAGCGGATCAACCAAAAGAAGTGCAGAATCATTAACAACAAACCCAAAAACAGACCCAAACATTCTGGACCAAACTGAATCAATGTTTTGGCCAAAGCACTGATTTCTGGAGTATATGAAACCTGCAAAAAATCTAGGGGTATTTCGTCAAATGACCAATACGCGATGGCATCCATCTTTCCACGCTGGGGCTTGCCAAGATTGCTCTGCAATGATTTTGAAAAATCAGAAGCATCTAGCGTTATGGTTAATGTCCCAAATGAATTCCAATATTTCGCAGGCATAAGCGCATAAGGCAAGCTATATACTTTTACCCAATCGGAGCGGTCGACCCAGGTGCTGGCAATGTATTCAACCTGAATTTGGTGAACACCTTCCTCAAGCGATGTTTCAAAATATTTTAAATCGCGGAGTTGATAGAGTGATCTATCCTGTTTACTCCAATGAATAGTGGTTGTTGCGGCTTCACCTTGGGAAATGCGGTCAGGAAAAGACCTACTAAACTGAAAAAATGGCGATCCTTCACTAAAATCATATTGCGCAGGCACATCCTGCACATTTACCTCATGCCCATCTACTCGTACTTTAAAAGCCCCACTGTATTGCTGCGCCAAAAAAAGGAGCGGAATTTGCCGCCCATCTGCTTTGCATTGAATCCGGTAGTCAACTTTAAAACTGGCTGTTTTGAAATCAGGGTTCACCTTAATGTGGATGTTTTCAGACAAAATATCAATGTCCCGGCTCGAAAAAGCACTGCCGCTACTGGTGCCTTTAGTAATCGGCGAGGCCATGTTGGCAAAGCATACCTGAGCGCTTAAGAATAATAAGGTCAAGATTATTTGACGTACCATACTAGTTTCTATTTCTTCTCCACCTCCTCAAAATACTTACCATTAAACCGATACGCTGTAAATACTTCCGTCACTGCCCCATTCTCTGCAATCACCGGCACGGAAATTGTCTTCTTTTTTTCATCGTATTTAATCAACTTCAGTGGCCGTTCAGGGCGACCCACTACGCTGAAAAAATCAAATTCAAAGGAAATGCTTGTGCTCATTTTTCCTTTGGTTTTAAACAACTCCACCGATCGAAGCTCATCTTGCTCAATGGTGTATGCTTGGAGGGATTGCCCGGAATCAGCCGTGGAAAAAATGCCATGGCTAACGGCAAGGTAGTATGTCTTTTGTCGTGTTTTGACTGTAAATACTTCCGAAAAAAAGCCCATGCCGCCAATTTTACCCAAAAAGGTACTTCCTCCAGACTGAAATTGAGCAATGCTACTGAAATCGTGCGCGGTTCCGCCCAACCAGGTATCCCAACTGTACACGCGGAGCAAACCATCTGCGGACGTAGTGATGAAGCATTCCTTTTTAAGCTGAGTAAAAGGATGTTTGAAGGTGGTCGGATACTTTTTAAGATAAGCCGCTATTTTTTGATCGAATTGCTCTGAATAGTAGGGCAAAGAATCGGAATCTACTCGGTAAAAGGAAGAAATACGGGCATAAGTTTCGACCAGGTCTTTTTCAATGGCGGCTAAATTCTGGGAGAAAGCGGGAATGGTGAGTGAAACAAAGGCCAGAGTCTTGGCAACTGACCAAAAAAGGAGGAATAGATTTTTCATTATATTTCCATTAGATTTTAGGTGCAAAGCTTCTGAAGTGTTTCTTTAGTGTCTAAGGTTTCCAAGGTGGTTCAAATAAAAACGCTTGCGCGCAAGCGCGAAAAAGATATTTTCACCACCTTAGAAACCTGAGGCACTTAAGGGCCACCCTAGGGCAACCACACCTCCAACTCCTTAATCTTCTTCCCATCCGCCCAGGCACCCAAGGATTTTTGCTGAACCGTATTCCCGAACACAAATTCACAATTCTCCCCCGCCCGTACACAATCGATCAAGGCATCGCCCCATTTCCAATAGCCGTAATAATCCACTGCATTGGTTTGCCCAACGAGGTAGCTGCGGTAAATGGTAGGATTGCGGATTCCATTGTCGAACGATACATCCAGGCTATAGCAGGCATTGTGGTGCGCCTTCACTCCTGGAGTCCCGTATTCATCAGCGTATAGTTTTAAAAAGTTGCGGTTAGGCGTGTTGACAGCCGTATTAAAAATGGTGCGTTGAAAACTTTCCTTCACCACCTGATCATCATTGCTGTTGACAATGAGCAGTTTGGTATCTGCTGGCATGTTGCGGTAATCGTCTAATTTGGCACCATTCATTGGGCCGGTACCGGGCGCACAAAGCAAGAGCCCTTTGGGTTGGGGAATACCGTATTGTTTGTATTTCACGGCCAGATAGGCGGCAGTAGCGGCGCCATACGAGTGCCCTATCATAATCAGGGGCCCATCGATGGGACGGACGTGATCGCCAGTTTTGAGCGCTTTCAGCGCATCGCGGATTCCTTTGGCAGCATTGGCCGGGAATTGTTCTGTAGGAGTTAACCACATGTCACGCTGGAAACGAGGATAAATGACGATGTTGCCCTTGCGCACCAGGTGTTTGATCCAGCCACCGTAAGCCATTGGGTTCAGAGCACCGTAGCCGTGCATGAACACGATGACATGGGCGGAATCGGGCTTGGGACTAGCTGGCTCAAACAACCAATAACCATCCGTTTCGCTGGCCGAATCGCGCATGGTGACCTCGGCGTGCAGGTAGTTGGCACCGCCAGGGCCATCCGCAGGTTGACTGGGAGCAGCGGGTCCATTGGTTTTGCGGGTAGATATGCCAAATAGGCCTACTACCAGCACACTACTCAACATCAAGCGTTGTGTCCAGGGGCCCATTTTGGGCATTTCAAATTTATTTATGCTTAATCTCCAATTCATTTACCCTTGTTTTCTCTTAGTCTGCAACGTTTGGGATTGAATTTTGTTTTTTTTACGCTATCATAAACTTTTTTCCCCCTCTCCCCAAACTCCCCCACTCTTTTTTGCATCAATACCACCAATACACTTACTTTTACGCCAAATTGAAAAAGAGCGAATGCCAGATTTTCAGCAGACAGTTGGGGTAATTGGAGCGGGTACCTTTGGAACGGCCATTGCCAACCTATTATCGCGTCGAGTAGATGTATTGTTGTTCAGTCGAAATCCTGAAACAGTCGAACGCATCAACCATGAGCGTTCGAATTTTGGCCTCAAGCTATCGCCACGCATCAGCGCCATCAATAATGTGCAAGAGCTGGCCGAAAAATGTACCCTGATTTTCCCTGTCGTACCTTCTGATGGGTTTCGCAGCACCATGCAACGCCTCGGGCCACATTTGCGCCCCTACCATATCCTCATCCACGGAACCAAAGGTTTTGATATGCAAGGCATTACCTCGGAGCAAATGGACGAAGGGCTCCTGGAACCGCAGCACGTGAGCACCATGAGTCAGGTGATTACTCAGGAAACGGTGGTGCGCCGAGTAGGTTGTCTTTCAGGGCCCAACCTCGCCACCGAAATTCTGGAGGGTCAGCCCACCGCAACTGTAATCGGAAGTGTGTATGAAGAGGTCATTGAGCTGGGTAAAAAAGTGCTTTCTTCCGATGCTTTCCACGTTTTTGGCAACAATGACATCCTTGGTGCGGAACTGGCAGGAGCTTTGAAAAACGTGATCGCCATTGGCTCAGGTATCTTGCGCGGGCGAGGTTTGGGCAAAAACATACAAGCCATGCTCATCACCCGGGGCCTGATGGAAATGGTGCGTTTTGGCCAGGCCATGGGCACGACCAACTCCGCGTTTTTCGGTACGGCGGGTATTGGCGATCTTGTGGCTACGGCCACCAGCAAAAGCAGTCGGAACTATACCTTTGGTTTTCGCCTGGGTCAGGGTGAAAAAATACAGGATATTCAGGCCACCATGCCCGAATTGGCCGAAGGGGTTCGTACCCTCAAAATTACCTGGCATTTGGCAAATTATTATAAATTGCGCCTGCCTATTACCCACATGTTGTACAACATCGTTTTTGAAGGGTACAACATCGACAAAGCAATCAAGTATTTGATCACCTATCCATACGACGTTGATGTGGATTTTTAGGCCAAGTTATTAGCGGTTTTAAATTAACACTTTCATGAACCACCTGATTAAACAACTCATTCCTCACCTGATCGCCGTCGCCATTTTAGTAGGTGTATCGGCCTTTTATTTCGCGCCGCAGCTCTCCGGCAAAGTCATGAGTCAAAGTGACATCGTGCAGGTTACGGCCATGATGAAGGAAATGAACGACTACAATGCCAAAGAAGGTCGGATGCCGCTGTGGACCAACAACATGTTTGGCGGGATGCCCACTTACCAAATCGCCAGTGTGCGTGCCGGCAACCAAACCGGGCTTTTCGACAACCTCATGCAACTGTACATTCCCCGACCAATTGGTCGTTTCATCTCGGCCATGTTGGCCTTTTACATCTTGATGGTGGTTTTGGGGGTCAACCGTTGGGTGGGAGTCATTGGGGCCATTTCCTTTGGTTTGGCGACCAACAATCTGGTGCTTTTTGAAGCCGGACACACCTCCAAATTGGGTGCCATTGCCTACATGCCGCTGCTGGCCGCAGGTTTGTTGCTGGCTTTTAGGGATAAAAAATACCTGGCCGGAGCTTTGCTCTTTGGCATCGGCTCGGCCTTACAGCTCTGGGTCAACCACGTGCAGATGACCTATTACCTGATTCTGACCATGCTGGCCTTTGGGATAGCACAATTGGTAGATTCCATTCGTAAGGGTGAAATCGTCCACTTTGCCAAGGCCGCTATCTTCATCATTGTATCGGGTTTGATCGGTGTAGGTACAGGGGCTTCCAACCTCCTGACTACCCTGGAATACAAGGAGTCCACCATGCGGGGCAAAAAAATTCAGATTCCGGCCCCAGGTACGGCTGAAGCCAAAAATCCAGCACCAAAAGAAGGGCTGGGATTTGAATACGCTACTCAATGGAGCAATACTGGTATTGACTTGCTATCCACCCTCATCCCCAGGGCTGCGGGGGGCAGTAATGCCGAGCCCATTGGAGCTGATTCCAAAACGATGACTTCCTTAGTGGCCCGGGGTTACCAAGGTCCAACCGATATAGAATTGCCGATGTACTGGGGCGGTTTACCCTTTACCAGTGGCCCTGGTTATTTGGGCGCAGTTGCTTTGTTCCTGTTTGTTTTTGGTTTGTTCACCGTCAAAGGGCCGGTAAAATGGTGGCTGGGCTTTGGGGTCATTTTTACCATGATTCTTTCCTTGGGTAAAAATGACGGCGGGCTCAATAAATTTTTATTTGACAACTTGCCCTTGTTCAATTCATTTCGGGCGCCGAGTTCCGTTTTGAGTGTGACCGCCTTTTTGGTGCCTATGCTGGGCTTTTTAGCCTTAGGACAGGTTTTCAAAACCGATGAAGATCCGAAAAAATTGCTAACCAAATTGTGGATTTCCGCAGGTTTAACGGGAGGTTTGTCCTTGTTTTTTGCCCTGCTGGGGGGTAGTTTTTTTAGTTTTAGTGGTGCCAATGATGCCCAGTTGGCCAGCAGTGGTTTGGTAGCAGCAGACATAGTAGCCGACCGCAAAGCCTTATTCAGTGGCGATGCCTGGCGCAGTTTCTTCCTGATCGCACTTTGTGCTGGACTGATTTGGGCTTTGGTGACCAAAAAAATCAGCAGTACCATTGCCATCGCGGGGATCGGTTTATTGACCATTTTTGACGTTTGGGGGGTTGGCCGTCGTTATGTGAGTCCAAAAAGTTTTGTGACCAAAACGGATTACCAAAACAACTTCCAGGCTCGCCCAGTCGACTTGGAAATCATCAACAAGGAGAAAGACCTGTACTACCGCGTACATGAAGTCAAACCCGATGCATTCCAATGGGCGATGACCTCTTATTTCCACAAAACCATCGGTGGCTACAACCCCGCCAAGATGCAACGCTACAACGATGTGATCGAACGCTTCCTGGCACAGGGGGATAAGAAGGTATTGGACATGCTCAATACCAAATATTACATCTTCACTCCAGAGGGGCAGCAACAACCCATGTCGCAGATCAACCCCGGAGCATTGGGTAATGCCTGGTTTGTGGACACGCTTCTGATTGCCGAATCCGACAACATTGAGTTGGCCGCATTGAGTGCCTTTTCACCGGATTCTCAAGCGATTGTACACCAGGAATTCAATGCCTACATCAAGAATTTTGATCCCAAGGCAGAAGGTAGCATTAAGTTGACGAGTTACCATCCTGAAAAACTCAAATACCAGAGTGATAGTCCTAGCGAGCAGTTCGCAGTGTTTTCCGAGATCTGGTACGGCCCCAACAAGGGCTGGAATGCCTACATCGATGGCAAACCCGCTGAACACATCCGGGTCAATTACTTGCTGCGGGGTATGCGCATCCCGGCGGGTAAACACGAAGTGGAGTTCCGTTTTGAACCGGCTTCATTTGCCAAGGGTAAGGCCATTTCTACCGCTTCCTCGCTTACGCTCATCGTAGGAGTTTTGGGGATTGTGGGAACTGGTTTGTGGAAATTCCTGAAAAACCCACCCGCTGAAGAACCCAAGCCGCAACCCAAACCGCAGCAACCGAAGCCAAGTGCACCAGCTGCGCCCCGAACAACGGCGAGTGATAGAAGAGACCCGAAGAAACGGAAGCGGTAGAGACGCACGGATGTGCGTCTCCATTACGTGAGACACCAAGAGTAGAGACGCACATCCCCAAAAGTAGAGACGCACGGCCGTGCGTCTCTACAGTCCCCACACAACCTTCCATCCAACACCAACGTTAATTGGTAAATCGATCCTGACCATGCAGTTTTTATACCCGACATTTTTATGGGCACTTGCCACCCTCGCCATCCCGGTCATTCTGCACCTGTTTTATTTTCGGCGTTTCAAAAAAGTGTACTTCACCAATGTGCGCTTTTTGAAAGAAGTAAAGGATGAAACCAGCATGCGGTCCAAACTGCGCAACTTTCTGGTCTTGGCGGCTCGTTTGTTGGCCTTGTTGTTTTTGGTGTTTGCTTTTGCCCAACCCTTTATTCCTCAAAAAACGGCGGTAAAAAAAGGCATCAAAGCGGTCAGTGTCTACATCGATAATTCTTTTAGTATGAGTGCCTCCAGCCAGGATGTGCCCTTGTTGGAAAAAGCAAAACAACGCGCCAGAGAGATCGTCACTGCGCATGGACCAGAGGATCGTTTTCAAATCTTGAGCAATGAGTTCAGTGGTCGGCAACAGCGCCTTGTAAACAAGGAAGATGCCCTGGCGATGATTGATGAAATTGCCCTAGGCCCGGAGGTACAGGTGATGTCCAGGGTATTGGCCAGACAAAAACAAGCCTTGTCAATGGCTCAAAGTGACAATGAGGTTTCTTACCTCATTTCTGATTTTCAGCGCAGTGTGATGGATTTAACCACCTATCAGGACACCCTTTTACCGCTTACTTTGATTCCATTACAATCGGTTCAGGAAAAAAACCTGAGCATCGACAGTGTCTGGTTTGAAGCTCCGGTGCGCATGGCCAATCAAACCACCCCATTGTTTGTCAAAATCCACAACCACAGCACCACCCCGGTAGAAAATGCCCGGGTCTCGCTCAAATATGCCAATGAGATCAAACCCCTGGGTTCGCTCAGCATCGGCCCAGGTGGCGATCGGGTAGACACCGTTAACATTACCATTTCCGGTACGGGTTGGCAACGGGCAGAGGTGACCCTCACCGATTATCCAATTCAGTTTGATGACCAGTATTTTTTCAGCTTTTTTGTAGCGAGTGAAATCAAGGTATTGGCCATCAACGAGGCGACACCCAATCGATACCTGCAAGCAGCCATCAATGGATTGCCCTACTTCAAACTCAGCGACATGAACAATCAAAACCTGGATTATTCCAAGTTTGTCGATTATCAACTGATCGTGTTGAATGACCTGAGCAACATTTCTTCCGGGATGGGTGCCGAGTTGAAAACGTACATCGAAAATGGGGGCAATGTGCTGGTTTTTCCCGGGCGCAATGCCAATCTAGGTACTTACTCCGCCTTTTTGCAAAGTTTCCCTGCCAATACCCCCCAAAGTTTTGAACAAGTCAACAAAAGTGTAGGGGAAGTCAACCAAGGGGAATTCATTTTTAAAGACGTATTCCTCAACCGCAGCGCGAACCTACGCCTACCGGCAACCCAGGGCAATTTTACCTTTGGTCGTTTCAATTCCCGTGCCGAAGAGCAGCTCCTCTCCTACCGGGATGGCAGCCCTTATTTGTCGAAATACAAACAAGGCAAAGGAAACTTGTACCTATGTGCAGCCCCTCTGGCTCAGGAGTTCAACAACCTGGTCAACAGCGGCGAGGTGTTTATCCCGATGTTGTACAAAATGGCCATTTCCGCCGGTACCGACCCGCGGATTGCCTACATCATTGGCCGCGACGAACTGCTCGAAGCCGACCACCAGGCCAATAGTGCCGAAATAGTCTACAAAATGAAAGGGGAAGGTGGCGAGTTTATCCCCCAACAACGGGCGGTAGGTGCCAAGGTCTTTTTGACGATGAACCATCAAATCAAAAAGTCCGGCTTTTATGACCTTTTTCTCAATCCTGGCCAGGTCAACCACAGTTACGCATTCAATTACAACCGCCGCGAGTCGGCCTTGCAATATTTTAGCCCCGAAGAACTCAGCTCCAAAGTTGGCGAAAATGTCAATGTGATTTCCGCACTCGATACCGCAGTATTGACCGCCCAAATCGAGGAAAACAACCAGGGCACCGTTTTATGGCGCTGGTGCATCATTTTGACTTTGCTTTTTTTGGCGATTGAGATACTTTTGCTGAGATTTTGGAAAGTATAAAACGAGGAAGGAAGGGAAATAAAATAAAGTAAACGCTTGACGGGCTCTTTATTGATTTCGCTGCGTTACTCCTCAGTTGCGTAGTTTACTATGCGCCTTCCTCGTGCCTTGCCAAATCAAAAAATAGCCAAGTCAACCCATTTACTTTATTTCATTTCCCTTCCTAATGAATTTTTTAATCCGCAAAGCCACCGTCATCGACAGCAACTCCCCTTATCACGGTAAGGTAGTTGATCTATTTATTGAGGGAGATAAAATCACTTCCATTGGCAGCGACCTCAAACGCAATGCCGATCAGGTCATTCAAATGGAAGGAGCTCAGGTGTCACCCGGATGGGTGGACATCGGGGTACAAGTTGGCGACCCAGGTTACGAACACAGGGAAGACCTGCGTTCAGTGAGCGCCGCCGCTGCTGCTGGAGGGTTCACCACCATTGGTGCGCAACCCAATACTTCTCCAGCCGTAGATGGGAAAACCGAAGTTACCTACCTCAAACAGTTCAGTCGGGGCAAACTTGTGGATATTCTTCCCATCGGTGCCATTACCAGCAAATGCCAGGGCAAAGACATCACCGAGATGATCGATATGCACTACGCAGGGGCTATTGCCTTTTCGGATGGCAATCACGCCATTGCCGACAACGGCATGATTTTGCGGGCGCTGGAATACGTCAAAGCCTTTAACGGCATCGTCATCAACCAGCCGCTGGATCGTACCCTGGCTTTTGAAGGGCAAATGCACGAAGGGGTAGTGAGCACTTCGCTGGGCATGAAAGGCATCCCTAATCTGGCCGAAGACCTGATGGTACAGCGCGACATCTACCTGGCGCAATACGCCGATTCCCGGCTGCACCTCGCCAATCTGTCCTCCCAATTTGCAGTAGACCTAGTCCGTCAAGCCAAGGCCAAGGGCCTAAAGGTCAGTTGCTCCGTAGCCGCCCTAAATCTGGCCTTCGATGACCGTTCCTTGGTTGAATTTGACAGCGCATTTAAAGTGCTTCCGCCGCTGCGCAGCAGCGAAGATATTGAAGCCCTCAAGCAAGGGCTCAAAGATGGAACCATCGATCTGATCGGTTCCAACCACGTTCCCCTCGAAGAAGAAGCCAAAAAACTGGAGTTTCCCTATGCCGATTTTGGGGCCATTGGCCTCGAAACCACTTATGCCTTAATCAATACACATTTGGAAGGTGTCCTTTCACAAACTGAGTTGGTCGAAAAACTAGCTACCAATCCCCGCAGAATCTTCAATTTAGAGGAAGTTATCGTGCGTGAGGGTGCCAAAGCCAACTTAACCGTGTTTCATCCCCATGAAAAATGGACCGTTCAGGCGAAAGATATTCGCTCCAAGTCTATGAATTGTCCACTCATCGGCCACACTTTAAAAGGTCGGGTAATTGGGGTCGTCAACAATGGGCAGTGTTTTTTGAGTTGGTTGTGATCAGAATGAAAGCGCGATAGTACCATCATCGTATTTCGCACATTTTTTATTTCATAACCAAAAATTTCAATCTATTATGAGCACCATTGATAATCCTTTTAACGAGACACCAAATGTATCCAATACTCAGGTTGCCCTGCGTTTTGGGGTGATTACCACTGTCATTTTGATCGTTTATGGTTTGATTGGTTACGTCTCTGGAATGACCGACCCAGGTAAAATGAGCACTGCGGTTTCCTGGATCAATTCCTTGATTACTTACGCGGTCATGATTGGGGGGATAGTAATGGCCGTACGCCATCACCGTGATGAGAACCAAAAAGGGTTCATCTCTTTTGGCAAAGCATTTGGAACTGGGTTCAAAACCACCTTGGTTATTTGTATCACCCAGGCCATTTGGTTGTATGTATTCATGGCCCTCATCGCGCCAGACATGATGGACCAAATTTTACAAGCTTCAATTGACAAGGCGGCTGAGCAAGGCCAAGATCCAGAACAAGTTGAAGCAGGTATGAAAATGGTGAGTTGGATGTTTACCCCTCCCATGATGGCCGTGATGGCCTTCATTACTTTAACATTCATGGGTACCATTTTTTCATTGATCGTAGCAGCGGTGATGAAAAAAGACGCTGAGAAGTTTTAAGGAAAAATTTTCAGGGGTGATAAAAAAAATAAGTGTTCATTTTGCCAGAGGGTTAGATAAGTAAACGTTTCATTTCAAGTGTCTTATCTAATCCTCTGGCTCAAAAAAATGAACACTTATTTTTGCCCCACTACTCAAAGCAGATTCTAGGTCTTATGTTTGAGGGTCAAAATCAAAGCTGATCCAATGCAAAATTCTAGAATCATAAAAATGGGTAGTTTAGCAGGAGTCGCCATTGTGCTGTGGCTCCTGCTATTTTATTTTGTGGATAAAAAATTGTATTTCCATCCCGGAGTTCAGTGGGGGGTTTTGCCCTTTTATGCCCTAGCTATGTATCTGGCTTGTCGCGGCGAAGCACGCCAAAACACAGAATTGTATGCCTGGCAACCCGCCTTGCGCACTGCTTTTGGCACTTTTGTCGTTACCCACCTAATTGCCCACGTATTTTACTTCGTACTTTTGAAGTTTATTGATCCTGGAATGATAAATTTGCAGGCTGAAGTCTTCAGTGAAGGACTCGAACGCAGCAAAAACCTGCTGGGTGAAGAAAATGCCTGGAAAATGAAAGACCAGTACCAAGCCGAAGATTTTATCCCCACTTTCCAAAAGTCCGCTTTTGCCTTTACTTTTGGTTTGATCGGTGGATTTGTAATGTCCCTGGCTGTAGCCTGGTCAACTTACGGTAAATCGGGATTCAGTCAAGGCAAATAACACTTAAGCATCGTCATGAACATTTCTCTAGTTATCCCTTTGCTCAACGAAGAAGAATCATTGCCGGAACTGGAAGCCTGGATTCGTCGGGTGATGGATACCAATGGCTACAGTTACGAAGTCATCCTGGTCGACGATGGCAGCACCGATGCGTCTTGGAAAGTCATTGAGCAACTGCGTATCCAAAACCCCAACATCAAAGGCATCAAATTTCGGCGCAATTACGGCAAATCTGCGGGGTTGCACTCCGGTTTCCAGGCAGCCAATGGCGACGTAGTCATCACCATGGATGCCGATTTGCAAGATAGCCCCGATGAAATTCCCGAGTTGTACCACCTAATCACCAATGAGGGTTATGACCTGATTTCCGGTTGGAAAAAAAAGCGCCACGACCCCATTTCCAAAACCATCCCCTCCAAGTTTTACAACTGGGTCGTACGCAAGGTGAGCAAAATCAACCTGCATGACTTCAACTGCGGGCTCAAGGCTTATAAAAACGAAGTGGTCAAAAATGTGGAAGTATACGGGGACATGCACCGCTTTATTCCACTATTGGCCAAGTGGGCAGGGTTCAAAAAAATTGGAGAAAAGGTAGTGGAGCACCGCGCCCGCAAGTACGGGTATTCCAAATTTGGCTGGACGCGTTTGTTTACCGGTTTTCTCGATTTACTTTCTGTGGTCTTTGTGGGCCGTTATGGCAAAAAGCCGATGCAGTTCTTTGGTACGTCTGGCTTGGTCGTTTTTATGGCGGGCTTTGTATCGGTTGCTTTCATCGGTTTTTCCAAATTGTATGACGTCATCAACAACGTCAAACGTTCGCCGCTCATCGCAGAAAACCCCTGGTTTTTCTTCGCTCTCACTTGTATGATCATTGGCACCCAGCTTTTTTTGGCAGGTTTCGTGGCCGAACTGGTGAGTCGCAGTGCCCCCCATCGCAATAACTACATCGTTGAAAAAGTGCTCGGAGAGCTCGAAATCGAAGAATAATGCAAAAAGTACATTTGGTAAGTGGCGGCTGTGGATTTGTAGGCCGCAACATGGTCAAAAGACTCTTCAACAAAACCCAGGATAAAGTCATTTTTATCGACGACTTGTCGGTAGGTACCCACCCCTCCACCTGGTTGGCTGCTCCACAAGGACGTAGCATAGGCAACGCTACTTTTTTCGGAGCAGATGAGCGTTTGCTGTTCATCCAGGATGATTTTCGCAATGTCCTGCGTGGGTTGCACGATGCACCCAGTTATTTTGCGCCCTTCGGCTGGCAAGTAGAAAAACTCAGCGATGTCTTCCATTTTGCCGCCATTGTAGGTGGTCGCGCCAAAATAGACGGGGATCCGATGATGGTGGCCCTGGATTTGTCCATCGATGCCGAGTTCTTCTACTGGATTTGTCGCCACAAACCCGAGCGGGTCTTGTACCCCAGCTCCAGTGCCGCTTACCCGGTTGACTTGCAAACTGAAAGTGACGCCATTGCCTTAAGCGAAAAAGACATCAACTTCGACCGCATGGGCAAACCGGATATGACCTACGGCTGGAGCAAGTTGACGGGTGAATACCTGGCTCAAATCACGGCCCAATATTATGGAGTGAAAGTGACCTGCATCCGTCCTTTCAGCGGTTACGGTGAAGACCAAGACCTCACTTACCCCATTCCAGCCATTGCTGCTCGTGCGGCGCGTAAGGAAGACCCTTTCGAAGTGTGGGGCAGTGGCAATCAAGGCCGCGATTTTGTACACATCGACGATGTGTTGGATTGTGTAGAGGTGGCCATGGGTAAAATTCACGACGGCACAGCGATCAACATTGGCATGGGCCGTTTGAGTAGTTTCCGGGAAATCATTGAGATTTTTTGCAGTTTCGCGGGGTATCAGCCGACCATCAAACCACTATTGGATAAACCAGTCGGGGTTCATTCCCGTTATTGCAATATGGACTTTGTGAAAGAAACCCTAGGCTGGGAAGCCAAAATCAGCTTGGAAGCAGGTTTGCGGCGAGTGTATGATGAGGCAATCAAAAAATTGTAGGCAGCTTTGCAATAAGTTTACAAGCATGAAAATAGTCTGTTTCGGCCCTGGTCCAAAATTCAAAGGGGGTATCTCCAATTACAACACCTCCCTGGCCCGTGCCCTGGATAAAATCCCAGGCACAGAAGTCCACATCGTGTCCTGGACCCAGCAATACCCCGCCATCATCCCCCGCGAATTTGTAGACAAGTCCAGTCAAATGGATTTGCTGGAAGGCAGCAAAATCAAAGTCAAATACATCACCAACTACAACAACCCACTGAGCTGGTACGATACCTATCGCTACATCCTAAGTTTAAAACCCGACAAAGTCGTATTTCAGTGGGCCATTGCCATACAAGGGTTGCCCATTGGGCGCATTGTGAGTTGGTTGCGGCAGCATACCGAGATAGAAGTGATCCTCGATCTGCACTTTGTCATCCAAAAGGAGAACAGCAGCGTCGACAAATATTTTACCAAAATGGGGATTGGCAAAGCCAAAACCTACATTGTCCATGCGCTCAAAACCTTTAACGAACTCAAAACCCTCTACCCCAATCGGCAATTTGAGTTGAGTTACGAGGGCCAACGCAGTACTGATAAAACGGTACAAACCGTCCTCAAACTCTACCATCCCATCTACGACCTGTTTCAACCCAAAGCAGATTTTGATGTGGAAGCGTTCAAAAAAGAACATGGTTTGCGCAAGCACGTATTCCTCTTTTTTGGCTTTATTCGCAAATACAAGGGTTTGCACCATGCGATTCCGGCTTTTCAAAAAGTGGCCGCCCAGCGCGATGATGTATCCCTGCTCATTTGTGGAGAATCCTTTTGGCAAACCTTGGATAACAGCAAGTGGAGCACCAAAATCAAAAATGCCTTGTTTGGTTTGGCTAAAAAAATAGTCCTCCGCCAAAGCGACGATGAACGGCAGTATAACCCACTGGCCTTAATCGACGAGTTGAACCTGCGCGACCGTGTAGCGGTGTTCAATACCTTTATCCCCAACGAAGACGTCCACAAATACTTCCAGGTAGCCGATTGTGCAGTGTTGTTTTACGAATACGCGACTCCTTCCGGGATCGAATCTTTGAGTTATAACTTTGCCTTGCCACTGGTTGCCACCAAGGTTGGCCATTTTCCGGAAACCATCCAGGAAGGCTTCAGTGGTTATTTGGCCGAAGCGGGTGATGTAGATTCGATGGCCGCTCAAATGCTGCGCTTCCTGGATGAACCGATACCAAGGGAAAACATCCGGGAGAAGACCAAAGAGTTGAGTTGGGAAAATTACGCCAAAGTAG
Organism: Haliscomenobacter sp.; assembly: GCF_041740695.1. Taxonomy (GTDB): domain Bacteria; phylum Bacteroidota; class Bacteroidia; order Chitinophagales; family Saprospiraceae; genus Haliscomenobacter. The sequence continues at coordinate 26,029 of NZ_JBGSLK010000102.1, read as the reverse complement.
TGGGGCAAAAATAAGTGTTCATTTTTCCTGAGTCAAAGGATTAGATAAGACACTTAAAATGAACCGTTTACTTATCTAATCCTTTGACAAAATGAACCACTTATTTTTTATCGCCCTAAAGTAATAATGCACGCATAAATGAACATTCATCCTCTGATCCAGACCCGCATTGCTTCCCACCTGTACACCGTCACCATGCTGCACGAGCAAGAAGACCTTCTGGAGCGTGCCCATCATATGGCAAACACTTTTTTGGAAGCCTTTAAAACCGGTCATAAAGTGCTGTTTTGTGGCAATGGCGGCAGTGCTGCGGATGCTCAGCACCTCGCCGCGGAGCTTTCTGGGCGGTATTATTTCGACCGCCCCCCCTTGTTCGCCGAAGCCTTGCACGTCAATACTTCTTATTTGACTGCTGTAGCCAATGACTACGGGTACGATGAGGTTTACGCTCGGATGTTGCGGGCCATGGGCAGTAAAGGAGATATTTTGGTGGCCATGTCCACCTCTGGGAACTCTCCCAACGTACTTAAAGCCATTGAAGCTGCCCGTGAACAGTCCATGACAGTCATCGGGATGACCGGAATGGAGGGCGGAAAAATGGCCAATTTGTGCGACATCCTCATCAATATTCCATCCAAAGACACGCCCCGCATCCAGGAATGCCACATGCTGATCGGGCATATTGTGTGTGAGATCGTGGAGAAAGAATTATTTGCCAATCCAAATCGCTAGTCATGCCAAGCCCGGTCCTACCCACCGCTTTTTCTAATCAAATGTTACAGCAATTGGGTGAGACCGATTACCAGGCATTCCTACAAGCACTCGCCGCTCCCACCCCGGTCAGCATTCGGCGTAATTCTTTGAAATTAAAAAATTGGTCGGAAAATTTTGACGGAGTAAAATGGAACAACGAAGGAGTTTACCTTCCTGAGCGACCGGTTTTCACTCTCGACCCACGTTTGCATGGTGGAGCTTACTATGTGCAGGAAGCTTCCTCAATGTTGTTGTCTGCGGTTTTGCCCCAAGTGATCGATTTAAATCAGCCTTTAAAAGTCTTGGATCTGGCGGCTGCACCAGGGGGAAAAAGCACCTTATTGGCCGCTGCCTTATCTGAAGACAGTTTACTGATCAGCAATGAAGTCATCAAATCCCGTTATCAAATCCTACGGGAAAACCTCTGCAAATGGGGCTATCCCAATGTGTTGTGCTCCAACCAGGACAGCCGGGAATTCGCGCCCCTGCAAGGCCAATTTGACCTCGTTTTGCTGGACGCACCCTGCTCCGGTGAAGGTTTGTTCCGCAAAGACCCCAATGCCGTCAACGAATGGTCGCCCGAACACGTACAACATTGCTCGGCCCGTCAAAGGCGCATTTTGGCCGAAACCAGTCCGCTGCTTAAGCCCGGTGGCATCCTCATTTATTGTACCTGCACGTACAACGAGTTTGAAAATGCCCTGAATATAGCCTGGTCTCAAAACAACCTGGAACTGACCCCCATTCCCCTGTCTTTCCCTGCCGAATGGGGTGTACAAGCCCGCGACTTTGGCTACCAATGTTATCCCCATCAGGTGCGTGGCGAAGGCTTTTTCATCGCGGCCATGCGTCAGGAGCAACATCATCCTGTACTTAGATCGGCGCCAACGAAAGGTTTTTGGAGAAATGCGCCCCGCAAAAACGCGACTTTTTTGCATAAATGGGTCAAACCTGGCGTTGAGCTCCAACTATTGGAAAGTCCACATGGAGAATTGGCCGCCATTCCACAAGTTTGTTTTGAATTTTTTCAAGAACTCAGTCCCTACCTCAGGCGTTGGGATCCAGTCCTTGAATTGGGCGCTTTAAAACACACGGATTTTATACCTGCTCCAGCTTTGGCTTTGAGCACCATCGTTCATCCAGATTTACCCAACACGCCACTCGACCTTCTCACTGCCTTGAAATACTTGCGCAGAGAACCACTCGAACTCCCTACCGCCCCAGAAGGTTGGGGCCTGGTCAATTTCGAAGGTATCAACCTGGGCTGGATCAAAAACATCAAAGGCCGCATCAATAATTATTTCCCGAAGGAGTGGCGCATAAGAATGGGTGGGAGTGTGTAGTGTGATAGTGTGGGTGTGTCGGCCTTCCATTCCCGCGTGATACTCCGCCAACCCACGGATAAATCCGTGGGAGGCTACCCACTGCCCCACCCCACGAATTTATTCGTGGGAACTTTCCTCAAATAAATTGGACATTAAAAAATTTCCCCGTAAATTAGCAGGCAACCTGATATTAAAACACCCATCAGGTCACCCAAAATCGCATCACCTACAAAAATCGCTCATCATGTCAACGCCTCCATTCCGTGCGGATCACGTGGGAAGTTTATTGAGAACCAGTGCCGTAAAAGAAAATCGCCTGCGCTGGAAAAAAGGAGAAATCTCCGCCGCTGAATTGCGCGCCATCGAAGACGCCGCCATTGCGGAAACAGTTAAAAGGTTAGAAGCGACCGGCATCCAATCCATCACCGACGGCGAATTTCGACGCGATTATTTTCACCTCGACTTCCTCAAAGAGCTGGATGGTGTAACTGTCACCGGGGGCATTGAAAGCAATCCCAACGCCAAAGCGGCTGAAGATGGTTTCAAACCACCCGTGGTGAGCGTAAGCGGCAAACTCCGGCACCAGCACGACATCCAGGTAGCGGATTTTAAATACCTGCAATCCGTCGTTACGCGCACGCCCAAGGTGACCATTCCTTCCCCTACTATGGTGCATTTCCGGGGTGGTCGCCAGTCTATTGACATCAATTCTTACCCCGACATGGAGTTGTTTTTCCATGACCTGGCCGCCGCTTATCGGGAGGAAATTGACCATCTCTACTCAGCAGGTTTGCGTTATCTCCAACTCGACGATACCAACCTGGCCTACCTCTGCGATCCTAAAATGCGCGCCGCGGCCGCTGAGCGGGGTGAAGACCCCAATGAACTGCCGAAAACTTACGCGGCCTTGATCAATGCCGTGATTGACAATCGACCTACTGACCTGCGGGTGGGTATCCATCTTTGTCGAGGCAATTACCGCAGCACCTGGTTTGCCGAAGGTGGTTATGAGCCGGTGGCCGAAGTTTTGTTCAACGAAATCAATGTGGATGGCTACTTCCTGGAGTACGACGATGAGCGCTCCGGCGATTTTGCGCCGCTGCGTTTTGTCCCCAAAAATAAAATGGTGGTCTTGGGCATTGTATCCTCTAAAGTTGCCCAGTTGGAAAATATGGATGACCTCTGCAAGCGCATTGATGAAGCAGCTCAATACGCTCCACTGGAAAACTTGTGCGTCAGTCCCCAATGTGGTTTTTCTTCTACCCACCACGGCAATCAAATGACCCACGACGACCAGTGGCGCAAGTTGGAATTGGTGGTGAACACAGCCATCAAAGTTTGGGGAAACCCATAAACCACCTAAATATCCTCAATCATGAAAAATCTACTCTGCTTCTTCTTGCTGTTCGGTTCCATTGGTCTTTTTGCCCAAAACGGCGTCGCCAAAATCGACACGGGGAGCATCAAAGGGGCCAAATACCGCATCCTTTTTCCTGAAAATTGGAAAGGGAAACTGGTCATGTACGCGCATGGCTACGAGTTTATGGGTGCAGCACCCCGCCAAAGCCAAAATCCGGGTTTTATCTCCAACATGAAACCTTTTCTCGAACGTGGCTTTGCCGTAGCCGCTTCGGATTATTCCAAACAAGGTTATGCCATTCCTGAGGGCATCGAAGACACGGAAGCATTGCGCAGCTACTTCGTCAAAACTTATGGAAAACCCGACTCAACCTTCATGGTCGGGCATTCCATGGGCGGTGGCATTACCCTGGGCATCCTGGAAAATTTTAGCCAAAGTTATTTGGGTGGATTGCCCCTTTGCCCACTTTCCAGCCGTCCTTATTTGCAGGTGCGCAAAGAGTTTGACTTGTACGCTACCTTCAATGGCCTGTTTCCTGGAATCATTTCAAAACTTTCCGACATTTTTGATTTGAACAAACCCGTGGCAGCAATGTCCTTTCGCGAAATGATGCCCAAAGTCAACGCGATTCGCAAAGCCATTGTGGCCAAAGATTCGCTATTGGGTCTGGCCGTGGCCAAACGTTTTGACCTCAAGTTTGACGACTTGCCCTTCACCTTGATGTTTAGTGAAAACGTTTTGCGGGATGTGGCTCAAAAAGCCAAAGGCAATCCTTTTGACAATACCAATACGGTGTACAGCGGCTTTCCAAATGACAAAGAAGTGAACCTGAAAGCCGAACGACTCGCCGCTACACCCGGTGCAGACCAATTGTTTGTGGCCTATGACCGCACCGGGAACGTGGACAAACCGATCGTTTTGATGCATACCTTGTACGACCAGTTGATCCCACCCAATTATGCGGTGACCAACTACGAAAACATGCTTCAGGGACGTGGAAAAAGCCAGTTTTTGACCGTGTTGTACACCAATGGGCAAGCGCATTGCCAGTTTACGCCACAACAGACCGGCGTGGCGTTTGATGCGTTGCGGACTTGGGTGAAGACGGGGAAGAAGGCGCAGGCGCGGTTTTTGGAGTGAGATCTACACTAAAAAATTTCGTCCCAAATTTCTTAAACACAATCTACTTATATTATTTAAGCACAAAGGTAAAAATGAGGACGCAAAGAACACAAAGTTAGACGTTGACAAGGGTTTAAAATATCAACAAAAGCTCCGTCAACGTCTAACTTTGTGTCCACTGTGCCCCTTTGTGCTTTCTTTGTGATAAAAGTGTCGCTTTGGTAGTTTTTAGAAATACTGCACTACTTTCCTGGGTGTATTTGCCCAAATCACCTTCCATGTATAGCAGCTATCGGGTCCTCGTTTGATCATTTTGTAGCCTTTGGCTTTTCTTCTCCCTCCTCTTTAAGGTTCTCCAAAATTTTCCCTATCGACCCACGAAAAACCTCCCGTTCCTTGGCTTTGAGTTTTTTCAGCAATTTGTCTTCAAACACATCCATCGCGACATTGCAAATTTCCAGCACCTCTTTTCCTTTATCAGTGAGGGTGATGCGCAGGATACGTTTATGATTAGGATCGGTATTCCGTTCCAGCAAATCCTTGCGCTGTAAGGTAGTTACCACCTCATTCATCGACTGAGGAGTCATCAAAAAGCGCCGCGACAATTGAGCTGAGGACAAATCAGTTTCGTTGTCCCCTACAAAGTTGAGGATGATGAACTGGGATGGAGTAATTTCGTACGCGCCTAAAATTTTGATCATGTTGGCCGTAACTTCCGTTTCCAGGCGTTTGATTAAATAGATTGTTCTAGCAGGCATACCAATGGGTTATGGGCTTTTTTTTTGCTACAAGCTACAAAAATAGAAAAATAGCCCACAGCGTAAACAAAGTACGGAAAGCATTTTTAATTTTGTTAATTTTGTAAGGCTACCTTAAACTTACCCTTACAATTTTCTACATCACCATCAATCGCCGAAAAAGCATGGCCGAAAAAACCTTCTCGCGCCGCAATCTGGACTTCATCCTGTTTGAAACCTTACAGGTAGAAAAGCTCCAACAATTCGATTATTTCAAGGCTCACGACCGGGAAACATACGGATTCACACTGGACATTGCCAGTGACCTCGCCAAACAAATCATGCAGCCCGCCTACCAGGAATCCGATCGGCAGCAACCCGAATTGGTCGATGGGCAGGTCAAAGTCCATTCCAGTGTGCACAGCTTCATCAAAGCCTTCAGCGAAGCGGGCCTGATGGCCGCGCCCTTCTCCGAAACCTGGGGGGGCATGCAACTCCCCAAGATCATTGCCGCCGCCGCCGAGTTCATCATGGGCAGCGCCCACAATAGTTTGGTGATGTACACCGACCTGAGCAAAGGAGCAGCCAATCTCATTTACACCTTTGGGAATGAAGCGCTTAAAAGTTTTTTTTTACCCAAAATGTTATCCGGTGAATGGATGGGCACCATGTGCCTTACTGAGCCACAAGCAGGTAGTTCCTTGTCTGACGTGGCTAGTTCGGCCAGTCCACAACCCGATGGTACTTATTTGATCAAAGGGCAAAAAATCTTTATTTCAGCCGGAGATCAGGATGTGACCGACAATATTGTGCACCTCGTGCTGGCCCGTGTTGATGGTGCGCCCAAGGGTACCAAAGGAATTTCACTGTTCGTTGTACCTAAAAAGCGCCTCAATTCCGCAGGAGTGTTGGAAGACAACGATGTCGTTTCCATTGGGGTCTACCACAAAATGGGGCAAAAGGCCACCCCGGCCATGCACCTGGAATTTGGAGCACAAAACGATTGTGTAGGATATCTGATAGGTGAAATGAATCGGGGTTTACCGCACATGTTTTTGATGATGAACGGCGCGCGACTCGGCGTCGGCATGGGTGGTATCCACATCGCTTCCGCTGCCTATTACGCTTCCTTGCAATACGCCCAGGAGCGCCCCCAAGGGCGGCGTTTGAATAAAAAAGAGGCAGTGGTTGAACCCGCAGTATCGATCATCCAACACCCGGATGTGCGGCGGATGTTGTTTTTGCAAAAAGCGATTGTAGAAGGTGGACTCAGTCTGGTACTGCAATGTTACCTATATCTGGATTTGGAAAAAGTGCACGCCGAAGACCCCGAGCTCAAAAAGCACTATAATCAACTGCTGGAATTGCTCACGCCCGTGGCCAAAACCTATGGGGCTGAGATGGGCTTTGTAGCCGTCAATCAAGGCTTACAAGTGCTGGGAGGATATGGTTACACCGAGGATTTCCCCTTGGAGCAATTGGCCCGCGATGTGCGCATCATGAGTTTGTACGAAGGGACTACTGGCATCCAGTCACAAGCCTTACTGGGGCGGCAAGTAGTTGGCAATCAAGGCAAAACCCTGGTGATCTGGTACAACGAAGTAGGCAAAACCATCCACCCCGCTGAGCATGACCCCACCTTGAGTCCTTACTGGGAGGCACTAATGGCCTCTCTGCGCCAGTTCCAAAAAGTCACCGCTCATCAATTCAAATTGGCCACCGAAGGCGACATGGAAGTACTGCTGGCTGATGCCAATTTGTACATGGAAGCCTTTGGCATTTTGAATGTGGCCTGGCAATGGCTGCTCCAGGGCATCGTGGCGGTTGAAACGCTTAAAAAGGGCGGGATTCAAGGTGAAGAGCTTACTTTTTATCAATCCAAAATCGAAACCCTGCGCTTTTATTTCCACTATGAACTACCTCGTTTGCAAGGATTGTTCAGCAGGCTACAGGAGGACATTCACCTGACTCTTTTTGACGAAGACAGCGAGTTTTTAATTTGATCCTTAACACACAACAACATGAAACAAATGAACTACATCATGAGACGCAATTTTTTAAGCATTGCCCTCATTGTTGGTGCGGGTTTAATGGCCAGCAATTATTGGGATGCGCTGGCACCGAAGCCCAATTCCAAGTTTGCAGGCATACAAGTTGGAACGATTACTTATTCCTTTCGGAGTATGCCCCACGACGTGGATCAACTGATCCAGTTTTTGACAGAAGCCAACGTTAGTGCCATCGAATTAATGGGGGATCCTGCCGAAACTTATGCGGGCAAACCCGCTTCGCCCGTACGTATGGGCCCTCCCCCTGCAGGCGGCCAACGCCCCCAAATGACTGATGAGCAAAGAGCCCAAATCGCAGACTACAATAAAAAAGTAGCAGAATGGCGGACTACGGTTTCGATGGATAAATTCACGGAAATCCGCAAAAAATTCAAAAAAGCCGGGATCACCATTTATGCCTTCAAACCCAATACTTTTGGGCCAAACAACAGCGACGCGGAAGTAGAATACGGCATGCGGGCCGCCAAGGCACTTGGAGCAAAATCTGTAACGTTGGAATTGCCTACAGACCCCAAGCAATCCCAACGTTTGGGCGATCTGGGTGCCAAGCACAAAATCTATGTCGGCTACCACAACCACACCCAGGCTACCGATGTACTTTGGAATGAAGCATTAAATCAATCTCCTTACAACAGCATCAACCTGGACGTAGGTCACTACATCGCGGCGGGTGGTAAAAATACGGTTCCATCCCTGCTTGCCTTCATCGAAGCCAAACACGACCGCATCACCAGCATGCACGTCAAAGACCGCCAAACACCTACCAATGGTGCTGGCAACCTGGAATGGGGTAAGGGTGACACGCCGCTGAAGGAAATATTGACGATGATGCGCGATAAAAAATACAAATTCCCGGCTTCCGTGGAGTTGGAATACACCGTTCCTGAAGGTTCGAATGCCGTGAAGGAAGTGGCCAAGTGTGTGGCGTATGCGAAAAAGTTGTTGATGGGATAAAAAAAGGAGCCGGTACTCTACCGGCTCCTCATTAAACACTAATAATGTATAAACCAATCTTAAATTCCAAATGGAGAATGCACAATAGTAAAATGTACATTTATTTTATAATTGTCAAACTTACAATTATCTGCCGAAACAATCCAGCCTTCACTTATTTTTTTTTCAGGTTTAACTTTGGTTTAACACTTAGGGGCGATAAAAAAATAAGTGCTCATTTTGCCAAAGGATTAGATGAGTAAACGCTTTATTTAAGTGTCTTATCTAATCCTTTGGCTCAAAAAAAAATGAGCACTTGTTTTTGCCCCACTACTAGGTGCTGAATCCTTTGCGAAGATTTTTCTCAACTGTGGATAAAAAAGCGATCTAAAGCTAGGCATCAGAATCAGGTTTCCTTATATTTGTCAATGTCCTACATCACCAATCGCCTACACCATGTCTGACCCTCAACCTGCAAAGCTGCGCTATGCCTGGTACGTTGTAATCGTGCTCATGCTGGCCAATGTTTCCTCGTTTATCGACCGGCAGATTTTAGCCCTACTGGTTGGTCCGATCAAGCGGGATTTACATTTATCCGACACCGAAATGAGTTTGCTCATGGGTTTTAGCTTTGCCTTGTTTTATACCCTTTTTGGCATCTTTATCGGGCATTTTGCGGATAAGTTCAACCGACGAAACATCATCATTGCCGGGGTGACTATGTGGAGTTTGATGACGGCATTATGTGGTGGAATCAAAAATTACACCCAATTCTTCTTTGCACGCATGGGCGTGGGTGTAGGCGAGGCTACTTTATCTCCTTCCGCCTATTCACTTATTTCGGATTACTTTCCGCCCAGTAAATTGTCTCGTGCCTTGAGCACTTATTCAATGGGGGTGTTTTTGGGGATGGGATTAGCTATAGTGGTTGGCGCAGGATTGATCAGTGCCTTGCCTACCGAAGGGATGGTACAAATCCCCATTTTCGGATCCATTTACCCCTGGCAGTTGATGTTTTTTTACATTGGTTTGCCGGGATTGTTGATCGCTTTCTTAGTGATGAGCATCAAAGAGCCGGACCGCAAAGAAACCCTGGAACAGCAAAAAATAGCCAAGCCAAGCCTAAGCGAAGCACTAAAAATTATCTGGCAAAACCGCAGTGCCTACTCCGCCATTGTATTGGGCACTTCTTTTACGGCCTTTGCCAACTACGGTACTTCCGCCTGGGTCCCGACTTATTTCAACCGCACTTTTGATTGGGCCATGCCCGTCATCGGCTTGAAATTTGGTTTGATTGTGACCATTTTTTCTGGATTGGGGGTATTAGTGGGCGGATGGTTAGCCGATCGCTATGTCCGCAATGGGGCCAAAGCAGGGCGCGTGTATGTGGGGATTATTTCTGGGGTGGGCATTCTGGTTTCAGCGGGCAATTTTTTGCTGGGAAACCCCGACTTGATTTTGCTGAGCCTGGCAATCCCAGCCTTTTTTATGGCTTTTCCGCTAGGTGCAGCAGCAGCAGCGGTGCAAGAATTGATGCCCAACCGGGTCAGGGCACTTGCATCCTCCATCTTTTTGTTTTTCATCAATATGGTGGGCATGGGTGGTGGTCCGTATGTAGTAGCTTTTTTTACCGACTCCGTTTTTCACGATGAAGGCATGATTCGTTATTCCTTGGTAGCGTTATACTTGATTGGGGGAGTCGCTACCATACTTTGTTTTTGGCTGGGTTTAAAACCTTATCAGCGAATTTTAGCTGCAAGGGCCGTAGTTTAATAAATTTTAAAACATGACCATATCAAACCATACTTTTTTCATTACTGGTGCTGCATCGGGCCTCGGCCTGGCTACTGCTCAAATGGTCATCGAGGAGGGCGGGCAAGTCTTATTGGCGGACATCAATGCGGATACAGGTGCCATGGCCGAGAAACTGCTAGGCCCTAAAGCAAAATTTGTAGCCACCGACGTCAGTGAGGAAGCCAGTGTAAAAAATGCCCTGGCGGAAGGATTGAAACACTTTGGACGCTTCGACACTCTCGTGAATTGTGCCGGAATTGGCCCTGCCGAACGGGTTTTAGGTCGCAATGGAGTACATTCCCTGGCCTCTTTTTCCAAAGTCATCCAGGTCAATTTGTTGGGGGCCTTCAACGTGATTCGGCTGCTGGCCGAACACATGCAAAACAACCCCGAAGGTGACAGTGGCGAACGTGGGGTCATCATCAATACTGCCTCCGTGGCCGCCTTCGAGGGGCAAATTGGACAAACCGCCTACGCCGCTTCCAAGGGCGGAATCGTGGCCATGACCTTACCCTTGGCCCGGGAATTTGCCCGAGTGGGCATTCGGGTCATGACCATTGCGCCGGGGATATTTGAAACCCCACTTTTAGCCAATTTGCCCGAAGAAGCCCGGGTTTCCCTGGGCCAACAAGTGCCCTTTCCCTCCCGGCTGGGACAAGCTTCCGAATTCGCCGCACTCGTCCAACACATTATTGAAAACCAAATGCTGAATGGCACCGTTATCCGCCTGGATGGTGCCATTCGTATGGCTGCAAAATAACTTCGAATGTACAGCGACACTTTAAAAATTGAGCTCCAGGATCAAATCCTGCTGATTGGCCTCAATCGGCCCGAAAAACGCAATGCGCTGAACGACGAAGCCATTTTAGCGCTTGAGCAAGTTTTTGACCAAATGCCTCCCGGCATCAAATGTGCAATCATTTATGGCGAAGGCAAACATTTTAGTTCAGGATTAGACTTGTCCTCCATCAAAGAGCGCAACGCAGCTCAAGGCGTTTACCATTCTCGGATGTGGCACCGAGTGATGGACAAGGTGCAGTTTGGGCCAGTGCCAGTGATTGCCGCGATCCACGGAGCTTGTGTAGGTGGTGGATTGGAATTGGCCAGTGCCTGTCACATCCGGGTAGCCGATGCCTCTACTTTTTATGCCTTACCTGAAGGGCAAAGGGGTATTTTTGTAGGTGGAGGCGCTGCGGTTCGGGTCCCCAAGTTGATTGGAATGGCCCGGATGACCGATATGATGCTGACCGGGCGGGTTTATCCCGCGGAGGAGGGCTATCAAATTGGATTGTCGCAATACCTCGTTGATGAAGGAATGGGCTTAGACAAATCCATGGAATTGGCGCAGAAAATATGCAGCAATGTGGGCATGACGAATTTTGCCCTGGTGCAAGTCTTGCCTCGCATCGTTGAGGCTGGTCACGACAATGGTTTGATGATGGAGGCGCTGATGGCTTCCATCGCCCAGGATGCCCCGGAAGCCAAGCAACGCCTGGTCGATTTTTTGGAAGGCCGGGCTAAAAAAGTGGGCGAATGAACCTGAAAGCAACACCCTTTTTGGAGATTCCATTGGTTGAGGTAGATATCCAACGTGAAGATGCTATAGATGGTTCTATTCGGCTTCGTTCGCGAGTTGAACTGGAACCAGGCCCTTTTCGCCTCACTGAGCGACTGCGGTATTGGGCTGAACAAACGCCTGAACGCACTTTTATTGCCCAAAGGAATCAACAAGGGGAATGGGAGGAACTGAATTATCGCGATACCTACATCCAAGTTTGCCGGCTGGCTTCATTTTTACAAAATACGGCCGTCTCAGTAGAGCAACCACTGGCTATTTTATCCGAAAACAGCATTGAACATGGCTTAATGGCCCTGGCTGCCTTACACATTGGTTTGCCTTATTCGGTGGTTACTGCGGCATATGCTTTGCGCTCTACGGATTATGCCAAATTCCGGCACGTTATCGAGACCTTGACTCCTGGCCTGGTTTTTGTACAAAACGGGCGGGCGTTTGCACAAGCAATTGCGGCGGTTTGCCCCACTGTACAAGTCGTTGCCGTGAATGAGCCAGAGTCGGGGCACCTCCTATTTTCGGAGGTTTTACAAACGCCCATCAACCCCGCAATTGAGGAAGCTTACGCCCAAATCAAACCAGAAACCATCGCCAAAATTCTCTTTACCTCAGGATCCACCTCTGCACCCAAAGGGGTCATCAATACCCACGGCAACATCAGCAGCAATTGGCGGCAGATCACTCAAACTTTTCCTTTTTTCAAAAATGGTGGCCTGACCCTGATCGACTGGCTACCCTGGAACCATACTTTTGGGGGCAATCACAATTTTGGGTTGACCCTATACAACGGAGGTACCTTATACATCGATGCGGGTAATCCTACTCCTGCCGGGCTACAACTCACCCTCCAAAACCTGCGAGAAATAGCGCCCACCGTGTATTTTAACGTACCCAAAGGCTTTGAAGAACTGGTGCATTACTTGCAGGCTGATTCAGAACTTTGTCGTTTCTTTTTCAGTCGTTTACGATTGCTGTTTTACGCCGGAGCAGGAATGGCTCAACATGTGTGGGATGCCCTGGAGCAGTTGGCTTACCAAACCACAGGAAAACGTTTGTTGATCTCTACTGGCTTGGGCATGACCGAAGCTAGTCCTTCTTGTATGTTCAACATCCATTACGGCAGTTTTTCAGGGATGCTGGGCACTCCGGTGCCAGGTTTGGAGATGAAACTAATTCCCAATGCCGGAAAAACCGAAGTGCGTTTCAGTGGCCCAAATCTTACGCCCGGCTATTGGCGCAATCCAGAGGCAACGGCCAAAGCTTTTGATGAAGCAGGGTTTTATTGTACGGGCGACGCTTTGAAGTTTGTGGATGAAAATGATCCGAATGCCGGGTTCATCTTTGATGGACGAATTTCGGAAGATTTCAAACTGGATACGGGTACCTGGGTGAGTGTGGGTGTACTTCGCGCCAAATTCATCACCGAGGCGCAAGGCTTGATTCAGGATGTGGTCATCACCGGGCATGACCGGCCTTTTGTGGGGGCGATTGTTTTTCCAGAACTGAATTTTTGTCGGCGTTTGGCAGGTTTGAAAATGGGGACAAGATTAGAGCACATCGTCAACAATCCGGTGGTGCTAGCGGCATTGGAGGATTTGTTGGAACGTTTTGGAAAACAGAGTACTGGGAGTTCTACCTTGATCAAACGGGCCGTTTTTGCTGATTTCCAATTGTCGATGGATAAGGGAGAAATTACGGATAAGGGTTCGATCAATCAGCGGCAGGTATTGGCAAATCACCCGGATTTGGTTGAGAAGATTTATACAAATTCACATTGAAACTGCCGAGTGCAGTAAGCTCATAATTCTGAGGTGACGCCTTAGGTGTCTTAAGTTTCTTAGGTGGTAAAAAAACAACCATATGTCTATCAATCTTTCCGAGATCATCGCCATCGACGTCCATACCCACGCCGAAGTATCCTGTCGCCAGCCCCACGACGACTACCGCCCGGAGTTTGACGAGGCATTTGCCAAGTATTTCAAATCCAGTCATCGACCGACCATCCAGGAAACGGCAAACTACTACCGCTCCATCAAGATGGCCTTTGTGATGTTCACCATTGATGCTGAATACGAACTTGGGCGTCGCCGCATCCCCAACGAAGAAATCGCCGAAGCTGCCCAGGAAAACGCCGATGTCCTGATTCCTTTTGCCAGCATCGACCCACATAAGGGACGGATGGGTGCGCGTGAGGCCCGGCGTTTGATTGAAGAATTTGGGGTGAAGGGTTTCAAATTTCACCCCACCGTGCAGGGCTTTCACCCCAACGACCGCATGGCTTATCACTTGTACGAAGAAATTGCGGGGGCGGGCTTGCCGATGTTGTTCCACAGCGGGCACTCGGGCTTTGGCACAGGAGTGCGAGCTGGTGGAAAACTGCGCCTGGAATACTCCAATCCCATCCACCTCGACGACGTAGCCATCGACTTCCCGGATGCCCCCATCATCATTGCCCATCCTTCCTGGCCCTGGCAAGATGAAGCCTTGTCGGTGTGTTTGCATAAGCCCAATGTGTACATCGACTTATCAGGCTGGTCACCGAAATACTTTCCCCCACAACTGATCCAATACGCGAATACACAGCTAAAAAACAAGATGTTGTTTGGTACCGATTTTCCACTGATTACGCCAGAGCGGTGGTTGAAAGATTTTGAGGTGGCGGGATTTAAAGAGGAGGTAAAGCCGCTAATTTTGAAGGAAAATGCAATAAGGATGCTAAAGTTGGTATAAGGTTAGACAAATTATGAAAGTATGAAAGCAGGAATACAAGTAGGAATTATCCAGAATTTGTAGCCAGTTGATAATTGATTGAGAAGTATGAGCGAGTTAAGGCTTGAGTTTAAGAAATGACCTTAAAAAGAAAAAGCTGCCCTCAAACGGACAGCTCCCAATAGAACACTGTAAAATACTGTAGCACAAAAATAGGATAAGGATTTTAAAATGTCAATAGGAAAAATGCAAGTTTGTGTATTTTTTACACTTTGAGCGCATTCCTATTACTGAAAATAGAATTAAACCACCTGACAATCAATTTTTTATCAAATTTATCTTATTTAATTTTTTTTAAAAATTCTTAAAAACTTCTCTCATTGCCCGTAATGACAAGTGTCATTTGGCCAGAAAAAAGAATTTACTTAGTTTACACCCGATCAAACGAAGCACCAACACATGAAAAAAATACTCATCGCCAACCGTGGCGAAATCGCGTTACGGGTGATGCGTAGTGCCAAAAAGATGGGCATCAAAACCGTAGCGGTTTATTCTGAAGTCGATCGCAATGCCCCTCATGTCCGCTTTGCCGATGAGGCGGTACTACTGGGTCCAGCCCCCTCCAATCAATCCTACCTCAAAGGAGATAAAATCATTGAGGTCGCCAAAAAACTGGGCGTAGATGGCATCCACCCTGGTTATGGTTTTTTGAGTGAAAATGCCACCTTTGCCCAAGCCGTGACCGATGCTGGAATGACTTTCATCGGGCCCACCCCCCACGCCATTGAGGTAATGGGCAGTAAATTGGCGGCTAAAGAAACCGTAAAAGCGTACAATATCCCCATGGTACCTGGAGTGGATCACTCCATCAGCGACGTGGCGGAGGCCAAAGCCATTGCCCAAACGGTGGGTTACCCCATCCTGATCAAAGCTTCGGCAGGGGGCGGTGGGAAGGGAATGCGGGTGGTAGAAAACGAAGCCGAACTAGCCGAACAAATGACCCGCGCCATCAGCGAAGCCACTTCTGCCTTTGGCGACGGCTCGGTATTTATCGAAAAATACGTCCTCGAACCCCGGCACATCGAAATCCAGGTTTTGGCGGATGCACACGGGAATGTCGTGTACTTGTTTGAACGGGAATGTAGTGTGCAGCGTCGGCACCAAAAGGTGGTAGAAGAAGCACCCTCCGCGGTATTGACTCCAGAAATCCGCAAAGCCATGGGAGAAGCTGCCGTGAATGTGGCGCGCTCCTGCCAATACCTGGGCGCGGGAACCGTGGAGTTTTTGGTCGATGCTGGGCTAAATTTTTACTTCCTCGAAATGAATACTCGTCTCCAGGTAGAACACCCCGTGACCGAATTCATTACTGGGCTGGACCTGGTGGAGCAGCAAATTCGGATCGCCCGGGGCGAAACGCTTGCTTTTACCCAGGATGACTTGTGCATTCATGGTCACGCCATCGAATTGCGGGTTTGTGCTGAAGATCCCCTCAACAACTTCTTGCCTAGTGTAGGCACATTGCATCGTTATCGCCGCCCACAGGGTGAACACATTCGGGTTGACGATGGCATAGAGGAAGGTATGGAAGTGCCCATTTATTACGATCCACTGTTGGCCAAACTGGTGGTGTGGGGCATCAACCGCGATGCCGCTATTCAGCGCATGTTAGAGGCGATTAGTTTGTACCAAATTGAAGGGGTGGCCACTACCCTACCCTTCGGGCGCTTTGTGTGCCAACACGAGGCGTTTATCAGCGGCAAATTTGATACTGGTTTTGTCAAAAAATACTATTCACCGGAAGGCATTATGGCCCAACAAAAAACGGAGGCGGAAGTGGCTGCCAAGTTGGCGCTGGAGGTGTTGTTCCGACACAAGCGGCAATTGATCGTGCCTGATCCGGGTGGAGTGGAATGGTATACGAAAAGGTAAGTGAAAAGTGAAAAGTGAAAAGTGAAAAAAATGCACTTCCTCCGTGCATCCAAACTTTATGCTCAGAAAAATGACTCCAAACAGTTGAAAAACGAATGGTGTACCTGCTTTTCACTTTTCACTTTTCGCTTTTCACTTTTCCTTTCTTACTTTTGCGGCATGGAAAAGATCCTCATTCTCGACTTTGGCTCACAATACACCCAATTGATCGCCCGCCGCATCCGGGAATTGAATGTGTATAGCGAAATTGTGCCTTACAACAAGGTGCCTACTCTCGACGACTCTTACAAAGCGGTTATCCTTTCCGGGAGCCCTTTTTCGGTTAGTGATGAAAATGCACTTAAAATAGACTTAGGGCCTATTGTGGGCAAAAAGCCTGTACTAGGTGTTTGTTATGGCGCGCAATACATCGCCCAATACTACGGCGGGCAAGTACAGCGCTCCGAAAAACGGGAATATGGCAAGGCCAAATTGCACCAGCTGTTTAAATCCGACCCTTTTTTAAAGGATGTCCCTCTCGATTCCCAAGTCTGGATGTCGCATGGGGATACCATTATGGCGATCCCAGAGGAATTTGAGTTGCTGGCCGGTACAGAAAGTGTCGATGTAGCGGCTTTCAAGGCCAAAGAGGGAGTTTTTGATGCTCCGGTTTATTGCATCCAGTTTCACCCGGAAGTAACGCATACGCTGGATGGTGCCACTTTGTTGCGCAACTTTGTCGTCGATATCGCTGGCTGTCATGGTGAATGGACGCCCAAATCTTTTGTGGACCACACGGTAGCTGAGCTCAAGGAAAAAATTGGCACTGATAAAGTGTTGATGGCCCTGTCCGGTGGCGTGGATTCCACCGTTGCAGCCACCTTGCTGGATCACGCCATTGGTAGCAACCTGATCTGTTTTTTTGTAGACAATGGTTTGCTGCGCAAAGGAGAATACGAGCAGGTATTGGAGGATTACAAACACCTGGGATTGAACATCCATGGTGTTGACGCCAAAACCCTGTTTTATGAAGAATTGAAAGGGGTTACCAATCCCGAAGCCAAACGTAAAGTCATCGGTCGATTGTTCATTGAAGTATTTGAAGCCGAAGCGGCCAAACATCCGGGTGTGACCTGGTTGGGGCAAGGCACCATTTACCCCGACGTGATTGAATCGGTATCGGTCCATGGGCCCTCGGTGACCATCAAATCGCACCACAACGTTGGAGGTTTGCCCGCCAAGATGGGGCTCAAAATTGTGGAGCCACTGCGCATGTTGTTCAAAGATGAAGTGCGTCGGGTTGGTAAAGAAGTGAGCATCCCGGAAAACATCCTGAAACGCCATCCTTTCCCGGGGCCAGGTCTGGGCATTCGCATCTTAGGCGAAGTCAGCGCCGAAAAAGTTAAACTCTTACAGGAAGCAGATGCAATTTATATCGATAACCTGCGTAAATTTGGTCTGTACGACCAAGTTTGGCAAGCCGGAACAATATTGTTGCCCGTCCAATCCGTTGGTGTAATGGGCGACGAAAGAACTTACGAGCAAGCCGTTGCCCTACGCGCTGTAAACTCAGTAGACGGAATGACCGCCGAATGGAGTCATTTGCCCTACGAGTTTTTAGCCAAAGTGTCGAGTGAAATCATCAACAATGTTAAAGGCATCAATCGGGTTGTTTATGACATCAGTACCAAACCACCAGCTACCATCGAGTGGGAGTAAGCTTCGATTCTGGGGCCAGCACAGTGCCGTTCGGCGCAGTGCGTTGTTTACGTTGTTGGGACTCAGTACAGCTTTTTCGCTGTTGAGTTGCAGTTTTTTCAAACCAGCTAGTTCCAGCAGCACGGGATCAGCACCTAAAGACGTGCCAAAGGAATACGGGGCCAATCCCAATCAAAATAAGCCCAGCACGGCTGGCAATGTCAGTGTGTACGACCCAGTCAAAGGTTGGGTAACGGTACAAACCAAACCACAGGAACGCATCGATACGATCCGTTGGAAAGATACGGCTGGCCCCACGGGTCCCATTACTTCCGATGCGGTACGATTGCCCAATACCAATACTGATCGGGGAGCAGTGCCCGTCATTCCCGGCGTGCCATCTACCAATCCCGATCCAAGTTCTCCGGTCAATCGGCCTGGGCAATACAAGAATCCCGTGGCCTACAATGTAGCGGTTCTATTGCCCTTTATGAGTGGTCTAGCCAATACCACCATAGGCAATAATTCGGTCAGTGAATGGGCTTTACAGTACTACGGTGGCCTTAAAATGGCGCTCAGCGTGTTGGATCAGGAGGGCATCCGCCTGAATGTAAGTGTACTGGACACCAAAGCGGATACCCTGGAAATGTATCGTTTGTTGCGCCAGACAGAAATTCAAAACGCCCAATTGTTGATCGGCCCCTATCGCCGGGATGACATTCGGATTGTGGCAGAGTACGCCAAACACAACAACAAGCCCATGGTGTCACCCTATAGCGCGGTAGGCACCTTGACCCAGAACAACCCGAATTACATCCAGATGAATCCCAGTTTGGAGTCCCACTGCCGGGCTTTATTGAATCATGCCCTGAGTGAATTCCGGCCCGAGGAAATTGTGATCGTCACGCGCAATGTGGTGGGGGAACAAAACTGCCTGGAGTACCTGCGCAAAGCTTACGAACCCAAACGCGCGATGGGCAATGCGCCAGTCCAAGAATACTTTCTCCCCACCGAGGCTTATAACAATCTCAATCTAAAGCCATACATCCAAAATAAAGCTCAAGCGGCCATCATCGCGCCCTCATGGGCGGATGAAACCTACATTTTTTACCTGTTGCGCGCCGTCAAAGCTGCCAAAGCTGCCGGGCAAAAAGTAGTGGTGTACGGTATGCCCCAATGGGTGGATTTTGAACACATGGAATTTGACTTGTACGAGCAATGTCAAGTGCGGGTCAGCCAGGTGGCTTACGTCGACGAGCAGTCGCCAGAAGTGGTGAATTTTAAAAAAGAGTTCTTCAATCAGTATGCCGCCATCCCCAATTCTGAAGCTTACGCGGGGTATGATCAAATGATCTACTTCGGTCGTTTGTTGGCCAATTTTGGGCCCAAAGTAAGTGACAATCTGGAGCGCAATCAGGGGATTGGGCTACATACGGGTTTCAATTTTAGCCGAATTGTCAACAATGCACCTTTTGGTGCGGAGCAATATGCGCCAACGCAGCGGTATGAAAATCGGTTTGTGCATATTTTGGAATTTGCAGGGTATCAGTTTAAACCTTTGCCGATGGTACCACGATGATCACAAAGGTTATTACCAAAGCGGCATTTTTTTTCACAAAGGACTCAAAGGCAGCACCAAAGGGCACAAAGTTAGACGTTGACGACGCTTTGTGTTTCTTGGTGTTTTTTTTGTGAAAAATAATGTCGCTTTAGTACGATTCTTCTCTCCACTAAATTCCAAAGTGCATGGAGCCATCCCGCGAGCAAAAAATCCGCAACCTTGTCCAAAATCGCCAATTTGACCTCACCGTAATTTTGGAAAACGTAGACGATCCGCACAACATCGGTGCGGTGCTGCGCTCTTGTGATTCGGTAGGAATCCGAGAGATTTTTGTGTTGTACACCAAGCCAGGTTTACAAAACCACAAACTGGAATTGGGCAAACGCAGCTCGGCGGGTTCCCGCAAGTGGATCGACGTATACCTCTACCGCGAGGTGGAGGCATGTATGGAGCATGTGCGCCGCAATTATGCCCAAATCTACGCTACTCACCTGGCGCACAATGCCAAGTCCTTGTATGAACTAGATTTGGCGCAGTCCGTAGCTTTGCTATTTGGAAATGAAGCGGAGGGCATTTCCGAACTCGCCCTGAGCCACGCCGATGGCAATTTTATCATTCCACAAGTGGGGATGGCGCAGAGTTTAAATGTATCAGTAGCTTGCGCGGTGTCATTGTATGAAGCTTATCGGCAAAGGATGGTGGCGGGGAAATATGAAGCAGGGAATCCGGCTTCTCCAGAGCAGCAAAGTTTATTATTAGAAGAATATATTCGGCGGCAAGAAGATGCTGATGAGGCTTGGAAAATGGCTAAATAAGTAAAAGTCCCTAGTGTTTCTTATCTGGAAAAACATTATATTGGGCAAAAAGAACAATTATGCTGTTACGCATCAATTCCGATAACCCCGAAGGTCGCAAGATCAGCCAGGTGGTAGAAAAACTCAACGAGGGTGGCATCATCATCTACCCAACCGACACTGTATATGGTTTGGGTTGTGACATCAATAACCAGGCAGCGGTAGAAAAAATCTGTCGCTTGCGCCGATTGGATCCCAAAGATGCCATGTTGGCCATCATTTGTAAAGACATCAGCCAGGTACAGGAATACACCCAACAGATTGACAATCCTACCTTTAAATTGCTCAAACGCAACCTGCCCGGCGCTTTTACTTTTATTTTGCCGGCTGCGGGGAATGTACCCAAGATGTTTCGTAACCGCAAAAAAACCATCGGCATCCGGGTTCCCGATCACAACATTCCCTTGCAATTGGTGGAAGCTTTGGGGCGTCCAATTTTGACTACCTCGCTTAAATCTGACGACGAGATTCTGGAATATTTCACTGACCCCGAACTCATTTACGAAGATTTTCAAAAACTGGTTGACATCGTCATCGATAGTGGAAATGGGGGAAATACACCTTCGACTGTAGTTGATTGTACCCAGGAAAAGCCGGTGGTGTTGCGTCTTGGAGCAGGGATGTTGGAGTTTTCATAATCACCTCTCAACAGATTCTCTTGTAATTTGCCGACAAAATCGGGCATGGCAAGCATTTGGCAAAGGCAGAAAGTTTAACTTCGCTGCTTTAAATGTAAGCTGTCATGAAGAAATTTCTATTGCCCCTCCTATTCCTGGTCAATACCTGGCTTGTCGCGCAAAATGCAACCCTGCGGGGCAATGTGTACGACGAAGAAACGGGCAATCCTATTGCGTATGCTGTGATCAGTATTGCCAACAATCCAGCTCAGGGTGCCATCACCGACCCCAGTGGGTTTTTTAGCATTGCTAACCTGATCCCGGGCAAATACCAAATCAACATCTCTTATTTGGGTTATGAAAGTGCTGCATTTGACCGCGAGCTCAGCGCAGGCACCATCACCTACCAGCGGTTTTTGCTCAAACCAGTAACCATTCAATTGGAAGGGATAGACATTTCGGGCCGGAGCTCCCAGGCACGTTCTCAAATTCAAATTTCTAAATTGAGTGTGTCTCCCAAAGAAATCCGCAGCCTCCCCTCTACGGGTGGCGAGGCTGATGTGGCGCAATACCTGACTGTTCTGCCAGGTGTAGTCAGTTCCGGTGATCAGGGCGGGCAATTGTACATTCGGGGTGGCTCCCCTGTACAAAACAAGATGCTGCTCGACGGCATGATCATTTACAATCCTTTCCATTCTATCGGTTTGTTCTCCGTTTTTGAAACCGAAATCATCCGCAATATGGATGTATACACTGGGGGCTACAATGCCGAATATGGGGGTAGAATTTCGGCGGTGGTCGACATCAAAACGCGCGAAGGCAACCGCAAACGTTTGAGTGGACTGGTTTCTGCCAGCCCCTTTCAAGCCAAGGCACTTATTGAAGGCCCCATCAAACCCTTAAAAAATGACAATGGCAACAGCATTTCCTTTTTGTTTACCGGAAAACACTCCCTGATCGATCAAACTTCCCGCTCCTTATACAGCTACGCGGTAGACAGCAATTATTATTCTTTTGCCCAAAAAGACACCAGTTTGAGCGTGGCCAAAAGCCTACCCTTCCGTTATACTGACCTATATGGCAAGTTGTCTTTTAATGCCGAAAATGGGAGTAAATTGGATCTGTTTGGTTTCAATTTTAGAGATCAGTTCAACTTTGCTGGTCTCGCCAAACTGGATTGGAATTCTACCGGTGGCGGAGGCAATTTCACCCTGATCCCCAACAATTCCAATGTGGTGCTCAATGGCACTGTTGGGTTTAGCAATTACAACATTTCCTTGTTGGAAAAAGACGGTGCCCCCCGCCAAAGTGGCATCAGCACTTACAATGCCAACCTGAATTTCACCTACTACGGCAACCGCAATCAAATCAATTACGGCTTTGAATTTGTAGGTTTCAACACCGATTTCCGCTTTCGGAATCTGGTAGGCTTGAGTTTTGCTCAGGAAGACTTCACCAGCGAATTGGCTGGCTATGTGAAGTATCGGCAGGAGTTGAAAAATCTGGTACTGGAACCGGGTTTTAGGGTGCATTATTACGCTTCTCAGTCCAAGATGTCGCTGGAGCCACGCCTGGGTTTAAAGTACAATGCCACCGATTTTCTGCGCTTTAAAGCTGCCGGTGGGGTGTACGCTCAAAACCTCGTAAGCACGGTAAACGATCTGGATGTGGTCAATTTCTTTGTAGGTTTTCTGGCCGGGCCTGAAGAAAGTTTGTTCAAACCCAATTCGCGCACCCCCGTTGACCACCGCTTGCAAAAGGCCTGGCACACCGTGGTCGGGATGGAAATTGACCTGGGGCAATACCTGGAGTTCAACGTGGAACCTTACTGGAAACAATTCACCCAACTGATCAACATCAACCGCAATAAGCTCAACGCGCAAGATCCCAACTACATTACGGAAACGGGTGAGGCGTATGGCATCGATTTTACACTACGCTACAGCCGGGGCAACTGGTACCACTGGGGCACTTACTCCTACGCCAAGGTGAACCGCAACGATGGCATTCAGGAATATGCCCCCGTTTTTGACCGTCGGCACAACATCAACTTATTGAGTACGTATCGCTTTGGTGGGCAAAAGCAATGGGAAGCGAGTGCGCGTTGGAACATCGGCTCGGGCTTTCCTTTTACCCAAACCCGTGGTTTTTATCAGGACAATCCTTACAGCAATTTGCTGCAAACCAATATTTTGACAGGTAATTTCCCCCTTGGGGTTTTGCTCTCTGGTGAAATCAACGGCGGGCGTTTATCCTGGTTTCACCGCCTGGATGCTTCGCTGCGGTATACGGCCAAGTTCTCACGTTTTGCTGCACTGGAAATCACCGCCAGTGTAACGAATGTATACAACCGCGAGAATGTGTTTTATGTGGATCGGGTGACCAATCGGCGGGTGAATCAGTTGCCGTTTTTGCCGAGTTTGGCGGCGGCGGTTAGATTCTAAGGTGATTCTATAGTGCCTTCGGTTCCTTAGGTGGTGAAAAGTAGAACACCCTGCGAAGCAGGATAATTTTTCACCACCTAAGGAACCGAAGGCACCTCAGGAATCACCTTAGCATTATCTTAGCGCAACAAGGCAACATCCCCACTGCGCACTTCTTTCCTTCCTCCAGGGAACTCAAAGACCATATTGTACACATAGGTATCTACAGGTGCAGGTTTTCCACCCACGTTGCCATCCCAACCATTGATGTTGTTGCCGCTGTACATCAGTTTTCCCCAACGGCTGTACACCTTCATTTCGGTGAGGCGGATGTTTTTGTTGGAGGTGATCGGGCGGAAACGATCATTGGTACCATCGCCATTCGGGCTGAAGGCATTGGGGATCGTCACCCGTGCAGGTTCTACCGAGATGGTAATTTCGTCACTGACTGTGCAGGAATTGGGACCAGTCACCACCACTCGGAAGGTCATCTCCGTAGGAGTAGCTACCGCTGTAATGGTCGGATTGGTATTGTTTCCAGGATTGGCTCCATTGATGGTCCAGTTATAGGTGACTGCTGTTGGTGGCTGGGTTTGAATAAGGCGGATCCCAACAAGTAAGGGATCACCTTCTTGTGCACCACGGCTGGCTACTGAATCAGGGGTGAAAAAAATGCCATTTTCAGTAGGCATCTGAATGATTTTGACAGTAGCAGTATCGCTCAAACGGCCACAAGTTGCGCCGCCGACTACTCCATAAGTATAAGTAACACTGACCAAAGCAGTTTGGGCCAGGTTGTTGATGTTTAAGGTAGTTCCCGAAGATGCTGTTACGCCACTTATTTGCCAGTTGTAGGTTTCAAACAAAGCCGGAACAGTTCCCGGCGATTGATTCAGGCGAATGCTCAGCGGGGTGCGGTTGCGATCGGTGGCACACACCGTTACACCATTGATGTCGACGGAGTTAACCGTTGGCACGACGTTGATGGTGATGTCGCCCGAATTTTTACAATTGCGATTGCTGGTTGCTTCCAGGCGATAGGTGGTGGTACTGGTCGGATTTACGACAAAGAGTGGATTGGTAGAAATATTGTTTCCCCCCTGGGTCCATTGGTACGTCACACCCTGCTGGTTCGCCCCATTGAGTTGGATGTTGCCCCCGACACAAATGGTGCGCAAGTTGGGAAACAAGATGGCCGGAGCAGGCAATACGGTGACCGTTTTACTGGCATTGCTGGGGCAATCTTTTTCTTCCACCATGATGCTATAGGTAGTGGTTTGATTACCAGGCGAAGCCACAGGGTTTTTACAATCGGTACAAGAAAGACCTGTTGCTGGCGTCCAAGTGATTTTATCAAAATTGCCTTCAAATTGAGCATTTAATCGTACAGTTCCTCCAGGGCACACCTCGGCTGGTTCGGGCGTAATGACAATATTTTTGGGTTTAATGACGGGCACAAAAATCGCTGCACTATCCACACAGCCATTGTTGCGGGTATCCCGAATGAGCACCACACTATCAATGGTATTTAAGACCATGTTCCAAAGGGTATCGGGAGTTTCGAAATCGTAGCCGGGAGTAGAACCATCAGCGCGCAAGCGGGGTCTCCACATGTGCTTGATGTCGGGATATGCCCCCGTTTCATAGATATCTGACTTGAGCGTGATGATTTCACCAAAGCAGTATGCGTCTTTTTTAGGATCGATGGTGATGGTCAAGGTGGGCAGAGAATCCACTTTGACTACAACTGAATCGATGATGGTGCAGGGTGTAGCCACTAGCGTAGCGTAATAAGTGGTGGTAACTTTGGGTTCAACCTGAAGGCTGAGCACATTCGTTCGGGTGATACTTTTGTCTTTAGCTGTCCAGGTAACACCAGTAGCTAATCCGGTGTTTGTGGTAGCTCCCAAGGTCACCCGATTGGAGCCTTTGCACACTTTGACGGTATCGCCATTGGTGATGTCAATTTTTTGCGGAGCGATATTGACGGTGATGGTGGCGTCGGCCTTACACCCGGTGACATTTAGTTCAGCACGATAGGTGGTGGTGTTTTCGGGCAGGGCGATTACATTGGCAGCATTCGGGTTGTTGAGTCCCTCAATGGGATCCCAGGTCACTCCTTGGCCATTGGTATTGGTCACTGCCCGGAGCAGCACAGGGGTGCCCCGACAAACCGAAGTATTGGTCAAGGCTATCAACTGTATTTGGGGGCGTACCACAATGAGCGTGATGGTGTCCCGGCGCAACTGGCCATTGACAAAACCTTCTACAAAAATGCGGGTGTTCGCGGTAGGTTTGGCGATGACGATGTTCCCGTTGCTACGGTTCAGGATATTGGCGGGGCTCCAACTGTAATTGAACCCACCCCTGACTTCCAGCGTAATGCTGCTATCAGGGCAAACGTATGTTGTGTCTACATCGGGCTGGATTTTAATCCGACCAATCTGGGCGTTGAGCTGACCTAATGTAAGGGCAAAAAAGCAAAAGCAAAGAAGTGTAATCAACCAATTCTTCATAAATAATGGTTTGGAGAGAGTCGTTTCATCAGGGCCCAGCTCCGGCCAGCCCCGGCCCTTCGACTTCGCTCAGGGAA
>NZ_JBGSLK010000101.1:0-14183 GCF_041740695.1 Haliscomenobacter sp. | reverse complement strand
CTTGTTGTGCTCAGCACAATATCAACCCCATGGCTTATCTAAATGATGTCTTGGGACGTATCCCTGAGCACTCCATTAATCAGATTAATGAATTACTCCCAGATCAGTGGAAGGGGTAGTGCACTTGCCCGGACGGATACGATAAAAGTGCAATCTTTTGATCCGACTTTGTTGTTTTTTGGATTACAGTACTCATTTTAGCTTAATTTGTCCTAAAGATACAAACGAAATAAATGAAACGCATTTTTTGTTTCACTTGTTTCGATTAGGTGCTAATTTTTATTGTATTGAACGTGAGCATGGACGCTGTGGTGACCTGCTTCACCCAATAAATCAGACAATAAAACCTTCGAGGATGCCGAAGTTCTTCTTGTCGCGCAGTATTTTTTTGGCTGCCCAATCGAATCGAATGTGCTTTTTGGCCGTATCTGAAGCTTTGAAACAGAGGTAGTGGGTTTATTGGAGAAGGTCAAACAAATGTTTGGGTTTTTGTGGGGGAGGAATGGGGTTTGGACGCTGTGCTGGCTTTTAGAAGACCTTCAAGTCTTGTAGGTTTCTTGACCACGGTTTTAGCGTCAATTATTTGTTCAGCCGCTGAATAAGTGCCTCAACACCTTGCCTCCAAGCGGGGTACAATTCTTCGTTATCAGTCCATAATTCATTTAGCTCAGAATCATCGCTCAACAACTTTATAGGTATCTATTGGCATTGCGCGTTATATCGTCATTGTGTCTCAATCATAAGGTGCCTTTATGGCCTCAAAGCGCATGTCATTGAAATCGTACAGCATTTTTTCGTCCCTTAGGCCATTGTCATTCAGCTGTCCGGCCCAAATTTGCCCTTTAGATGCCCATACTAATCGCCGCGACCGGTCGATATCTGCCCATTCCCAATCGGGGAAGCGCAGTACTGTTTGGGTAGGGAAGTGTAATAAGGAATATTCGCTCCAGGTAGAAGATTTGCCAGCTTTATTGGGCGCTTCTTGGTTTACCAGCGACCTCAGCATCCAATTGCGTCCAAAAGGTTTTTCGAACACAAAGTGGTTTTTCGCCTCATTGGTGGCGAGCGACCAACCATCCCGCTCCAATCGATCGCAATACACGCCTAGGTCGCCGGTCATAGGGTATTTGGCATGCTGCATCGCCTCCTGTATAGAGACAACCGGCGCTTTAGGGTCGGGTTTTTTCATTACGACCTCCTTCGATTCTCGAAGCGTGTGGAAAAAAAAGCCGCCGTTCACGAAATAGGTTTTGTTATCAAGGAAAAGCCCGCCCCCGAACCAGGTCTCCTCATCGCCGTACAAGGCAATAGCCCTCAGGTACGGTGCACGCGAGATGGCAGTCCAGCACGTAGGCCCTTGATGGGAGCGCCGAGCGTTCATGGCGAAATAGAGAAAGTGTTTCCCGTCTGGCGACAGGTCGGAGCGGTGTTCGTAAATGCGGCCTTTGAGCCATTGGCCCATGGTGAAGGAGTCGGTTTTCCGGTTCCACAATAGGGTGCAAAACTGCTTGGAAGGGCCGCGCCGGATGACGATTCCAACGGGCGCCTGGGTGGCGAGGATTACATGAAGGCGGGGAGGAGGTGGGTTGGTCATATCCTATTCGATTATTTTATTGAGTTAACGTGAGTTCGGGGATTTTTTCCCAAGACTGTCCCAATCTTGCCACCACTAACGTGGTTTAATAATCCCCAAACTCACGTTAAATTATCAACTGACCGCGTAATCACTTCCCGGGCGTGGCGGGGAGAAACTTGTTAACATCTAGCCAGTGAATAAAGGCGTCGAACCAACGATTGCTGGTTCGGTTGGGATTCCCAAGGCCGAAACCGTGGCCGCCGTTTTGGTAAAGGTGAAACTCCACCGGTCGGCCCGCTTTGAACCAGGAATCGATAACGCCGAACTGACTGCGGAAGAGAAAATCGTCAGAAGCGATAACATTGAACATGGGCGGAGCGTTCTTTGGGACCTCTACCGGGCCCATACCGCCATAGATTGGACCGATGAAGGCCAGTTCCATGGTCTTTGAATGAAGCGTTGCGTGCATCGTAAGGCCAGCGCCGGCCGAGAAGCCGATCATGCCGATTCTTTTGGTATCAACACCCCACTCCTTAGCCCGTTTGATGATCATAGCGTAGGCGGCCTCAGCATCCTCGAGCTGGTTGGATAGATCCTGCTGTGGCGGACGCGGCGGTGTTATACCCCGTGCAGTATCTGCAGACGGTGCTGGCGCGGTGCGAGGGCGATTCATCCAGGCCTTAAAGTCTTCGAGAGACTCTGGGGTAGGGATGAGCCGATACTTGAGCACAAAGGCGGCGATTCCCTTCTTAGCGAGTGCCTCTGCGACCTCCCAGCCCTCGTTGCCCATCGAAAGCCACCGGTTGCCACCCCCAGGCGCCACGATCACCGCGGTGCCGTTCGCCTTGCCAGGTTCGGGCAAGAAGGGGGTAAGGGTCGCAGTGGTGATGTTCCGCGCCATCGGGTCGCCCCACTGGCGGAACCAGGTCTCGCGGGCGGGTTGGTCATCAACACCACCAGTGCCGAGCAAAATGGCTTTCGGCTCGGCAGGAGCGTCGAGCGGATAGATTGTACCGTCCTGAGCCATTGCAGGTACCGCCAGGGCAAGCAAGGAGGTAACAATAGCTGTTTTAGCCAAGTGTTTAAGTGTGTAAATCATTTTGAAAATGAATTTGTTTGTTTATTAGTTTTAAAAAAAAATTACTTTGGTGAAGCTGGTGTTGTGGGTTTTGTTTTGAAGCACATTGTGTGGAAGCTGGCGTTGTTTTTATCCAATTTACTTCGGCTATGGTCATGGGTAAATGATCCAAGGGCTAAAATCAAAGATAGGGATATCGCTTGAAGTTTTTGGAAAAGGACATTGTTTTCTAAAGGTATGAATTGCGCTTCTTCGATTTCGGCTATGAAATGCCAGGCTGAGTCGTCTTCAAAATGGCCATGGGCCCAGGCTCCCATGAGGTTTTTTTAGGATTGGTGAGGGGGTAACGTGAGCATGGGCTACGTGGACAGTTTATGGTCTAGCCAATTTGTCTGCTCTATACATACTTTCGAGTAATCCGCTGACTACCAAATTGATCTGATCTCCATTTTTTGCCAACCATTGTCTCATATCTGTATTTTTTATCTCCAATGTTACTACAAACTCCGCTGTTTCTGTCAACTGTTCACCTGCTTCCAATGACTGTTTCAATTTCTTAAAAGAAACAGGTTTGCCCCAGGTCGTGTCGTCAAAATCAGGGTCATATTGAATTTGATCGTCGTCATAGATAACATTGTCATCAGGGACAGTGAAACCGTTCCTTGCCAATAGCAATGCATCCATCATTCGGACCTTTGATGTCTCCAGATCAGAAATAGTCGTTTGCTCTAAGTTCGCGCCAGATTTTAACAGCTCAACAGCAGAATCAACACTAATCTCCTTTTTCATCGTCCCGATTTTGAAACTTGTTGGTAATGTAATCTTGCACCTCTGCTTTTCGCGCTTGCCTTGCCGAAATTACCCTGTAAATTTGCTTTCTCATCGTAAATACAACCGCGATGATAAGTCTGCCGATTGTCTTACCGACCAACAAAATTCTATTCTCGCCATCCTTCTCATGTCCGGGATACGCAACAGCATCATCGTCATCAAAAACCTCTTTGGCTTCATCAAAAGAGATCCCATGCTTTTGCTGATTGGACCTGTTTTTATTCTCGTCCCACTCGAAATTAGGCATAGTTCAAGATCAAATTTAGGTGTTTTTAAGAAAAAAAGTGACATTTTTTATTTTGCGCTCCGTTATTTTTATCTGGCGAGTGCTGATTTTTGGCTTGCTGCCATGCGTTGGCTTTGCGGGCTGGCTTCGGCGGCATGGGCGCTTTGGTGACCTGCTTCACCTAATAACTCAGACAAAAAAACTTCAAGGATGCCGAAGTTCTTCTTGTCGCGTAGAATTTTTTGGCTGCCCAGTCGAATCGAATGTGCTTCTTGGCCATCAGCAATAACTTTTCAACAAAGATAAGATGTTTTAGGTATAAAAAGTGGAAATTTTTTGTGTTGTAATTTGGATTTTAGCGAACTTAAGTACTACCGCAACTAACGACTAAGTAAAACCCGCATTGCGTCTTTTACTTAGTCGTTAGTTGCGTGTATATTTGCTTAGTCTGCATCTCATTTTCTTTCGTCTAAGTGATTCAAACACTTAATAATACGTCTCATCTGCGAATATAGCAAGGGATTGTTAATCCAACAAGCAATCAACCCATTAAATTTTCAAATCATCAATCGGACTTTTGATCCGATTCCAGCCCTTGTGAGTAATGTGCGTATATATTTCGGTGGTCTTGCTACTTTCGTGACCCAAAAGCTCTTGGATATAGCGCAAATCCACCCCTTTTTCCAGCAAATGCGTCGCAAAAGAATGTCGCAGGGTATGTACAGTCGCATCTGGGTTAATCATGGCTTTCATTTTGGCACGAGTGAAAATTTCTTGCACACTTCGTTCACTATATTGCCCTCCAGTTTGACCCTCAAAGAGCCATTCCAGGGGTTGATGGATTTGGATGTACTGCTGTAAGAGTTCCCAGACTTTTTCTGAAAGCAAAGTACAACGATCCTTTTTGCCCTTTCCACCTCGTACAAACAAGCGATTTTGCTCAGGCTGTAATTCAACCAAGCGTAGATTAATGACCTCTCCCAGCCGCAGGCCAGCGGAATAGATAAGCATCAAAATACAACGGTGTTTGAGATTATCGACAGCTCTCAATAAGTAAGTTACCTCTTGTTCGCTGAGTACTTTAGGTAGCTTTTGGGATTTTTTAGGCCGAAACAAGTCCTGAACCTTATCTTCCTGGCGGATGACGGTACCATAAAACATCTTAATCGCACTTAGAATCTGATTCTGATGCGATTCACTGATGTTGCGCTCTTTGATCAGCCCAAACACATAAGCATCGATCTGCCTGCGGGTAATTTGGCTAGGCTTAATGTCATCGTAATGCCGGATGAATTGCCGGAAGCAGTTTTTATAACTCTTGATGGTGCGCCAGCTATAGCGTTTGAGCATCAAGGTTTGTTCGAGTGCAGTAACCGCAGCCTCATATTTTGCAGGTATCGTAGCCTCTTTGTAGGTTTTTGTTTGTGGTTCAACGGCGGGTAATCGCTCAGGAATATTGTCATCCGGAGTAAATACCCAATGCACCATGCCGGACAGGTATTGTTTCAGAAACCTAAGCGTAAGCTGCGTGTAAGGTACTTCCCAGGCAAACCAATCGGCGTTCCAGCGGCGACCATGGATGTTTTTTACAGTTGCGAGCTGTGTTTCTAGCAGTGTTTTGGGCAGATTCAACAGCAGTAAATCATTTTTCTGAGGGTGTTGGTGCAAGGTGATTTTATCTGGCAGGGTTTGTAAAAGCTCAAGGCGTTGGCTCTTTTCTTCGGTTTTACGCGCCAATTCAATGGATATTTCATGGTTTCGATCAATGACGAGTGCTTTGCCGAAAAAAACTTTGCACTGTTGAGCTGTTTCAGGCGTGCGAGGGATGCTCCATACCTTTTCCTCAGGATGCCACCACCATTTATTCAGGCTTTTGATAAATGTGACCCAATCTTTGCGGTCTTTGGGTACTTCCAGGAAAACACGATTGGGAATTTGAGTGGCAAAACGACAAACTACAGACTCCATTGTAAGTTTTTTCTAAAAATACAAATCTTAATTATTTGATAAACAGTTTTTTGATAATTTATTCGATTGAATCGTTTCTTATTTGCTAGAATCGCTTATATTTGTTTTAATCGTTTTAAATCGCTTAACTGATGTATTGATGAAAAAACAATGCTTATCCTGTGGCCAAGAAATACAGGGAAGATCCGATAAACGCTTTTGTTCCGTCGTTTGTAAAAATGCCTACAACAACGATCAGCGGCGTCAAACGAAATTGGTTACTGCTGAGATTGATGCTTTTCTACACCGTAATCGTGAGGTTTTGACCCTATTGATGGGCGATACCAAAAAGGCAACTTTTGATCGCCTGATTTTGCAAAGAGCAGGATTTAAGTTTGAATACCTTACGGGCATTTATTTCAACAAAGAAGGCAAAATGTACCACATCATCTACGACTTTGCCTGGATGGATTTCAGCGACCAAAGTGTATTGGTAGTAAGGAAGAAATAGTACAATCAATGGCCCTCTTTAAATTCGGCAAAAAGCTACCGCTTCCCATTTCCCCACTTTCCAAATCCCCACCTTGCAATTCCCCCCACATCCCCCTATCTTGCTCCTCAAAAATCTTAGATTAGCATGAAACCAAATCAACACTTCCTTTGGCTACTGGCATTGCTATGCTGTATCCTGACCCAAACGAGTTTTGCCCAGGCCGTCTGGACCGAGCCATTTTTCCCACGACCCAACCAACCTGTTACCGTGTATTTCGATGCCGCCCAAGGCACGGGCGGCCTCAAAGATTGTGGCTGCACCGTATACGTACACACGGGAGTGATCACCAATGCCAGTACCTCCACGAGTGACTGGAAAAACGTGTTCACCACCTGGGGGCAGGCCAATGCCGCCTGGGCCATGAGCGCTGTAGCAGGGCGACCCAATGTGTACAAGTACGAAATCAAGCCCAGCATCAATGATCTTTACAAGATTACTGGTGGCGCCATCGTGCAAAAAATGGCCTTTGTATTCCGCAATGCCACGGGCAACCGCGAAGGCAAGGACACCGGGGGCAAAGACTTCTTTCTGGATGTGTACAACCAAAGTGGCCTGCTGACCGCCCTGCTGGCCCCCACCAATCGCAACCAGATCGTGACCGAAGGGACTTCTATCCCCGTCAAAGCCGTAGCCTCCGAAACGGCAACTTTGACTCTGCTGGATAATGGTGTTGAGCTCACGCAAAGCAACGGCGTCGAACTCAGTTACAACCTCCTGGCAGGCCCCCCCGGCAACCACAAGGTGCAATTTATCGCCGCTACCGCCACCGCCCGGGATACCGAAACTTTTAATTACCTCGTACCCATCGTCAAAGCGCCGCAGGATCCGCCCGGAGGCACTCAGTTGGGCATCAATTACTCGGGTGATGATGAAGTTACCCTGGCCTTGTACGCGCCGGGCAAAGTGGGCATCTACGTCATTGGTGACTTCAACGATTGGACCATTTCCACCGAATACCTGCTCAACCGCAGCATCAGCGGACTCATCCATTGGATTGACTTGCCTACCCTCAAAGCGGGTGAAACCTACCGCTTCCAATACGTGGTGGACGGTACCCGCCGCATCGGCGACCCTTACAGTACCCTGGTGCTCGATCCTGACAACGACCGCTTCATCAGCGCCCAAACCTTCCCCAATCTGCCTGCTTACCCTACCGGGAAAACCACGGGTATTGTTTCGGTGATGCAACCCGGGAAAACAGCGTATCCCTGGAAAATCGATAATTTCCAGCGCCCCGAGCGGGAAAAATTGGTGGTCTACGAGTTGCTCCTACGCGACTTTACGGCCCGGCACGATTACCAAAGTTTGATCGATACCCTGAATTATTTTCAGCGTTTGGGCATCAATGCCATCGAGTTGATGCCCGTCAACGAGTTTGAGGGCAATGTTTCCTGGGGCTACAACCCCTCGTACCACATGGCGTTGGACAAATACTACGGCACACCCGAAAAATTCAAAGAATTTGTGGATGCCTGCCATGCGCGCGGCATTGCGGTTATTTTGGATGTGGTGTTCAACCACGCTTTTAGCCAAAGCCCCTTGGCGCAATTGTATTGGGACGATGCCAATTTCCGCCCCGCTGCCGACAATCCCTGGTTGAATGTCAGCGCCAAACACGATTTTAACGTGGGTTACGACTTCAACCACGAAAGCATCGCTACCCGAGACTTTGTCAAAAAAGTCCTCCAGTTTTGGCTCTCCGAATACCGGGTCGACGGTTTCCGTTTCGATTTGTCCAAAGGGTTTACCCAAAAACAAACCCTGGGTAATGTGCCACTTTGGGGCAATTACGATGCGTCGCGGATCGCCATTTGGGGGGATTATGCGGGTTTCATCCGTTCCAATTCCACCGATGCCTACATCATTCTGGAGCATTTTGCCGACAACAACGAAGAAGTTGAATTGGGCATCAATGGCATGATGTTGTGGGGCAATCAAAACAATCAATTCAACGAAGGCACCATGGGTTACTCCAATAGCCTGAGCAACCTGGACTACCGCACCCGTGGCATGACCAACCCCAGTGCCATCAACTACATGGAAAGCCACGATGAAGAGCGATTGATGTACAAAAACCTGCAATTTGGCAATGCGGCGGGTGGCTATTCGGTCAAAAACCTGAGCACCGCCCTCAAACGCCAGGAGATGGCCTCGGTGATTTTTTACAGCGTTCCCGGCCCCAAAATGCTCTGGCAATTTGGTGAGTTGGGCTACGATTATTCAATCAATACCTGTACCAATGGCACCGTCAGTGGCTGTCGCCTCGATCCCAAACCCATCCGCTGGGACTACCTCAATCAGCCGGATCGGAAACGTTTGTTCGACGTGACGCGGAGCATGTTGTACTTGCGCAAAAATTATCCTGTTTTTCACACCAGCGATTTCAGTGCTCAATTGAGTTCAAGTGTAGAAAAACAAATCATCCTGCGCGACCCCAGCCTGAATGTGGTGGTAGCTGCCAATTTTGGGGTCTTGTCGACCAGCTTCAGCGTCAACTTCCCGGCAGCTGGCAAGTACTACAATTATTTTAACCGTGACAGCATCACGGTAAGTGGCACCAGCCAAACGGTTAATTTCCAGCCAGGGCAGTACTTTTTGTGGACGTCCAAATTCCTGCCCGAAGCCCCAGCCCTGATTACCACCAGCACCCGGGCGGAATTGCAGGCGCAATACAAATTGGAGGTATTCCCCAATCCTACTCAGGGTGCCGCACAAATTCGCTTTGAACTGCCCGAGGCTACCCAGGTCAAAGTCCAATTGTTCAACAACTTGGGACAAAATGTAGGCACGGTTCATGAAGGTTACCTGAATGCCGGCAAGCAACAATTGCAGTGGAATAAAGCTTTGAACCCAGGCATTTATTATGTAAGCATGCAGATTGGGCAAGGAGTCCTAACTCAAACCTTGGTGGTACAGTAAGTGAAAAGTGAAAAGTGAAAAGTGAAAAGTGAAAAGGGGCATTTTTACGCTTCAAAATTTATGAGCAGGAAAAAAAGGAAACTTTTGAAAAACAATTGGTGTACTTGGTTTTTACTCTTCACTCTTCACTTTTCACTATTTGACGTACTTGCTTTTCACTTTTCACTTTTCGCTTTTCACTTATTTTTTCTATCTTCGCCCCGAAAT
The DNA here is from genome assembly GCF_041740695.1 of Haliscomenobacter sp. GTDB lineage: Bacteria > Bacteroidota > Bacteroidia > Chitinophagales > Saprospiraceae > Haliscomenobacter. The sequence goes on along the minus strand of NZ_JBGSLK010000101.1, from coordinate 4,846 downwards.
CAGCAAACGCTAACCGCATAAAACCATAGCCAACTAGCACATGGTGGGTGATCTAAAGAAAAAAAAAGCAGCTCAAAAAACTGAGGATGCGCAATGGAATCGGGAGGAAGTACTCGAAGATTTCCGCATCTGTTGTGTGAGCCGCGAAGTCAGCCTGATGGCGCGCAAAGAAGTGTTGACCGGAAAAGCCAAATTCGCTGTAACGGGTGATGGCAAGGAGGTTCCACAGGTTGCGATGGCGAAGGCTTTTTTGAAAGGGGATTACCGGGCAGGCTATTACCGCGATCAAACCTGGATGTTTGCGCTCGGAATCGTAAGTTTGGAAGCCTATTTTGCACAGTTGTACGCCGATACCGAAAATGATCCATTTTCTGGCGGGCGACAAATGAACAACCACTTCGCTACCCCCATCGTCGATCCACAAACCGGGGAATGGGCCAATCAGCTCGAACAATACAACGTTTCATCAGATGTTTCCTGTACCGCCGGCCAAATGGCGCGGGCACTGGGTTTTGCATTTGCATCCAAAAAATACCGGGAAAGCAAAGCCCTGTCACAAGGCACACCTTTTTCGGTCAACGGCAATGAAGTTTGTTTTTCCACCATCGGTGATGCGAGTACTTCTGAAGGCATTTTTTGGGAAGTCATCAATGCGGCAGGTGTACTGCAGGTTCCACTGGTTATTTCAGTATGGGACGATGGGTATGGGATTTCTGTACCCGTGGAATACCAAACCACCAAGGGCAGTATTTCGGCGGTTCTGAGTGGTTTTGAACCCGATGAAAACAACGCCGGCGTACGTATTTACACCGAAAAAGCCTGGCGTTATCCCGACCTGGTTGCTTTGTACAAAAGAGTAATTGACGATGCGCGGCAGCAGCACCAGCCTGCCCTGATTCATATCGAAGAAGTTACCCAACCACAAGGGCATTCCACCTCTGGCTCGCATGAGCGCTACAAATCCAAGGAGCGTTTGCAATGGGAACGCGATTTTGACTGCATCCTGCAAATGGAGCAATGGATGATCGCCGAGGGTTTGGCCAGCCCGGATGAAATCCGCCAAATTCGGGATAAGGCCCGCAAAACGGTCAAAGAAGCGCGGGATCGAGCCTGGAAGGCCTATGCATCACCGACCATCCAAACGCGCAAACAAGTAGAGGGCATTTATCAGGAAATGTTGGGCAGTCACCCACAAATCCAAGCTTTGGTTAAGGAAGCCCAAGAGTTGATTACTCCAGTGATCAGCGAGTTGTTGCAAAGTGCCCGCAGGATTGTATACCAAACCATTGGTGAAGATTCCGCTGCGCGGCAAGAGCTGGTTACTTGGATTAAAAAGATCGAAGCGCTGGCGAAACAGCGTTACCATACCCATCTGTACAGTGAAACACCCAACGCGGCCTTAAAAGTGCCGGTGGTTGCGCCCGAATACAGTGAAGATTCTCCAGTGAAAAACGGCTTTGAAATCCTCAACGCCTACTTTGATGCCATCATTGAAAAAGACCCTCGGGTGTATGGCTTTGGCGAAGATGTGGGCAAAATTGGGGATGTCAACCAAGGATTTGCTGGCTTGCAAGCCAAACACGGCGAAGAAAGGGTGTTTGATACTGGGATCCGTGAGTGGTCGATCATGGGCCAGGCGATTGGGATGTCGATGCGCGGCTTGAAGCCCATCGCGGAGATTCAATACCTGGATTACCTGTTGTATGGTTTGGAACCCTTGTCCGACGACGTGGCTTGTTTGCGTTACCGCACCAATGGCATTCAAACCGCCCCGCTCATCGTACGCACCCGGGGCCACCGCCTGGAAGGCATCTGGCACGCGGGTTCCCCCATGGGCATGATGATCAGCTCTTTGCGTGGCATGTGCATCCTGACCCCGCGCAACATGACCCAAGCGGCTGGCATGTACAACACCATGCTACGTTCGGACGAACCCGCCATCATCGTGGAATGCCTGAATGGTTATCGTTTGAAAGAACAATTGCCGGATAACATCGGCACGTTTACCGTTCCGGTTGGCGTACCCGAAACCCTGCATGAAGGCACGGATGTGACCTTGGTGACTTACGGATCCTGCGTACGCGTAGCCCAGGAAGGTATGAAGATGCTGGAAAAAATGGGTATCTCGGTCGAGTTGATCGATGTACAAAGCCTCCTGCCTTTTGACGTGCACCACCACATTGTAGAGTCGCTGAAAAAAACCAATCGGGTGGTCTTCATGGACGAGGATGTACCCGGCGGCGCGAATGCTTACATGATGCGAGAAGTTTTGGAAATACAAGGTGGCTACCAGTTTCTGGACGCCGCACCGTTGACCATCACTGCCAAAGCGCACCGCCCGCCTTATGGTTCGGATGGTGACTACTTCACCAAACCCAACCCGGAAGACGTTTTTGAAACAATTTATAAACTGATGTATGAGGGGGAGCCTGGTCGATTCAAAGGATTTTTAGGGTAATTCCAAGGCGTCGCGAAAGCACACCCACACCTCACACTTCACACCCACACCTCATATGTCCATCACTAAGGATGCAGAACTGCTAGGCATGAAACAAATTAGCGAAGTGGTGGGAGAAACCCTTCGCCTCATGCGTGAATACGCCAAACCGGGCATGAGTGCCCAGGAACTGGACGATTTTGGTGGTCAAATCCTCAATGGTTATGGGGCAAAATCGGCGCCGAAATTGACCTATGGTTTCCCCGGCTGGACTTGTATCAGCATCAACAACGAGATTGCCCACGGCATCCCGAGTGCAGGTAAAATCCTTCAGGAAGGCGACCTGGTCAACATCGATGTATCGGCAGAAATGAATGGCTACTGGTCGGACAATGGCGACTCTTTTGTCCTGGGCCGCGACTTGAACAAACACCAACACCTGGTAGATACCTCCAAACGTATCCTGCAAAAAGCACTCAACAACATCAAAGGGGGGGTGCGCATCGCCGAAATTGGCCGCCTCATCGAAACGGAAGCCAAACGCTCCGGCTACCGCGTGATCAAAAACCTGACTGGGCACGGCATTGGCCGTAGCCTGCACGAGGAGCCACACGATATTGCGAATTATTACGATCGTTTCAATTATACGCGGTTTAAGAAAAATTCAGTGGTGGCCGTGGAGACTTTCATCTCTACCCGCACCCGCTATGCGCACACCATGCCTGATGGCTGGACTTTGGCTTCCAGGGATGGGAGTTTTGTGGCGCAGCACGAGCATACCATTGTAGTGACGGATGGCAAGCCGATTGTGTTGACGGCGGGGAATGGGATTTTTTGAAGAAGGAAGACAAAATCCCGAATGAACCCTAGCTGTAAGAAGTACGTTACCGAAGAGCCACCTCAGTTATACGTCAATAGCGCGAAGTAGTATTGTAAATATCACTTATCCACCGCTGAGTAAATCAACCGCGTAAACGCCCCCTCACTGCCTCCATCCGCAGCCCCTTGCGTCTGCTTCATTAGCACCATGATCAACTTCTCTTTCGGATCAGCCCAGTAGTTGGTATTGAAATAGCCACCCCAACCAAAGCGACCAATGCTGCCATTGCCTTTGTCCTGGCCCTGTTTGGTTTGTACGCCAAAGCCCAGGCTATAATAAGTATCGCCCTTTTCGCCACCCAACAAATCACCGACCTGATTCGACTGGGAGAGCAGGTATACGGTGTAAGGAGCCAAGAAGCGTTTGCCATTAAATACCCCGCCATTGACCAACATTTGCAGGAAAGCAGCATAATCCTTGGCAGTACTCGACAAACCTGCACCGCCCGAAAACCAGGTTTTGGCCCCACTGATCGGGTAGTTTGGATCATAAAATGTCACCGGATAGCGCTCCCATTTCTGGGCACCTTTGCTGGGGCGTTGAACGGGTACCAGGCGATCTTTTTTCGCATCGGGCAAATAGAAGTAGGTATCGTTCATGCCCATGGGGTCGAGCAGGTGGCTGCGCAGGAATTGGTCAAAGGATTGGCCCGACCAAATTTCGATCAGGTAGCCCAGTACATCCAAACCCAGGGCGTAGGTGAACTTTTCTCCCGGGTTGTGCACCAACGGCATTTTGCCCAGTTTTTTAATGTTGTCGGCTACGGTCACCGCTTTGGTGGTGTACAAGTCCACGATGCCGGCCTTGGCGTTGATGGCGCTGAAACGTTCATCGCCCGAAATGACGCCGTAGCTCAAACCCGAAGTATGGTTCATCAGGTGCCGCACGGTGATTTCACTTTTGGCGGGAACGGTGCTGTAGGTGGTATCCTTCCAACTGAAACTTTGCAGCAGTTGTGGGTTTTTGAACTCTGGAATCCACTTCGAAATGGGATCGTCCAGCGAAAATTTGCCTTCCTCGTACAACATCATCGCCGCTGTAGCTGTGATGGCTTTGGACATGGAGGCGATGCGGAAGATGTCATCGGTTTTGAAGGCGCGGCCCGTTTGGACGTCGGCGGTACCAAAGGCTTTGTGATAGACGATCTGTCCGTCGCGCACCACGAGGGCTACCATGCCCGGCAATTGATCGCGGCTGATGAACTCCTGCAAGGTCTTATCGATGCGGCTGAGCCGTTCGCTGGACATGCCTGCGGCTTCTGGCGTTTTGGCTACGCTGAGCTGTTGTGGGCCACTGAGGTGGGAAGTACTGGTTTGTGCGAAACAAAAACTGCTACTGAGCAGCAGTAAAAAAATGTAGATGTAGGTTTTCATGAATCCTGTTTATAGCTTTAAAATTGCAAAAGTGACGACTGTTTAGTTAAGAGAAAGGAGCTCATTTCTGAGGTGGTTCCTTTAGTGCCTTAGGTTTCTTAGGTGGTGAAAAAAGAGCAAGCGGCACATTTTTTCACCACCTAAGAAACCTAAGGC
>NZ_JBGSLK010000100.1:0-62018 GCF_041740695.1 Haliscomenobacter sp. | reverse complement strand
AGGTTGAGGCTACCGCGAGCGATTTTGACAATATCCTTGTCTAAGTCGCTCGCGGTAGCCTCAACCTTCTCAACCTCCCTCAACTATTTCAGCACCTTATTCACCACATACACCATCCCCTCTGGCGTTTCAAAGCTGGAGATCACTTTGGCTTCGCCAAAAGACAACACGTTTGATTCCATTTTGACTGGAATACTATTGCCTTCCATTGTTGTCACATTTCCCATACTTTGTAATTTCTGAGGACTCAAGGGCAGATTCAACACATGGCGTTTGAGCATGGATAGCTGGGCTGAACTTTGTTTTGGGTCCATCAGTTCCATCAAAGCCTGGCCACCCAATTGGTTGTAGGCTTCATCGGTTGGTACAATCAGGGTACCTTTTTGTTTAAAACCCAGAACCTGGGTGCTTCCACCAGCGTTGAGCAGCAACATTTGATAAGTCGTCGTATTGCCTACTTTTTTAAGTACGGCATTAAAGTCCTCCATTTGGGGTAACCCTGCACTGCTACCACAAGCGGTGCAAAACAAGAGGAGCATTCCCAGGATAAGGGTAGAAAAAGTGCGCATAAATCGATTGTGTTTGGTTGAGGAAGGTTGAGGAAGGTTGAGGGAGGTTGAGGCTGCCGCAGCTACTTAGACAAAGTTCTTGTCAAAATCGCTGCGGCAGCCTAAACCTCCCTCAACCTTCTCAACCTCCCTCAACTTATTTTTACAGTTCTTTCATCCAAAAACGCAATGGCTTGGGGCTTTCTTGTTCCTCGGTCAGGTCTTTCCAACTCATGTAACACACCATATCGGTTTCCTGAAAGCCGCGCCGCCGCCAAAAATGATTGAGCGGAACGTAATCCGCTGGGCGCAGGGGATGATCCTGCGGCCGTTCAACCCCACAAAAACAAACCCATTGGAAGCGCTGCAAACTCCGGGCCTTGCGCTCGCGGTGTTCAAAAAAGCCTACGCCAATGCCTTTGCGCCGGTATTCGGGCAGCAAAACCGATTCGCCGTAATAGTAGATTTTTTTGACATCCAGGCCTTTTTCCAAAAAGGGTTTTTGTACAGATTCAGGCTCGTTTTCCAGTGGAATACAAGTTGAAGCACCGACAATTTTGTCCTCGTCCCGCGCAATGACAATGGCCGCATCCGGCGCATTCAGGTAGCTGCGCAAGTATTCTCGTTCGTATTCCATCTGCCCTTCGTACAGGTACGGATACGCCCGAAATACCTCAATGCGCAAACGGGCTACCTCATCTAGATAAGGTGCCAGATCAGCCCCGGAATAGGTTTGGAGGGTAATTTGTAAGTCAATCATTGGAAAAAATATGGTTGAGAAGGTTGAGGGAGGTTTAGAAGGTTGAGGCTACCGCAGCGATTTTGACAAGGGCTTTGTCTAAGTTGCTGCGGTAGCCTCAACTTTCATCAACCTCCCTCAACCTTCTCAACATTTTTATTCAGGAATTACTCAGCGGATTGTCCAGATCCAACTCAATCTCCAGCGGCAATTTCAGCTTTTCAGTTGCCTCCAGATGGTACAGGTCTTTGCGGCGGTCTTGCAGATTGCGCACGCTACCACGGTGGTGCAAGTTGTGCAACAATTCCAGATCCACATCGCTCACAATGATGGACTCCACATTTGCGGGCAATTGTGATTTGACCGCACCTTGGGGGAAGGCATAATCTGATGGAGTAAAAATGGCCGATTCGCCGTACTGAAACTCGATGGCACTCACCTCGGGCATGTAGCCAACACAGCCCGCAATGGCTACGTAACACTCGTTTTCGATGGCCCGAGCCTGCGCACAATGGCGCACGCGGAAAAAACCTTCCTGCGAATCGGTGGAAAATGGCACAAAGAGGATTTGTACCCCCGAATCGGCATATAGACGTCCCAGCTCGGGAAATTCCACATCGTAACAGGTTTGAATGCCAATCCGCCCACAGTCGGTGTCAAACACCCCCAACTTATTCCCAGGAGCCATGTGCCAGGCGTGTTTTTCGTAAGGCGTAAGGTGGATTTTGAGGTATTTTTCCACACTGCCATCTCGTCGGCATAGGTAAGTTGCATTGCGCAGCTCACCCGCGGGTGAAAGCTCCGGAATGCTCCCTGTGATCACGTTGACCTGATAGGTATTGGCCATCCGGGAGATTTCCTCCATGAGATGGTTGGTAATACCTGTCATGGCCACCAAACGCTCGCGCTCCTTGGCACCTGGAAACAGGGACAGCAATGGCATGGAGAAGTACTCCGGATAGAGCACAAAATCTACACCATAATTAGCAAAAGACTGGATTTGGTGTTCGATCTTGTCAAGGAAAATTTCCACTGACGCAAAATTCCTAACCAGCCATTGGACGACCCCCAGGCGAACTTCGCCGGGTTTCAGTTCAGTAGCGTTTCTCATTCCCGGATGAAAGGAGTTAATTGTGATGGACAAAAGTAGATGAATTTCAGGGGATATGCAAATGGAAAGTTTAGCTTCGGCTACGCTCAGCGACCAGCATCGCACCCGGCACTTCGGCTACGCTCAGTGACCGGATGCGGTGCTGGTCACTGAGCGTAGCCGAAGTGACAAAGATCACTAAAAAGGCTGCCTAAGGTCATCATCTCCCCTCCCTTTCTACCTTATCTTTGATTCAACAAGCAGTACAAGGAGTTTTTAATTTTTTTTCTGTTATACATGGTCAATTGGGTGTTCAAATTTTGGTCGGCTTATTGACTCTCTCTCCTCAAGGCGAATAATTTTGGTGCCGACCAATGTTTTTGGTGTTAACTGTTGATGAAGGTGTCGCGCTGAGCTCTTTGGTGCGACATCTTTTTTTATTTTCCTCAACTGCTACTATCTTTAGCATTCACACAACCCAAGCCATCATGAAAAAACTCCTGCTCTTCACCCTCCTCGCCACCCTGGCCTTTTCCTGCCGCAACAAAAAAAATCAGGAACCGGAAAACACCGTCCCGGAAGCGCCCAAATCCACTGCCCCGTACCAAGTTGGCCAAACCATGTATGTACACGCCCTTTTAGGCCTCAGCCTGCGCAAAGCTCCCGACCCCAAATCTGAAAAAATAGGCGCAGCGCAATACGGTGAATTACTGGAAATACTCGCCCTCCCTGAAGCCGATCAAACCTACGTGGCCGAAACCATCGACGAGTTCCAACTAAAAGGCCACTGGGTAAAAGTCAAAAATGCCGACCAAAAGGAAGCCTATGTGTTTGATGGGTATTTGGCCAAATTCCCGGTTATCGCCGAAGAACCGGAGGAGGACACTGCCCTGCCGGAATGGTTTTACATGACCTTGGCCAAGCCCAAAGGTGAGCGGGAAGTAACGGCACCCAATGAAAAAAAAGGCATTGTGGAAGGTTACAAGCAGGCTTTTGCCGATGGCGGCGAGTTTGAACTGATTTTGTACAATGGGGGCGTGACCCAGTTTTTGCGCATTCCTTCCAGCACCTTGACTTTTTCACAAGCTTTGGTCGTGCTGCGTTCTTTTTATTTCAACACCGCCAAAAACCTAAAAATTGTACGCAACGCCAAGACAAAAAAAATCAGGGTGAACGATACCGCCAACCCTTATGAGTGGCTGGAGTTTGAAGACAAAGGGGATAAGGTAATTGTGGGATTTTATTCTGCGGATTAAACCGTTTACCCCCGCAAGGTATCATTCAAGGCTCGGAAGTTGATTTTACCTGCATACGCTTTGAGGTGTTCGCAGATCGCCAAAGCACGGGTAATCCGCAAATCAGAACTTTTGGGTTGAGCAATGATGTACAGCATGGTGCGCTTTTTGCCCGGAGTGAGCTTTTCCCAAAAGGCATTGGCCTCGGGGTCTTGCTCCAGTACCTCGGTAAATTCCTCGGGTACGGGCAATCCATATTCGCTATCATCTTTTTGCAAGCTTACTTGTACCTCGTCACCAATCTTGAGTTTGAGTTGTTTGACTCGCGCTTTGTTGACATGGATCACATAAATGCCTTCCCCACGAGGGATCAGTGCGCATTGGTATGCTACAGCTCCATTGATGTTGCACACCACTCGTTTGTCATCGCTGCCTTCGCTGATGGCACCAACGACAGGAGCTGGCACAATAAAGTGTTGCCCCCACAAGCGGTTGTTGGATTCTTCCAGGTAAGAGGTGAAAGAGAAAGTTTCTTCGGGATTCATGGCGATCAATTAATTGGTTGAGGAAAGTTTAGGGAAGTTGAGGAAGGTTGAGGCTACCGCAGCGACTTGTACCCCGGCTCAGCTTGGTGATTGAGTCGCTGCGGTAGCCTAAACCTTCCTCAACATTTCTCAACCACCCACAAACAATCAACAAAAAACCACCCACGACGTAAAAACGCTCAAAGGGAGGCTCCAAATTATGCAAAAACTCTTTGGTGGAGAACTTAAAAAGCCGCCGCGTTGGCCAAACTTTCCAGTTCATCCAGTAAAATCGTTAGATCCTGTTCGGTAGTGAGCGGATTCATTAGGGAAGTGCGGAGGTAGAACTTATCGCGCAGGGTCGTTTGTACAAGGTAGAAATGCCCTTTTTCCAGGATGCGCTCGCGAAGTGCCTGGTTGTATGCGTTAAGGTCACTGACTCCAGGTTTTATAAGTCTAAAACACACAATATTGCACTCGGGTTCCATGGCCAGTTCAAAATTTGGCCTTTTTGCAATCATTTTTGCAAATTTCTGCCCCAAATCGTACACCTGATCAACTACGGCTGCAAATACGGCTTCGCCATATAACTTCAACAACGTAAAAATTTTCAGGGACATCATGTATTTGGTACATTCAAAGGTGCGTTTGCCGGGATTGTACCAATCGGCTTCGGCAGAGTTCCAGAGGTATTGCGCCCGTTGTTGGAAAGTGCTGAAACTGTCTTGTTCCCGCTTGAACACCAAGGCAGTGGCCAGCGCCGGCACCATGAGCACTTTGTGAAAATCCACCACCACCGAATCAGCTCGCTCGATCCCTTTGAGCAAGGATTGGTATTTTTGGGAAAAAACTGCCCCTCCGCCATGCGCCCCATCGGCATGGAACCAGATGTTGTGCCGTTCGGCAAAATCGGCAATAGCCTCCAGGTCGTCGTGGGAGCCCGTAGAGGTGGAACAAGCACTGCCAATGATGGCGAACACATGTAAACCATCGGACTGCGCTTTGGCCAAGTATTCCTCCAATAAATCACTCCGCAGCTTGTATTGTGCATCGGTCGGCAATTTGATGATGCCCGCATGGCCCAGCCCCATGATGCGTGCCGCCCGGTCTACACAATAATGCGCCTCTTCGCTGACCATGATGGCCAGACGCTCCTGGTGGCCTTCGGACCAGACATTCGATGGCGCTTTGCAGGCACGGGCAGCAAGGAGGGCAGTGAGGTTGGCCAGGGTGCCGCCCGAAGTCAAGATTCCACTGCTGGAAGGGTCATAGCCAATTTTTTTAGCGAGCAACTCGATCACCAGCCGCTCCATCGGCACTGAACTCATGCCCATTTCGTACAGCGCCATGCCTTGATTGAGTACATTGCTCAGCAGGCCTGCCAATGCCGAGGCGGGTGCAGTGACCGCTACCTGGTGGCCCATGTATCGTGGATGGTGGGTTTTGACCGAATGTTGAATCACGGTTTCAAAAAAGGCAGCGGGATTTTCAGCCAAAGGGCCATTGAGCTCATTTTGCCAAAAACGATATTGTTCCTCTGGGGTATGGTAGGGAAAAACCACGGCATCACTTTGGCTTTGGACAGATTCAAAATAATCTGCCAATTGATCGATCAAGGCATGGCCTTGTTGGCGAAAAGTGCTGGGATCGTATACTTTTTGCAAAAGGGAGGTACTGGATGATGTCATGTTGTTCTGGTTTTGCAGAATGGGAGCAAATAATTCAAAATTTGCGGTGAATTATCCAAGAACCTGAAATATTTTCTCTACTGTGATATTAATCACCGAAAAGGAGTCTCAAAGCTCATGGTCTGCCACCTTGCCTCAGGCTTACCTTTGTATCATAACAAAGCGAAAAGCCATGAAAAACCAGGCATCTCTTATTCTAACCACCGCACTGATAATTCCATTTTTACTCTGGCTACCAGTGCGCCCACAAACACTCAAAAGTTTCAAAATGAGTATTGCGGGCACCTCCTCCTTACACAAATGGGAGTCAAGTGTAGGTGTTGCCACCGTTAAAAGTGACATCGTCATCAACGAAGGTGGCCTCGAAGCCATCAACAGTTTGTACCTCGAAGTAGACGCCAGCTCGATCAAGAGTACCAAAGGCTCAATGATGGACAAAAAGACCTGGGAAGCGCTGAAAACAACGCAGCATCCCAAAATTACATACCAATTGACCAAGATCGAATCGATTAATCCTGCTGCGGGTGAATACGACATCAAAACGCTGGGGAACCTCAGCATCGCTGGTGTAAAAGTTCCGATCAGCATGAACGTAAAAGGCAAAATATTGAGCAACGGTAGCCTTTCCTTCAAAGGATCGAAGGCCCTGAAAATGACCGACTTTAAAATTGATCCACCGACCGCACTCATGGGTACCCTCAAAACGGGCAACGACATCACAGTTAGCTTCGATATTGTACTGGGTGAATAAACACCTCCCTCTTCTCACACTCTTTAACTAACGACTAAAATTCAACAAGATGAAAAATAGATCTTTGTCGAACCTGCTGGCAGGTTTGCTAGCCCTCGCTTTCTCCTTACCATTGGTAGCTCAACAAGCTGATTTGCAATACTTCCGCCCCTGGGATAAAAACGGGATCAACGTTTTTGAACCAATCAAAGGTGGTGAACAAGCTGAATTCAAAGGTGTCTCCGTACGGATTGGGGGTAGTTTTACCCAGGATTACCAAAGTTTAACTCACGAGAACAGGCCATACAAGAAAAACTACCTTTGGGGAACAATCCCTGCTCAAGGGGATACTGCTTCTGCCAAACTTGCTGGTTTTAACCTGGCAATGGCCAATTTGAACTTCGACTTCCAAATTGAAGATGGTATCCGGGTTTGTTTGGAAAACTACATGTCTACACGTCACCACAACGAATTTTGGGTAAAAGGTGGTTACATCCAGATGGATAAACTGCCCATGTTTGGCAGCCCACAATGGTTTACCGATTATTTCCGGGTAAAAATTGGGCACTTCCAACCTAACTTTGGGGACCAACAATTCCGCCGTACCGATGGTGGCAATGCGATCTTCAACGCCTTTGCTGAAAACCTGATCCTGGACGCATTCACAACTGAAATCGGTGGTGAGGTATATGTTTTCCCAGCTAAAGGTTTGATGTTGATGGCAGGTTTGACTTCTGGCCTCATTAATGGTAGTGTGGATAATTTCCCTGATAAGCCTACCGGATCCAACTTAGAAGCAACCAAACGCAATCCTTCTATTTCTTTGAAGGCTGCATATGACAATAATTTTGGCGATCTGCGCTTCCGGCTTTCCGCTTCTTTGTATGCCAATGGCAACATTTCTAGAAATACACTGTATTCTGGTGACCGGACTGGTTCACACTACTTCATGGTTCTGGAACCTGCTGCGGGTACATATTCAGCCAATTTTACTTCAGGTCGGTTTAACCCTGGCTTGACCAACCGGGTTACGGCAATGATGATCAACCCATTCCTGAAATACAAAGGTTTGGAAGTATTTGGTACCTATGAAACACTTAAAGGAGGTACCTACGCAGAAGCAAGTGATCGCAGTTGGAATCAGTTAGCAGTAGAAGGGATCTTCCGCTTCCTACCCAACGAACAAATGTACCTTGGCGCACGCTACAACAATGTAACGGGTCGCCCAAGTGGAGCTGCTTACACCAAAGACGTGAGCATCAATCGTACCGCACTGGTAGCTGGTTGGTTTCCTACCAAAAACTTGCTGCTGAAAGGTGAACTTGTTTCTCAAAAATACCTGGATTTCCCGACATCCGACATCCGTAATGAAGGCAAATTCAATGGGATGATGATTGAAGCGGTGATTGGGTTCTAATCTTTTTATCACTATCTTTCTTCTCCAAAATACTTGGGGGCATCATATTCTGATGCCCCCGATTTTATTACCCCACAATTCAAAGCCATGAGAAAGTATTCCGCTTTAGTCCTTTTGTTTGGAGTTTTGGTGCTGGGTATTTCCAACGACACCGTGGTTTCGATCGATCCAGCGAGTGAATTGATGCTTTACGGTTCGAGCAATGTCAACAAATTTAAGTGTGAATGTACTGATGAGTTTCCGCGCTCGACAGTGAAATTCAACAAGGGGAAAAATGGAACTTCGGCTACATTTTCTAATGCAATACTCGATTTAGGTGTTGCAGCCCTGGATTGTGGGAATAAAATGATGAACAAGGATTTGCAAAGAACCTTGAAAGGAGATGAATACCCCAGAATCCGCATCGAATTGGTCCAAGTCAAACAATTGGATGATAAAAAAATGACGGATGGGGTTTGGGCAACTCAGGTCGTAGAAGCTGGACTGACCATTGCCGGGGTAAGAAAAACCATTGACCTGAGTGTACGTACTCAGCAAACTGAGGCTGGAAGGTTTCGATTTGTCAGCGATAAAAACATTCTCATGACCGATTTTGGGCTCACTCCCCCCAGAGCACTCATGGGCACGATTCGGGTCAACGACCTGATTCGCATCCACATGGATATGCTTGTGGATGTGGAGAAGGGGATGTGAACGGGTTTCGGATTGGGGATTTCGGATTTCGGTGGCGTCATCGTTTGCAAAGTTTCCTCAACCTTAGGGTAAACTTCCACCGAAATCCGAAATCCCGAAATCCGAAATTACCTCGTGCTATAGTTCGGCGCTTCCTTCGTAATGTTCACGTTGTGCGGATGGCTTTCTTTCACGCCAGCCGCCGTGATTTTTACAAAACGACCTTTCTCTTGTAGTTCTTCAACGGTACTGGCACCACAATAGCCCATTCCGGCGCGTAGGCCACCGATGTATTGTACCATCACTTCAGCCAGGGTTCCTTTAAACGGCACTCGACCTTCGATTCCTTCCGGTACCAGTTTTTTGATGTCATCCTCCACATCCTGGAAGTAACGGTCTTTGGAACCTTCCTGCATGGCACCCAGTGAGCCCATGCCCCGGTAAACTTTGAATTTCCGGCCCTCAAAAAGGATGGTTTCGCCCGGTGCTTCTTCTACTCCGGCAAACAAACCGCCGGCCATAATGGTGCTGGCACCTGCGGCGAGGGCTTTGACGATGTCGCCAGTATAGCGAATCCCTCCGTCGCCGATAATGGGAACACCCGTGCCTTTCAATGCTTGAGCGGCCCAACTGATCGCGGTCAATTGCGGTACCCCTACACCTGCTACGATGCGGGTGGTACAAATCGAACCGGGACCAACCCCGACCTTTACGGCATCTACTCCGGCTTCAACCAAAGCCAAGGCAGCGGCACCCGTGGCTACGTTGCCACCGATGATTTGTAGATCGCGGTATTTTTTCTTGACTTCTTTCACTGCGTTGAGTACCCCTTGAGAGTGCCCGTGAGCAGTATCGATCGCAACGACGTCCACCCCTACGTGAACCAGGGCTTCTACCCGCTCCATCATATCCCGGGTTACCCCTAATGCTGCACCCACCACCAAACGTCCAAAGGTATCTTTGCACGAAAGTGGATAGTTGATCACTTTCATGATGTCTTTATAGGTGATCAAACCGACCAGTATATTGTGGTCGTCTACGACGGGTAGTTTTTCAATTTTGTTGCGTTGCAGGATTTCGCGCGCTTGGTACAGGGTAGTTCCAATAGGGGCGGTGACCAGATTTTTGGAGGTCATCAGCTCTTGAACCGAGCGATCCAGACTGGTTTCAAAACGCAAGTCGCGGTTGGTCAGAATGCCCACCAGGCGATTGCTGGCATCCACCACCGGAATCCCGCCAATCTTAAAGCGTTCCATGTGATTTTTGGCGTCGCGAATGGTTGCGTCGGGTTTCAGCGTGACGGGATCGATGATCATGCCACTTTCCGATCGTTTGACCAGGCGAACCTGTTCGGCTTGTTCAGCAATGGTCATGTTTTTGTGGATGATCCCGATGCCACCCTGCCGAGCAATTGCAATGGCCAGTTTTGCTTCGGTTACCGTATCCATAGCGGCCGAAACAACAGGAGCATTCAATCTTAGTTCGCGGGTAAGTTGGGAAGTGATGTCCACTTCACGAGGCAGTACTTCAGAGTATGCCGGAGCGAGCAGCACGTCGTCGAAGGTCAGTGCCTCGCCCAGAAATTTGTCCAGGTTGGTATTTTGCGTATCCATGCGCAAAGGTAGGGATTTTGTGGAGATTTGCGCAAAGGAAGATTTGACTTTTTTTAAACGGGGAAGAAACCATGTTTTTCCCCGTTTAATTCTGCAACCGTAACAATCAATATTGATCACGAGCGCGGGCAACCGCAAGGGTTGCCCCTACAGCTGAAACAACACCCCAATATTGATCACGAACTCATCCTGCCCACCATTGATGTATTTCATCTCGGCCATGGGGATCAATTTACTTTCCAGCTTGTAGCGGATACCACCACCTACGCCAAAACCAAATTTGGTATCCGTAGCTTTATCATCAAAGCCCGTGATTTTGCGGCTAGAACGCATCACGTTCAAACCACCGAGGCCATAAATGTCCAAAAAGTCGTTGCCCGCGAAGGTGTACATGCCATCCAAGTTGAAGGCCACGCGGCTATCACTTACGCCCAGGTTTTTATCTTCTTTGGGAAAGTAGAAATGGCCAGAGGCCACAATGCCCAGGTCTTTGTTGGGAATTTGGAACTCGCCACGGGCGAACAAGCCTGGCTTTTCAAATTTGGTTCCGTAGGTGAACCCACCGCCTACGCGTACCTGGGCCAGCAAAAAATTTCCACTCAGCAGAAGTGCCAAGGCACAGCTTAGGTATCTCAATTGTTTCATGTTTTGGTTTTTTGTGACAACAGAAGAATGACCTAAACAAGATAAAAATTATTGGGTGAATAGGAGATTAGGAAATTTTTAACAGGAAATTACTTGGCCTCGTTGAGTGCCCAGTTGTAATCGAGGTACTTGAGTTCAGTTTTGTCGGAGATTTTTTGCGCAGAGAATTTATTGATGTAGGCAATCAAAGAACCGGCATCGCGGTCAAAATCGCCCTTGAACCACTTGAATATTTCCGAGATCTCGACTTTTTCAGTGGTAATCTTATTGCGCAGGGGGTCGGCCAGGAATTTTTTCATGGCATCTTCTAATTGGCTATCCAGTTTTTCCGCAGTATAGGCTTCCTGACGCAGGCGTGGGCAAGAAAAGGAGGCGCAATTGACGGCGGCATGTACTCGTGCATCTTTAAACACGGGGCGCAGAATATTGTGCTCAATGTTGTTGAGGTCGTAGGTGAAACCTTGAATCTTGATGAACTTGATGTCCCAAACCGAGTTGACAAAAGCGATGCCTTTTTTGATGTCTTTGATGCTTTCGACTGGGTAGTGTTTGACGATCAGTTTGATCGTAAAGGCATTGTAGGCATTGATCCAATAAGCCATTTGTTCGTTGCGCGACCAGCTCTTGTCGTCGGGGTGAACCGCCGAAAGTTGATCCAGGTAGCGGTTCAATTCCATGGAATCGCGAATGAAGCCCTTGTAGTCAACAAAGCCGTCGTCCTTGACGTGTTTTTTGACCAATTGATCCCAACGCTCGTGGTTGATTGGACTGGTATTGGTGCTGCGGCGAATGGCGGCGCAATTGGACGCGCTCAACCAAACCATTGCCAGTACCATCAGTCGGGTGATTAGAAACACTTGTTTTTTCATAAAAAAAGGGAATATTGACCAGTCCAGAAAGGAAAGGATCAGTTTAAAATTTGTTTGTAAATCTTTTTGAGTTGGACAGGTTCTAGCCCTACCCTAAAAAGATTGAAAACCAGCCAATTGGCGAACTGCACCCGTAGCCAGGAATTCTGCTGGTACTTTCGCGCTGAAACGGTTGCGGTATGTGGCAAAGTTGGCATTAGGTATTTTTTACGAGCTCGGCGGATGAAGTCGTATTCTTCCATGATGACGTACTTTTCATCGTAGCCGCCGAGTTCTGCAAAGGTAGCGGCAAAGATGAAAAAGGTTTTGTCTCCACCCTGACACCACAGGAAATTGAAGCGGGTAAACCAGGCATTACATTTCAATAACCAACTGGAAGAGTCAAAACTGTAGCGAAAACAGCCCATGCACAAGCCGCTTTCCAGCGTAGCATGGATGGCTTCGAGAAAGTTTTGTGGAGGGAGTGTATCGGCATGGATAAAATAAAGTACTTCTCCACGGGTATGACGAGCACCCAAATTCATTTGGGCAGCACGGCTCCGAGTTGGACAATTCAGTACTTGTGCACCTTTAGCTCGTGCAATGGCCACAGTATCATCGGTGCTGCCGCCGTCCACCAGCATGATTTCCAGCAACTGAGGCCCGGCGTTTTGCTGAATGTGCTCAAGCAATCTGCTAATATTGCTTGCTTCGTTGAGGGTAGGGATGACAATGGAAACTTTCATACATTTTTATACGACTCGAGGTGTTTTTTTGGATTGCTGGATGATTCACTACGTCAAATTTATACAACAAAAAAGCCCGGCAAATGATCACTCATCGGCCAGGCTTTATGATTTTACGTTTACTAAACTTCAAAAGTTTAGTAAACGTAAACCCAAAAATCAATTACTGCCTGCTTTCTTTTGCTGTTGAGCTTGCTGCATCGGGTTGGAACCCATGCTGGCACCACGGGTAAATCCTTCTTGTTTGAATACTTCAAAACGTGAAGGAATTGGGCGACGTGGGTAGTAGTTGTTCTCCGTATTTACATCCGCCGTTTCTTCCTGTGGATCGAGGATCACCTGCTTCACGGGTTTGGCGAAGGCGAATACTTTGCTGATCTTTTTATCATTCAGGCGCCAGATTTCAGCAGGAATGCGCTGGGTTTCGCTGGTGCCGTCTTCAAACTCAAATTTGATGATCAGTGGCATCACCAAACCACCTTGGTTTGACAAATCCAGTTGGTAGTAGCTTTTGTTGGCTTCGATGATGGCCTTTTCTTTTGGACTCAAACTAGCCAGGTATTTTTCGTAACGCTCACGATCGGTTGGTGCCGGAGCATTAGGATCGTAGCTATTGTAAAAATCTTTCAAGGCTTCGTTGCGCTCTACTGCAGTGGTTGCGAGGTCGCGCTTGTTGTTTTGGAAAGTCACATCGCGCTCCAATTGCTCTTTAGATTTTTTGGAAGCCAGTGGCTTTTCGATCTCTGGATTTTTGGTATCCATGCGGAATTCCGTTACCGCGTCTAGAGAAATGTCCACGTTGTCGGTGGTGAAGAACCAACCACGCCAGTACCAATCCAAATCAACCCCAGAAGCATCTTCCATGGTGCGGAACAAGTCGTAAGGGGTCGGATGTTTGAAAGCCCAGCGGCGGGCGTATTCCCGGAAAGCAAAGTCGAACAACTCGCGTCCCATCACCGTTTCCCGCAGAATGTTGAGTGCAGTAGCAGGTTTGGTGTAGGCATTTGGGCCAAAACGAATGATGGATTCGGAGTTGGTCATAATCGGGTTTTGCACCTCTTTATCGGCTTTCATGTAGCCCACAATGTTGCGTGCCTGACCACCATTGGAGGGGAAACTGCGGTCCCACTCTTGCTCAGCCAGGAATTGGCAGAAAGAGTTCAACCCCTCGTCCATCCAGGTCCACTGGCGCTCGTCGGAGTTGACGATCATCGGGAAGAAGTTGTGCCCTACTTCGTGGATGATTACACCCAACATGCCGTACTTGATCCGGTCGGAATAAGTACCATCTTTTTCAGGACGACCGTAGTTGAAGCAAATCATTGGGTATTCCATACCATTGGAAGCCTCTACCGAGATGGCAACGGGATAAGGATACGGAATGGTGTGCTTGGAATAGACACGCAAGGTATGCGCCACAGCTTCGGTAGACAAGTGACCGTACAGCGGGTTGGCCTCTTTAGGATAATAAGACATCGCCATTACGGTAGGAACCGGACTACCTTCAATTTTGACACCCATGGCATCCCAGATGAACTTGCGGGAGCTACCAAAAGCGAAATCGCGTACGTTTTCGGCCTTATAAACCCAGGTCTTTTTGTCCTTTGCTTTGGTTTTTTCCTTTTCAGTCGCTTCTGCTTGGGTTACAATCACGACGGGCTTGGTAGCGGTTTTCGCTTCTTCAAAACGTTTTATTTGATCGGCAGTCAATACCTCTTTGGCGTTTTGTAGGGCACCCGTTGCGGCGATGATGTGGTCGGAAGGAACGGTGATGGCTACGGTGTAGTTGCCAAAAGGCAGGGTGAATTCACCTTGACCCAGGAACTGCTTGTGCTGCCAGCCATTGTAATCGTCGTAAACCGCCAAACGTGGGAACCACTGGGTGATGGTGTACAGGTAGTTGCCATCTTCGGGGAAGAGCTCGTAACCACCACGAGAGTCGGCACCCAGGGCTGGGTTTTGACGGTCGTTGATGTTGTAGCTCCAGCCGATTTGCAATTGGATTTTGCCCGTTTTAGCGATCAGTGGAGTAGGCAAATCAACCCGCATCATCGTTTTGACGATGGTGAATTTCAGGGCCTTTCCAGTGCCATCTTTTACGTATTCAATCTTGTGACCACCGTCAAAAGAATTGTCCAACATGCCATTCAATTGACCAGCACTCACGCGCTCGCCCAGTTTGTTGGTGGCAGTTTTGTACGTATCCGACTCAGGATGAACCACGTTTTGATCCAACTGCAACCAGAGGTAAGTCAGCGGATGTGGCGAGTTGTTGAAATAAGTGATCATCTCCGTGCCCTTGATCTTCTGCTTCTCATCATCGAGCTCCACTTTGATGTCGTAATCTACGCGTTGTTGCCAATACGACTCACCGGGTGCGCCAGAGGCGGTGCGGTAGGTATTGGGCGTAGGTAATTCCGTGCCAAGCTGGCGGAATTTGCTTTGATCGGTGTTTTGTTGCGCATAGGTAAGCGTGGCTACCAGCAACAAAACCATAGTTCCAATTTGGTTTATCCGTCTCATTTGTAGTTGAGGGTGGTAAATGAACAATTCTAACCTGCAAGTTACACCCTAAATTGGGTCTGCTTCTCCCCCCATTGGCGGGAAAATGTGACCGTGGTGCTAAAAAAGTAGTCAAAGGTAACAATTATCTTTCCGCGTCTGACGATTATCGACGATAGAACCTATCACGGAGACGTTTGGCGTTTGTATCTTTGTCACCACAAAACTGCTTCACAGTTTTAAAAAGAATAGTCAGATGAAAAGTATCTTGATTGGATTGTGGCTGTGCATTGGGGCCTGGAACCTTCATCCTATCCATTTAACACTTTCCGAGGTCGTTTATGAGGAAAAAAGTAAGTCCATTCAAGTCACCCACAAAATTTTTATGGATGACCTGGAACGCCACATCGAAGAATCGCTGAAAGCCAAAGGCAAAGAGGTGAACCTAAAAATGGGCACGCCCCAGGAACACCCCGACACCGACCGCTATCTGGCCGAGTACCTGGCCGCTCATTTCAAACTCCTCATCAATGGCAAAGCCTACAAAGCCAATTTTTTGGGCAAAGAATACGAAGATGTGGCTTGTTGGATGTACGTAGAAATTCCCAATGTGCCCAAGCCCAAGTCGATAGACCTGACCGACTCTTTTTTGATGGACTTGTACGATGACCAGAGCAACCTGGTGAATTTTACTTTTCCACAAAAGAAGGGCAGTATGCGCTTTATCCAGGGGAAGGTGCGGGAGAGTTTTAGCATCCAATAAAACCCGGCTGCCATGCCCTACCGCTACACCATCGCCAATCGAGTGTATCTCTTTGAAGACTTAAAAACCTTATTGGCGAAGGCGAGTCCCTTACGGAGTGGAGATGTATTGGCGGGTTTGGCCGCAGAAGGCTTTGAAGAGCGAATTGCGGCTCAATTGGCACTTGCCGATTTGCCCCTAAAAACTTTTCTGAATGAAGCCGTCATCCCTTACGAAACGGATGACGTTACCCGCCTTATCCTCGATGAACACGACCAGGGGGCTTTTGCGCCCATCAGCCATTTTACAGTGGGGCAGCTGCGGGACTGGTTGTT
Source organism: Haliscomenobacter sp. (assembly GCF_041740695.1). Lineage (GTDB taxonomy): Bacteria > Bacteroidota > Bacteroidia > Chitinophagales > Saprospiraceae > Haliscomenobacter. The sequence continues at coordinate 45,944 of NZ_JBGSLK010000100.1, read as the reverse complement.
GAGTGAGCAGGCAGATGGTGCTACACTTCATGGGTTAGTAGCAGGTTTGACGCCCGAAATGGTGGCAGCCGTGAGCAAGTTGATGCGCAACCAGGATTTGATTGCTGTGGCTCAAAAATGCAGGGTAGTCACCCGCTTTCGCACTACGGTTGGTCTCAGCGGCTGTTTGTCAACCCGCTTACAACCCAATCACCCCACCGATGACCCCAAGGGCATTGCCGCCAGCATCATCGACGGGCTACTATACGCCAGTGGCGACGCGGTGATTGGCATCAATCCCGCTTCCGATAGTCCGGCGGCGGTGAGCACCTTACTCCACATGATTGATGATTTGCGAATAAAATACCAGATTCCCACCCAAAGTTGTGTGTTGTGCCACGTCACGACTGCCCTGCAAATCATCCAGGACGCACCCATAGATTTGGTTTTTCAATCGATAGGTGGGACGGAAAAAACCAATCAAAGTTTTGGCATTACCCTCGGCATTTTACAAGAAGCTTACGAAGCAGGTTTGGCTTTAAAACGAGGGACCATCGGCCAGCAAGTCATGTATTTTGAAACGGGACAAGGTTCGGCACTCTCCGCCAATGCTCATCATGGTGTAGATCAACAAACCATCGAAGCGAGGGCTTACGCAGTGGCGCGAAAATTTGACCCTTTTCTGGTCAATACCGTCGTTGGTTTTATCGGCCCGGAATACCTCTACGATGGCAAACAAATCATTCGGGCTGGCTTGGAAGATCATTTTTGTGGAAAATTGCTCGGTTTGCCCATGGGTGCCGACATCTGTTACACCAACCACGCTGAAGCCGATCAGGATGATATGGATACGCTACTGACTTTATTGGGTGTAGCTGGCTGCAATTTTATCATGGGTATTCCCGGTGCCGACGACATCATGCTCAATTACCAGTCTACTTCTTTTCACGATGCCTTATATTTGCGCAAGGTGTTGGGCAAAAAGCCCGCGCCAGAGTTTGAACAATGGCTTTTGGCACAAGGAATTTTGGATGAAAAAGGCCAGAAATTGCCGCTAAGGCCCAATCACTTACTTTTGGCATAATTAAAGGCATCATTTGAAAAAAAAACAGTACTCAAAATCCGTGGCGCCAGATCCCTGGCATTCGCTCAAAACCTATACCGATGCCCGCATTGCGCTGGGGCATACGGGTGGAGCTATCCCTTTGAAAGAAGTATTGCAGTTTAAATTGGCTTTTGCCCATGCCAAAGATGCGGTGTATTCTCAGTTGGACTGGCCAAAATTGGAGCAGAGGCTGATGCAGCTTGCCATGCCTTATCTAAAACTGCACAGTCGGGCGGCCTCCCGCCCGGTTTATTTGCAACGGCCCGATTGGGGGCGGAGTTTAAACGAAGACTCGGTGGCGCTTTTGAAAGAACTTCCAGCGATGGAAACGGATATCGCGATTGTGCTGGCTGATGGATTGTCGGCTACGGCGATTAACCAGCATGCACTTCCTTTGGTAAAACGTTTGCTTCCTCTTTTGCAAAAAGCCAAATACCACATTGCCCCAATTACCATTGTTGAGCAGGGGCGGGTGGCCATTGGTGATGAAATTGGGCATTTGCTTCACACCAAATTGGTCATTGTATTGATTGGTGAAAGGCCGGGACTGAGTTCTCCCTACAGCATGGGCGCTTACCTCACCTATGCACCGCAACCGGGTTTGACGGATGAAAGACGGAATTGTATCTCGAATATTCGTCCAGAGGGGCTGCCGTATGAAATGGCCTGCCAAAAACTCTACTATTTGATTCAGGAATCTTTACGCTTACAACTATCTGGGGTAGATTTGAAAGACAATACAGTAAACCTTTTTTTGCCGTGATTCGCGTAGCTAGGCACTGAGCGAAGTCGAAGTAAGCCAAATCGAACTAAGCCGAAATGCCGGGTATTCGTCATTCGAAAAACTCGTTATTCTATTCATTCTGACCAGCCCAAATTTCACCTATCAAATATATTTTGTTGATTTAAAGAAAAAATAACCTAGGAAACTTGCACAGCGTTTTTTTTTTTTTATGTATTTGCAGTGCCAAATAATTACAACAGCGCATTGCGCAAAAAGTAAATGCATTAGTTCAATTTAATCGCAAGAACACTGGCTTGTTTTCTCCACGGAAAAACAATCCCTCAAAGCTATCGAGAGTTTAGTGTGCTTTACAATCAATGACTTAGGTATGGTGTGTCCTGCCCGGACGTGCTCGTGCTTAGGCTTGAAAATTATTGTATTCATTGATCTACACCATGATGAGTGGTGCTGGAAATGTAAAATTATTGCTGTAATACAACTATTGCAGAATTAAACCTTGTTGAGTCATGAATAAGACGACGACCCGTTTTTTGTTTTTGAGCATTTTTGTATTGACCTTTTTTAGCCTTGGTGCTCAAAATATCAACACCATCGGCACCGAAGCTCCTGGCCTGGTATGCCCTGGGGGGACCGGCAAAATCGATAAGGATACAACTGAATCTTATCCCTACACCTACCAATATTGGGACGGAGAATCCTGGGCTTGTTGTTTTGGGGGCAACCAAACTCCCTACCATATATCGATACCAGCTACGGGTCAATGGGTTGAGGTTCAACGCAAATACACCAATGGGGTTGCCGAGTTCAAAAGAGAATCCGTTGGTTTTTTTTACACGCCAGTTACCCCTCAAATTGAGGCAGTACCTTATCCCGGCACTTGTAACACCAGCACCGGACGGATCGTAGTGACCGATCGCTCCACGAATTTCAGTACCATGCCACGGCGTTTCAAGTTGTACGACCAGAACAATGTACTTCGTGGAAACATCGTTGTCGATACCTCCATTTATAGTTTTGTAAACCTGCCCGCAGGTACGTATAGTGTGATCGTTGAAACACCCTGCAACAGTGTATATTCAGAAAAAACGGACATTATTGTCACGACCAACAGCCAAAATCCAGTTCTAGATATCGCCCTCAGTGGGAACGACGATTGCCTTGAAAACAACATCAACGCCAGTATAATCTTACCTGAAAGTATCCCCACGGCAGGTGTCCAATATCAGATGGATGGTGGTACTTGGCAGTCCAGTACTACTTTCAGCAATGTCACTCCCTGGCTGACCCACCAGTTCGCAGCTCGTTTGAGCGGCTGCTTTGAGAGCAATACCACTCAATTTGTTTCCGAATTGAGCATCCCCAGGATTCAGGGTCTGGAACGCGCCAAAGATACCGACTGTACCCCCGCCAACAACGAAATCCGGGTCTTTGTACCTGAGGGCTCCGATGCCCAAATCCAGTTCAACCACAGTGGCGGCTGGTACAACCCCGGCCAGTGGATTGGTCCCCTACCCGATGGGACTTTGCACATCCGCGCTCGCTCTGCCTACCTGCCCTCCTGTTATCGGGATACCCTGATCAGCCTCAGCGAACACGGCAGTGTCAGCCTGCTCGGCGCCGATGCCAGCAATTTGACTGATTGTACCCTGGGCAACATCAGCCTACAACTGCGCACCGAACCCAGCGTGAGCAGTGGCCTGGAATATTTTGTGGAAGGCAAAGGCTGGCAAAACAGCGCCGGGTTTAGTGCTTTGAACAATGGCAACAAACACATTGCCATTCGCAGCACCGGGCTTTGCCAGGTTGGCATTGCTGCCGATACCATCGCCTTGAACGAAATCATCCCACCCCAAATTGAATCCATTGCTCCTTATGGCCACGACGATTGTGTGATTGGCAATGCCGGATTTACGGTATACCTCGTGCAGTCCGTAGCTGGAGTCAAATACCGGATCAATGGTGGGGCCTGGCAGGAAGGCAATTTGTTCCAAAACCGCCCAGCGGGGAATTATTTGGTCGAAGTAGCCCGGGCCGATGGCAGCTGTTTGAGTAGCCAAAACTTTGCCCTGGTTGAAACCGGAAGTGTGAACATTACTGGACTGAGCAAAGCCAATGAAAATGACTGCGTGGTGGGCAATGCCCAATTTCAGGTGTTGCACACTGGCGGGAGCCAGGAAGGGTTGAAATTCCGCCTGAATGGCGGGGCCTGGCAAGACTCAGCCATCTTTCGGAATTTGACGCGGATGGCCGTCAATGTGGAGGCACAAATCCAAAAACCTACTTGTACCTCCAGCATTGTAGCCTGGCCGGACAGCATTCGGGAACAAAGCAATTTTCCACGCATTGATGCCACCGTCATCAGCAATGACAAAGATTGTACCGCTGGGAATGCCAGAGTGACCATCAGCCTCAAAAGCCCGATGGCGGCGACCTATTGGTTGTCGGCCAGCAAAAACAACAGTACAGGGATTTTCACTAATTTATCCAGCGGAACTTACACTTTTGAGGTGTACCAAAGTCGGAGCGGCTGCATTGATCGCCGCACAGTGGTTATTGATGAAAAACTGGGTTTTACCTTGGACAGCCTGCGGGTACAAGGTGGGGAGGACTGCCTGAACAACAATGCGCAGGTGACGGTTTTTCACCCTTACGGCAACAATTATGGCTTGCAATTTCGGGAAGTAAACCGCAACACCACCTGGCAAAATTCCAATGCCTTTCCGCTGAGTACCCATGGAGTGGGGCAATACGACCTACAAGCCCGCAACGCCAACGGCTGTACCATTTGGTCGGGTTCGATTAATGGTCAGGAGCGTCAGAATCCGGAAATCTCGGGCGTGTTGGGCATCGACGGCTTGAGCGATTGTGCGCTGGGCAATGTAACTGCTCAAGTTCAATTGCTCAATTCCATTTGGGGCAGCACCAAACAATACCGCGTCAATGGTGGTGCCTGGAACCTGAGTAACACCCTGCCCGGATTCCGGCATGGTTCCAATCTGGTGGAATTGACTTACAACTTTGGGGGCCTCGGCACTCAACAATGCACCATCAACAAAACCATTGTCATTGATGAAAAGGCCAAAGAAATCACTGGGGTATTGCTGGATGCAGCTACGCTGAATGATTGTAGCCTGAACAATGTCAAAGCCACTATTCAGGTGGATGGACCTACGAGCAACCTGCGGTATGTAGTGACTGGCAAAACGGAGGGCACAAGCAACATGTTCACCAATCTGAACAATGGGCAATACAAAGCCATCATTCGGGATGTGGTGAGCACCTGTCGGGATACGATGGTGTTCACTATTGCAGAAACCCCAGCCTTGGCTGTTCCCAGTCCTACGGTACAAAATGTGATTTGTTACGGAGCAGCCACGGGGAGCATTTCCACCAGCCCTACGGGTGGCATGGCACCTTATACCTACCTGTGGAGCACGGGAGCCACCAGCGCCAGTGTGACGGGCTTAGTGGCAGGGACTTACAATGTGACGGTCAATGACAGTCGGGGTTGTAGCCTCAGCCAAACGGTACCAGTGACGGGGCCGGCCCAGAGCAACCTGCCTCAGATCAGTTTCACTGGGGATACCTCGATTTGTAGGGGTGCAAGTTTTAGTGTAAGCGCCAGTGGAGGAGGTAGCTATGCCTGGAATTCCGGGGCGACATCCAGTACCATCAGCGGCAGTCCAGAAAATACGACTACCTACACCGTCACGGTGACCAATGGAACGGGTTGCAGTGCCAGTGCCAGCCACACGATCACAGTGAATCCACTGCCAGTGCCCAACATTGAAGGCATCAACACCATTTGTGCGGGCCAAAGCACCACTTTGACGGCCACGGGAGGCAGCAGCTATGCCTGGCAGCATGGGGCAACGGGAGCCAATATCACGGTGAACCCTACGAGCACCACGACTTACAAAGTGACGGTGACCAATGCAGCAGGGTGTTCGGCCATTTACAACCGCACCGTGAGGGTAAATGCCTTGCCGGTGGTGCAAATTGCGGGAGCACCCACTGGACCATTGTGTGGTACGGGCTCAGTGCTACTTACGGCCATTTCCACAACTGCAACAAGTTACCGATGGAGTACCAACGAAACCAGCGCCACGATTACCCAGGTGCTCAACGCTTCGGCGGGCTTTGGGGTTACGGTCAAGGACATCAATGGTTGTGAAGCAAGTACGGGTGCCAGCGTTTCGGTGATCCCCCGACCCCAGGCCCAAATCCTGGGTGGCGACATTCCTTGTCGGCGGAACAGCACCGTGCTCACGGCCATTGGTGGTAGTAGCTACCTGTGGAGCAACAATGCCACGACTAGCAGCATTGCCATCAGCCAGCCGACTCAAAACCAAACCTATAGTGTGACGGTGAGCAATGGGTTGGGTTGTAGCAGTGTGGTGTACAAAACGGTAGTGGTTCCGGATTCCTTTAACCTAAGCCACGACCTGAACGGTATCGACGACTGTATCGCCAATAATGTTGAAGTAATTCCTACGGTAACTGGTGGACAGGGCAACGTAAACCTTAGCCTCATCCGCAGTGGAGAATTGTACCCCGATCCAGTGCTGAATGGCTTGCGCTCGGGCACTTATGTACTGCGGGCGGAGGACAGCAAAGGCTGTTTGGCCTTGGATGAGGTGATGATTGCGGAAACCCTTCCAATGATTACCCGTATCGACCTGAGTGGTTTGAATGATTGTACCCGCCATAATGTGACCCTAAATGTGGTGGCCAGTGGCAGCAAATTGCCACTGATCTATCGACTCAACGGCAATACTATGAGCGGGACTACCGCAAGTGTTCCATCGGGCACCCATTTCATTGAAGTACAAGACGCCATTGGCTGTATCGCCAGGGATACCATCACGGTGAATGAAACACCTTACCTGAACTTCCAGGCTAATTTGTACAATGTTAGTTGTTTTGGCAAAACAGACGGAAAACTCACTACTCAACCCACGGTAAACAACATTGGTACGCCTCCTTACACCTATGCATGGAGCACCGGAGCAACCACCAGCGAAATTTCCCAACTGGGAGCGGGTTTATATTCCTTAACCGTCACCGATACCAGAGGTTGCACCTCAATATTACCTGTGATACCCATTACCCAGCCCAGCCAACTGGAAGTGGAAGTTGAGATAACCGATACATTGTCCTGTTTTGGTAGTGCTGATGCGGCGGTGGCAGTAACTGTAAGTGGTGGAACTGCACCTTACATCTATGTATGGAGCACCGGAGCCAGCAGCACCAGTATTGAGGGCCTGCCCAGTGGAACGTATTCTGTAACAGTAATAGACAATAAGGGTTGTGAAGCCATAGCTCAAGTGACCGTTTTGGATCCTCCGAAATTGATGCTGACTTATACTTTGTTGGGCGATACGCTGGATTGTGTGAGGGGAAATGTGCAGGTTACTTTGAGCACCACGGCTGCCCAAGGCACCGTGAGCTACCATTTTGATAGTCCTCAAAGTGCTATTCTGGCCCCAAGCAGTTTTAACAGCAGCAGCTTGCAGCGCTGGGTGTATGCTGTGGATACGCTGGGTTGTAGGGATAGTGTGGAAGTGGTGGTACAGGATTCCATCATTACCGACCTGATCAACGATTTTACCCTGGCTTTTGACCGTGATTGTATCGACGGCAACGCGGCGATTACCCTCCAGCTCAGTTCGGCAGGAGCGACACTGCCCCTTAGTTTCCAGCTCAATCGCGAGACTCCGACAGCTCAATTCCATTTCGACAGTTTACGTGCTGGTTACTACCTCGTTCGTGCCAGGTACCAGGATTGCCGGGATTCCGTGGCGGTACTCGTCGACGAACGCATACCCCGCATCACCGGGTTTCAATACCTGAACCAAGACGACTGTAAACCCAACAATACTGGCGTGAAACTCCAGGCGGTATCGGGCTGGGGAACGCTACGCTACCAGGTGGATACCCTGGCACCCCAGGACAGTACCCGCTTCGATAGCCTGACCGCGGGTAGCCACCGCTTCCTGGTCATTGATTCGCTCCAGTGTCGAGATAGTTTGTTGATTCCCATCAGCAGCGAGCAGCCCGCGTACATCAGTGTGGAAGACCTGGTGAAATGTGACTCGGCCAGCGGTCGCATCAGCTTCCGACCCAATACCCAGGGCGTGGCTGCCGAGTACAGCATCGATGGGGGCAAACATTGGCAAACCGAGGTGGTATTTGATTCCCTGCCACCGGGCATTTACCAACCGCTGCGCCGCAAACCCAGCACGGGTTGTATTGATTCTCTGAACACCGTCGTACTGGGTCGCCATTGTGATACTATTCCCGAAGCCTATTTCCTGCAAGACACCATTCGCATCACTGAGCCGAATACCTCGGTGCTCATCCGCTGGGAGGCCACTGCCCCCAAATGGTACCGCGATACTTTTTATGTAAAAATGAAGCTGGAGGGGGATGGCTTCCCCCACTTCAACGATGGTAGCCGGACTACTGCCCGTACACCCGAACTGCGCGGGGGCGACCCGCTGGCTGGCCCCAATGTATACCGCTACATCGGCGGGGGCACCCACCGGGATAGCCTCTACCTGCCCATGCAAGATTCGGCGCATTTGTACACCTACCCCGCCGATTATTACTTTACCCTGAGCACCCCCCTGGGTGGCAAAACGCTGGTTGATCCCGATCGGGACATCACCAGGGTAACGGTGAGTTTGTTGGGGCCAGAAGTTCCAGAAGAAGATGTGAAAGTCACCCTCTGCAAAAATTGTACCACCATCGGCAATGACGATGTAACGGGGGTCAACTGCTACTACTGGCCCGATTTCCCCAACCCTGGCCAAAAAACGCAGGAAGTATGTACCTCTGGCCAATTCACCCGGATGGCCCTGGATGAAAACCTAGTGGTGATCAAAAAGACGGTGTACACCGTCAAACTCTCCGACCTCAAGGTGACCATCAAGGAGGATTTTGCAGTGCCGCGCTCCTGTAGCCCGGATGACAACTTCCTGGAAGCCGTGGCTACTTCTACTGCCGAAGGAGCAATCACCTTTAAATGGAGCACGGGTGCAACGACCCAAAGAATCAAGCTGCGCAGCGATGTAAGTACCTATACTGTAACGGTTACGCAGGGAGACTGTACTGCTGAGGCAAGCTACACCCAGGAAGTTGAAAATGATGCTTGTGAGCTTAAAAAATATTTTGAGGACAATGGGTTCTTTGCGATTCCGATTAGCAATCTGCAAAAACCACCTGCGCTGCGCAGCCCAGAACTAAGAGACGATTGCCCTCAGCCGAGAGGTGACGCGAATGGCAAGGTAAAAGACTTTGCAGGTTACACTTTTGAGGTAAATGGCGGGCAGGTTGATCCAAAATCACAATTGACCCAAGCGCTGAATAGGTTCGAGTCGGTATTTGGCTACAGCAATGGCTCCGGGATCATCACCAGCAATGATGAAGTTTGTGCGTGTCCCAATTATTTAAGCGACAAACAGGCAGGTTTTGCGGCTCAAGCTGGCTTGCAGTTTTGGTATCATATTTTTAAGAATGATGACTCCTGCCCTGAGCTTGCTTGTGACCTCTTGTTCATCAAGGCCAAAATGCCGAATGGGAAGACTTATCCGGCGGGGGCTCAAGATGTGGCGTTTTTGGGTGCGGGCTATGGAGTTGCTACCCAAGATATAGGACTTCAAGGAAGCACCCTATTGACTGCACTAGATGACCTGTGTCTGGACAACTTTGCAGCTGCTAAAGACCCTGACATGTTTGAGCTCGAACCTGAGGAAGAAGAGCCTGAAAAAGTTGAAGAATTACAAGTGCCTTGTAACCAGCTTGGTTTTCATCTTGAACCTGTCGCGGTAGTTGCTCCAACAGGTCAGGTGATGCTGGCTCCAAAAAATTCGGTTTGGCGTTTTCGTCGCCCAGGTACGGAGCAGTTTGTTGATGGAGCTTTAACCGGTTTTACCCAAGTAACCATCACTGAAGGGGAGGAATCGATAGCTATTCGGTACGAGCCAGGAGGAATCCCTCTTAATCCTTGTACACCCTGGATAGGGATCAAGTTGTATCGGGTTAAAGTTGGTCGAAAATGGATTTGGGGTGATCGCTATGAAGCCCGAACCGATCCCAATCAACCCAATCATCTAAAGGGCTATTTTCAAGTATTGGGCATCAAGGACAAGGCATTTACATTTGAAGTGCCGCCTTATCCCACAGTGTTACAACCACTTAAAATTTATACTGGGAAACTCGACAGAGCAGCATCTACAAGCCAATGTGGTTTAAAATACACCATTTATTCCAATCATCTTATTTATGATCCCCCTAAAGGATTCAGCACTGAGCCAAAAGGAATCTTAATCAAAACTTTGGTAGAGGCTGGTTTAGGTATACCCAAGGCAGAATATACCTACAGGATCTGTAGGGAGGATTTAGTTAAACTGGCCAGTTCTGTCAACTTTTACAGCAAGTTGGGTACACTTGAAGTATACATGTGGAAACCCAGCAATAGCCTCAATCCAGGTTTGTACTACAAGATTGAAGTAAATGGGAAAAAGGCCTATGTATTTGTAGCCGATGACCCTGGAGTAGGCCGCAGGTATTACCAATTCAACTGTGCACTTGGGATTTGGGAAGAAATCGTTGATCCGGAATTGAGCGCAGTGCTTCCAAAACTAAAACACCTGGATGCTTTATGGGAAGTTTTTCTTAAACGGACTGAAATTCATACCAAATTAGGATTAGTAAGTGTTGTACCTTTTGTAGGCAACCTGGCGGCTATTGCCAATGGGGTATTGTATGTTAATGAAGGTCAAGCTGGGCAAGGAACCTTTGAAATTGTTGTAGGGGTACTTGGCTTAGGATTGGACATTGTAGAGGCTGGATCACTGATCAGGGCAGGAGCGGCCGGAGGGCGTGGTGCACTCGTTCAATCCATTTGGTCGGTAAATTGCCCTAGTGCACCACCCTTCCGATCAGAGGTGGAACTCCGCAGCGTGTTGAGCTGCAATGTGACACCTGTTTTGGGACAAGCCGGAGCCAAAATCTTTAATGAATCCATCGGTACGGCGGCGACTACTATTGGTGGAGATGTGCTTCCGAAGGTCGAAGGGCTGTTTAACGAATTCCTGAAATCCAGCAAAGGAACAGCATTTTTGAAATGGTTGCATGCAAATCAAGGGCTAATTCCTGATGTCACTAAGATCATCACCAATGCTTTTGGGAAGTTGGATTTTACTGTTGCCGATTTTATCAAACTAAGTGATGACCTCATTGCCAATTCCAGCCTGATTTCCAAATTGGCTAGTAGTAGCCGAAACCTCGAGTGGTGGCTGAAATTGCTTCGTGCGGGTAAAAATGCTTCCAGGCTTTCTGCTAAAGTTTATGAACAAATTGCCAAATTCCCCGACGGCATCCTCGATGATTTGCTGTTCTACAGCGATAATAGCTTTAAGGAGTTTATGGATATTGCGGATGATGCGTTGATCGCTGAATTAGTAGCGAATCCCGATCTTGTCAAAGGATTAGTCTCCCATAAGAACGCTGCATATCTCACTTATTTTGACGATGCTGTAGATTATGCAACAGAAATTCTTGAAACTCCTGCAGGAGCTAAACTCCTTGAATGGTTAAACTACAGTAGAGAAACAGGGTCGTTTCTCTCTAGGATGGCCGAGGCCAACACATTTGCTCGTAATATCTTAGAACGTTTTCGTTCTCTTTTTGGATACACTGTGCAGAGTGAAGTTAGTTTTATTGTAAAATATGGAGGAAAAGAGTTTCGGACTCGAATAGATGGAATTACCATCATTGACGACGAATTCGTTGCAATTGAATGCAAAATGGGGGGAGCTGTATTATCTGACAATCAAGAGGCCTTTTTCAATGCCTTAAAAAACGGAGGGGAAGTTATACCAGTTGGTAGGAACGCAGAGGAAATTTTCGGGCTTGCAAACATTAATAAAAATGTTCGAGATAAATTTGCGTCCTATTGGTTTAAAAACGAAACAAGAACAGGCTTATGATAAAGCTCAATTATGATGGGATGTTAGAAGAACTAACTCCTTTTTTCCTGGAACAAGGCTTTGCTGTTGACGATTCTTTACGTAAGCAAAACAGAAATAGTTTTGTACAGCAATCCATGGAGAATTTAACTGATTTTTGTTTTTGTAGGTTTGCGCCTTACCATAATAAATCTTTTGTTGAAATGTCCTATGGAGTGAGATTAAGTAAAATGACCCCATATATTGAATTTTTGGGAGAATACCGTGGAGAACCAGATGATACTTTATATCAAAGAGGTAAAGTCTTATCTTTTTTTGTGAATGATGATAGTCTTTTTTCTGAAGCGATCAATTCTTTTAAAACTGCATATCACGATTGGTGTTTGCCCTTTTTTAAACAAAACGCCACGCCGCGTGGCGTATTCGAAAGTGTACGATCTACTGGAATGGATCTACGAGGAATTCCTAGTGATGATGTACTTCGAACAGGCAAAAACCACACTTGCTTAAATGCCAAAGAATTGGATTTATTTCTTACCAAGGTTTTTTCGCCAGAAGAGATAGAGGATCGGGTTGCCTTTATTATTGCAGATGCCGCGAGGGTTCGCCATATTTTGGTAACAGAGCATGATATTCCTGTTAACCAAAATGCTGAAAATAGACTAGTTAATCATCTCAACGAAGTTCTAGCCAAAATCGAAACCATCGACATCGACACCGCTCGCAAAGAGCTAATCCATTAAATCCAAAACCTTTAAACACGCACAAACGTGAAAAAGCAAAACATACTGCAATTATTCATTGGGCTGGCGCTATTGACAGCCATCTCCTGTAGCCCCGACACCCCCGACTTCGAGCTCGGCCGCTACACCTATGCCGGGATCGACAACAAAACCTTCCGTTTTTTTCGTGTAGAAAACGGTGGGGCATTTCGGGAGGTGAGCGCCAAGAAGACGGGGATCGGGGAGATTGCGGCGGTGCCATTTTGTGATGAGGATGCTTTTGGAGTATGGTTTTATGATTGTGGTTTGTTTCCGGATTTGGAGAGGCCTTACTTTGAGTTCAAAGAAAATGAGGTAGAAATCGCCATTTTTTATCCGCCCCAAGAAGAAATTCAAAAAGGGCCAGCTCCTTATAAAATTGAGGGAGATAGCATTGTCATCGGTGAATTGCCGTACGTATCCAAATATCCTCGTCCAACAGGCACTAAAAAAAGGGAGTTTGGAATCCCTTGGCGGGTATATCAAACGACTAAACCTCCAAGCTTAAATGCTATTGAATTGGTGATCAAAGATCTCAGTGAGAAGGAACACTTGGAGGAAATCCGCACTGTAGAGAAATTGAGTGTGGGGGATACCATAACATTGTGTTTGCTGAAGGAGAGGTTTGTGAAACAAAAGTAACCGCGTAATGCTCAAAATTCATCTAAAAACCTTTTTGAATATGCGCTCCATCAAAAGACTCGGTCTAATCATGCTGCTCATTCAAGGGCTGATGTTCACATTCAATACGTCATTGCCAGGGCAAAAAAGACAACTTGACCTCAAGTGGAATCCTTTTTTTTGGAGCGGAGTTAATCCTGGCAGTGCCATCAGTACGGAATTTTATTTACCTCGGAAAATAAAATTGGAGTTAGGGTTATTTGCCAGCCCCGGGTTTTATTACATCACCGACGGTGCGCGCATCCTGCCTGAGGTGTATTCCATCTGGAAGTACGGCCTGATGGTCGCGCCCAGAAGGTACATTTGGTCAAAGGGGACAAGTGAAGGTTTTTTTGTTGGGCTGAATGCAACTGCACTGCCTTTTGGAAGAATTGCCAATTCAAGTGTAAATCCGCCATTTTATTTTCGAGAGGACGAGGCCTTGGCCAAAGCAGAAGCTGCATACTTCGATTTCATTCTGGCTGGAGGAATAGGCTACAAGAAATATTTTGGTTCCTGGTTGGGCGAAATCAACTATACGTTGAGCCTACTGCGTACTGACCCGCAGGATTCTGACTTCATCCAGCCAAAGTTCAATGGGGTATCGATCAAAATAGGACACAGCTTATGAAAACAAAAAAATACCTGGTACTTGCCCTGATTGCTTGGGGAGTAAGCCTTCCCTTGAGTGCACAGATAAAGCATGAAATCAAACCACTCTCGCTCATGCTGCAAGGCGAAAATTATGCCTTCATCTTGGGGTATGAACATTTCCTAAAACCCAAGCTGGGTGCTGAACTTGGGCTAGCCTATTATACCTGGTATTATTATTACCGCAATGCCTCAACTACTCAAGCGTATCTCGGCCCCAGTATTGCCCTACGTGGCTATCCTTGGGCGAAACAAAATGGTGGCGGCTTTTTTTTGAGTGCCAATTCTTTTTTTGGGTTATTACCAGGCAGTCACCCAACTTACAACCAGAACCAATTGATCAATAGCCGCGATCTTCCTAAAGACTATCTCCAAGCCCAACTGAGGCAGCGGCTAGTCTTTGGCCTAGGGGTGGGGTATAAATTAATCCTGTGGCGCTTTGCAATAGAAGCGTCGGTTCAACAAGCCACTGACATAAACACAAAATACATTGAAGGAATGACTTGGGACAAGGGGCCGGGGTATACACTAAGACTCGGATACCGGTTCAAATAGACTTTTGCTCTTCAATCAAAACCTACTGTAAAATGAAAACCAACTTAATGCACCGTTGCATTTGCTTCCTCATCGCCTTATTGGCGCTAAACTCCATCACTGCCCAAGTAACGGTACGAGAAATCAACCACGACTGTAACGCCACTTGTAAAGGTAGAATCACCTGGGAGTTGGTGAGAGCCCTGTTGCGGTCGTACTGCTTAAAAACGGACAAGTCCACAAAGCAAGTCGTACCTTTAAACCCGGTAAACATGTCCTTGTAGATGACCAGCTCTGCAAGGGCATCTACCAATTGTTGCTCAACCCTGTCTCTTTTCCTACCTGTGGATTGAGCAGTGACCCAGTCAATTTGATGGAAAAATCGTTTGATTTTGATATTTTCAGATTCCATGATTCAAAAATCACCTTTACATTCAGCGAGCCTGGTTTTTATAATGTAGGCAAATCTTTTCACGAGTTAGGGCCATTTAGCCTGGGCGGAGATTTCATCAACATGACTGAGGGAGAGTTGGAAGAACATAATGGAGTGTTTTATGTAAAAGCTCGAAACTCAAGTGGCTGTGAAGTGATCAAGCAATTTAGGCTGGATTGCATAGAGGGTTTTACTGCCAATATTGGCATTGAACCCGTAGCCGGTGATCCCAACAAGGTCAAATTAAAAGCTTTGGTCTTTGATGAAAGTTTTCAATTGATTGATTTGAATCAAACAAAACTTGGCCTGGCCTGGTGGGCTGAAGCCTGGCGTATAACCCCATTAGGCAGTGGTGCCGAAATCATCGTGGCCAAAAGCCAATTAGGCAATATCAATGGCATTTTATCTGCTACGCTAGAAGTGACCACTTCTTGCCCAGATGAGGCCAGCATCAATGAACGAATTCGACGAGGGCAAATCGTAACAAAAATCATTGATTGTCAAGTTAATGGAGACCCCATCTCAGCCTTTGTAAAAAAAATCGATCCTTTTTGTGCCGTAGGCAATAGAGGGGCAATCACTTTTGACCCAAAATGGGAATCCATCCTCATTAAAGTGAATGGGCAGCGGCTTCTTCCGGGCAACCCAAAATTTCTAAACAATTTACAAGCGGGCTCTTATGAAATTGAGATAGATGGATGCAGTAGTTTTTTTGTAACTGTACCCGAAGAGGAGTCTGCTTTGAAATTTGTCAAACTAAAGAAAGAAAACGACAACCCTTCGGTATGTGTGTACAAGGCTAAATGTGAAGAAGATGAGCACGATTTCACCAAAGAGTATCCTGTAAAGCTTGATTTTAATAGCGCTACTACGCCACTTTGTGCGGTTCCGACCTACTGTGATTACGATGGTTTTAGGAGGGATTTTGACCTTATTTCTTTTGGTGCTGAAAGACAGGTGGCAGCCGTTTATGTGCGGATGTTGAAAAGTCGAATGGCTATTTCCAGCGGAGCGACGTACGATAAACTGGAGGTGCAACTTGACAACGTTAAGGGCTTAAAAGGATGTAATATTGTAAAATTTTGCCCCACAACCTTGGAACGAATTAGTGAGGATAATGGGGTGTCTTTGGCGCGAGAAAGTGAAATATTTTGCCAGGATGACTGCGAATACATTGATTGTACATGGTTGCATGGCGCATTTGGAAAGATTTACGATGCCTGTGAGTTGGCGCCTAATTATATGGCCGATACCCGAAATTGTTGTGGGCCAGGAGGGGAAAAAATCAAAATATCTTTTCCTCAACTAGCATATGCATATTTTAGTTTAAACCAGATTGAACTCGAACAATTGTATTTGAGTATGCCACAATTTGAAGACTCACAATTGGAAAAAATCTTAAAAACACATATTGAGCCTTTATTTAGAGGTTTGGATCGGAATCATTTGATGGAGGCATTTACACGAGATCCTCGCTTGGCCTGCATACCCGAAGTGGAGGTATGTACAGATAGCTATAAACTGGTTCATCTCAGCGATGAGCAAGCAAGTATTGTCGTGCCTAACCCATTGAATGAAGTTCAGGGAAACAATAAGTGTGGCGAAATTATGTTGGCTTTACCATGGTCTTTAGATGACCGTGAGGGAAAACCTAGAAAAGCTTCGGTAAGTACCCAAACTTGTGCCATTCACCCTGATTTTGCTAAAGCAGGAGCTGTAGTTACACCTTCAGGAAAAACGCTGCTGGGGGTTTATTCCTGTGGGCTACAAGATTACAAACCTTTGTTTGGAAAGAAACGAAAAGTTGGAGGAAAAAACATTGAAATATGGGATGGAAAAGGGCTAGGTGAGCTATTGAATCCGCCAGTGCCGTTTGGACCACAAGATCAGTTTCCGGTTAGCCATTTATCCGAACTCACCGCTGAATCAAAAGCTCCTGTAGCTGATCCTCGCTTTAAAATTATGGTCGATTCTGTATCGGACCAATCTTTTTTGAGCCTGTCAACAATAAGTTCAAATGGTCATTTGGTTCCTAAATTGTTGTTTAAGGAGAATGAAATCAACCGTTATTACAATTACAGTCATGACCTTGCTTTGGTGCAAAGTTTAGACATGAAAAATGTTGAATTATTGCATGAAGACTGGGGAGAAAATAAAACCATTGCGGTTTTGAAAGGAGCGAATAGCAAGGAATTTATGATTGCTTCTCAGGATACAGCTCAATTGATTGTTTTATCTATTGTAAGTGACAGTTTGCTAAAAGTGACCCATTTGTCAAAAATAGAAAATTCTATGTTTGTTGCTGGACATTACTATGGCCGCTTGTTTCTGGGGGGTCAAGCCTTTGATTCCATTCCTGATTATCAAAAAGCAGGTATCTTTTTAAGCAGAATAAGCCTTGAAGGGGAAATTGAAGACGTTTTAATCATTGAAAACATAGATACTTTGGGCGGACTCTTTTTCTCTGAAAACCAGTCTGGCACAATTACTTTGGCTGCTCAGGCACTAGGGAATAGTTTGCTAGTCAATGGAGTAGAAACTCCTCTCTTGGATTCGAACAGCATGTTTATTGGTAAGTACGAATATTCCAACGGTTTCCAGTTGCTGAATCAGACAATTGGCCATTCTGGGTTTAAAATTGCCGGAATTACTTTTGCAGCAGACAAACAAGAAATAGCAGTTGCTTTGTTTGGAAGTGGAGAAGTCACGACGATAAATAATGCCCCTTCCTTGGTTGTTGGACAAAAGCTTAATCTTCTGCGATTCAATGGACAAGGAGGTTTTATCGATGCAATTTCTTGTCCTTCCGATAAACTTAACTATGCCAAGACTAAAATTTGTTACGGCGCTCAGCAAACATTGACTTTGGGAATAACTTATCGGGATTCAGTCCAAATCTTCGATACAACTTTGACTAGCTTCGGCAATGAAGATATCGCCATCATTAAATTCAAAAAGAATGGCAATTTCCATTGGCTTAGGGATTTTGGAACGGAAGACCAAGAAAGTTTGTCACAGCTTTTCTACAATAAGGATAATACGATGTATATCGCAGGTGAGTTTTCAGGAAATATTTCCGAGACTCGTCGCCTAGGAGATTATATTTTTTATGATACTACAGGCCAATCCAGTCAGAGGGTATTTCTTTCTTACATTCCTGATACTTTGGCAATAGAAAATATTCCTGAACTGGAAGCACTTCAAACTGAACTTAAGCTAGAGCCTCAACTTGAATTAGCAGCAACAATTCAAAAACTTAGGGTACAACCCAACCCCTTCACCAACCAAACTACCGTAATCTGCACTACCACTGAAGCTGGCCAATACATTCTGGTGGTACAAAATGAATTGGGCACGGTAGTATCCCAACAATCCCTGGAGTTGGGGCTTGGGCAAAACAGCCAAGTGCTGTCAACCCAACAATTTACTCCAGGTTTTTACTACCTCACGCTGCGCAATGCCAAAGGCAAGGTAGTTGGGGCGCAGAAATTGATTAAGCAGTAAAGAGGAATGACGAATTTTTCGAATGACGAGTGACGAATACCCGGTCACGGAGCGTAGCCGAAGTGCCGGGTATTCGTCACTCGTCATTCGAAAAATTCGTCATTCTTTCAAACTCTGCGCATGCCCTGAATGCTTTCGCAGCGTTTGTATTCAGCTTCTTCCGCCTATTTTCACCTTTTCACCTTTTCTTAAACCAAAACGTCTCCGGATTAATCTTCACCAACTGGTGCTGAATGGCGTACACCACCAACCCCGCCACATTTTTACAACCCAATTTTTCCAATAAATTATTCCGGTGTCCATCCACGGTACGGGGGCTGATGAAGAGTTTTTCGGCAATCTCGCCCGTGGTGTATTCTTCACAAATGAGTTGGAGTATTTCCTTTTCCCGACTGGTGATGTCGACCCCAAAAGACAGGGGCATTTTGGGTTTGCTCTTTTGCAACATGTTGTCCCGGATGACTTCCAATACCGCCTGATTGTAACTGAAGCCATTGTTGTACACCTCCCGAATGGTGGCCACTACTTCGTCCGGAGTAGCATTTTTGGGCAAATAAGCCCCGGCACCCAACTCGATCATGTTGACGATGAAGGCTTTGCTAAAATAGGTGGAGAGCACGATGATTTTGATGTTGGGAAAATTTTCTAGCAAGGCTTTGGCCGTGTCTACCCCATTGAGATTAGGCATTTTCATATCCAGCAAAAGGACGTCCGGTAGGGTAGAGGCCTGACGCAATTGTTGCAGAAGCTGTTCACCATCCTGCGCTTCGAGTATGACACTGAGGCCTTCGTAATCTTCCAACAGCAATTTCATGCCCTTGCGAAACAAGGCTTCATCATCGGCTAAGGCTAGGTGAATCATTGGGGTATGGATATTTGATGCTGAGGGAAAAACCAGCTCCTGGCTGGCTGTCCAAACTATGTTGGGCCTGGATCATTTGGAGTCGACTTTCGATGTTTTGCATGCCCAGACCCGTTTTTTTGTTCATTTGATTGGGGTCAAAACCCTGGCCATTGTCCTGGTATTCCAGGCGCAATTCTTTGTTGTTGGCCAACAAGCGGATGTTGATTTGGGAGGCCTGGCCGTGTTTGATCGAATTGCTGATCAATTCCTGAATGATGCGGAACAAGTTGAGTTCGACCATTTTTTCAATTGGCCGATCTTCGCTTTGCACATGGTCAAACTGTAAATTTAAGGCGGAAGTGCGTTGATAACTGTCACACAATTCTTTGATGGCATCCGCCAGCCCAAAATTCTCCAAAGTGGGTGGCAAAAGGTCGTGCGAAATGCGCCGCGTCGTATCGATGGTATCGTTGATGACGCCGAAAATGTCGCTGACGGTTTCTTCCAAAACCGGCGAAGCCGCCGCATTTTTTTTCAGCCGATGCAAGTTCAGGTGAATGACGTTGAGCTTGGAGCCTACCTCGTCGTGTAGGTCCTTTGCGATGCGCTTTCGTTCTTCTTCCTGAGTCTTGATGTTGTTGTACAACAGGTTTTCCTGGTGTTCCAGTTTAAGCTGCTGTACACGCATTTGTTCCGCTAGTATTTTGCGTTGAGACCGGTTAAAAAAAACAATAAAAGCTAGAGCCAGACTGAGCATAATGAGTATGCCAATCGTCATGAGTAAGTAGATTTCGTTTGCCGAAATTGCCATATTGCAGTGAACACCAGGAGTTGAAAAATCAAGTAAAGTAAGGCGTTCGCAACCCAAAAAATCTTGTGAAAGTCATCAAGTTTAAAGAACACATTACCAAACATAAAGATAAATAAACTTCCGGTGTAATACAGCAAGATGGCAGAATTGATCGTTTTTAGGACACTATGATAAGGGCTAGGCTGGTTATTCGTCGCTTGCCAAAAATAAACTACAGCATAAGCAATATAAATGACTTGGGTTAAGGTTTTGGAGTAGGTGTTAAAAACGGTAATCGGTTGTAAATAAATAGAATTAGCGATGATTAATACAACTACCGAGCCTATCAACCACCCAAGGTATTTCTTCCAAATTGAGTTTTTATCAAAAATTTGAGTATAAAAGAGACTCATCAACACGAACTCTCCCAAGGTATATAAGTGTAATAGTGAAAGATTGTTCATTTTTTGCAACCACATCACTTTAGCTATGGCTTGAATAATCAGGCTGAAAAATAAGAGACCACAGAAATACCGTAGGATAGGCCAATTTTTCCAGAAATAAATCATCGATAACACAATGTTAATCAACAACATTATTTCTGATGAATTGGTAATCAATAATTGCCACGATTTCATGGTTTCAATATTGTTTCAGTGTTCGTGAGTCGAAAGCAGAGGTTAACTAAGGTATACAAGAGGTTGGACAAGGACTCGTAAAATCAAAATACTCCCCATCTCCATCATCATCTGGCCGCTTCTTGCTCAGCTTGGTAAACTTCCGCGCATAAAAAGAGTGTAAGTAATAATCGACCTCTTTGTTGTCCTTGATGACCAACACACCATTCAGGTTGTTGTTGGGCTGATCACCTTGCAGGCTACAAGACAAACCCACCAAATCGTTCCAGGGCAATTGAAAGCCATAAGGGTAAAACAAGGTGCCTTTGGGCATAGCATCGATGTATTTTTGCATCGCCAGCATATTGGACTGAGCGGCATTTGCTTTGATGGGTAAAACTTTACTGGGATTTAGCAAACTATAGTACACGACTGGTCCCTTTTTGCCATTGCCCAAACTACTAAAGCAAGCAAAATAAGGGGTAATGGTTTGCAAGCTGGTTTTTGGATCAGTTTCCAGGGCCAGCATCACCCAGGTGGAATCATCGCCATTAACGTTGGGTAAAATTTTCCCCTCGTCCTTCCACTTGATTAAGGTATCGATGTTGCTAACTGGGATGATAAAATGAGTAACTCTGGCATTGCTGATGTTGTAGCCATTTGGAATATTAACGGCATTGATGAAGGCTGCATATTTGGCAGAATCGGATTGGGCAAGGGAGTCCGGCACTGTTACGAAATCAGCAGCACAAAGGGTGTCACCAGTTTCAGTCTCGGTTGAAGTTTGTTCAGACGCTGAATTGTTACAGCCCATCTCTAATAAAGCGAAACCAAACAGGAACAAGGAAGTAAAAATAAAATAGCGCATTGTGGATGAATTTGAGGTGTTTTCGATCAATAACGCATCAAATGTATTCACTATTTAAGGTAAGAACAAGCCCTCCAGGATAAATCAGGTAAAAATACCTGGTAAGATTGGTGAAAATACCTAATTCTCAAATGGCGCATTTCTGCGCTTAATATGGTTTGTCTTTAGCACTTACTTTGCATTACGTTTAAACGATCAACCAACAAGTCATATCCATTCTCCCCGCACACAAATAATTTTATTCTTCATTCTTAAAACCTTATCATTATGAGTGCTATGCAGTCTAATCTGTCATTGTCAGATTATGCCTACGACATGGTCGTATCGGTCACCCAGGATGCCATCAATACCACCCTTTTGCAATACTTGAGCAAGTATGAGGGGCAGGAATTTATCAGCTGTTATGTTTATAACCCCGATTATGATCCCAACAATCCGGGGGACATTCCTGAAAATATTCCAGGTGATTATGACGCACTGGTTGCGCTCGCAGGGATGGATCTTTTTTCAATTCCCAATTCTGCGCAGCAAACCCCTGCGCAGAAGACAGCAGCCACAACAGTATACGGAGAGGGAGGTTTTTCTTTTGCCTTTAAGGCTTCAATGGGTACCCCCGAAGGTTTTTCCTTGTTCTCCTTACCAGATGTAGTGGTATTCGATAAAGGAACAGTAATGGTGACGTACAACCTGTATTTTAAAAACTTTCAAATCCTGAACACTGAGGAAAATCGGGGCGTACTTACCTGGACCAACATGTCGCAAGCTGATCAACCAGCGCCCTGGGTTTTTTCTTTCATCGTAAATTTGGACCTCAATACGGATGATTCTACGGCGGCATTCAATAGCCTGCCTGCTAGTGTGCAATCACAGGTCAAAAACCTGAATCCTGATTCCATGTTTAGTGTTCAACAATTGTATCTGGACCTCAACAATGCTGGACTCGAATCAGCCCCTACGGTAGTTGGTTTGCCCTCGACTAGCACCGCTTACATTTATCTAACCGAGGTCTTTACCAATTCCTATTTCAAACAAGTGCAAGCACAAGGTGGAGATTTGTTGGGCTATACTGTAGTGCCTCAATCTCCCAACACCAGTAGCCCTTCGCTTATTCCTACTGATCTAAGCTTCATTATTTCGCCACTATACGATGAGAACGGGAAGCCAGTTGATGAAACTTACGACTATACCTTGAACTACCTGGTGATGTCCAATAACAATCACCTGCCCGCACCTAAGGTTTTTACCTGGAACTGGGTAGAGACTGCTGAAACATCCGATTTTAACGGTACCAGTGTAGTGCGGAAGGCCGATTTTGTCTCTTTCATCAATCATTGCTTTAGTGCTGAATTGTATAAAATATGTTTGATTCCAACGGTAGATTTTGATGCAGGGTGGTTGAATGCCAAATACCATTATGGCTACTATAGTGATACGAGCGCTCACAATTTTACGACAGTTAATGATGGCACCAACCATGTCTTGAGTTTCAGCTATTCTAGATCTGCCTCGGCTGGCGATCGCCATGGCCTAACCTGGGGGAGTTTAACCATTCGTACAGATGCCAGTTCGAATGTTTATTTTGAAAACAATACCATTCGCAACGTCACTTCTGTTGATGCCTGGATTGATTACGATTTTGAAGGGGGCCATACCACCGGATATGCTGCCAATTACACCATTACCACCATCTATGTATTAGCCGTTGATACACATGGTAAACTGGTGGTAACCATCAACCCCAATCCCCCTACGATGGTCAATAATGGTACTACCCTGGATGCCGATACTTGGTCTGAAATATCCACCTTGGGTCAAGTAAATGATAATGTCAGCGATTTTGACGACTACTTTAGCTCTTTGCAGGACTATCTATCCGGCTACAGCAATGATATTCTAAACATGCTCAATGGCTCTAATGTCTGGGTGTATCCAGGAGGCCAAACCTTCTCGTTCAAGGATATCAAATTTTCAGATTACCTCGATTTGGTTGCACACGTCACCTACGTTGATCCTACCTGATCCAGGAGCTGCCTTACAAACCATTTTTATTACGGTTAAAATTTTATAGTCATGAGTGTAAAAATGACTTATTCATCAGAATTGATGGATAACTATCTGCAATCGGAGTTGATTTCTCCTCAGTCTTTGTTCCAATCCTTACAAACCCAGGACGGTCACTCTCTTTTATTCTCCATTGGTACAGATCAGGTTTTTTACCTGATTCAGGAAAAAAGCGATAGCCAAACAGGGTGGGAACAAGTTGATCAAAGTTCAACTTTAAGTCAATATTATGGCAATGCCACAATTGTAGCCAAAACCTTTGCTGTTGCCCAAAATATCACCAATGGCAAAATTGACATTGCGCTGGCCGTGACCGTCAATGGCAATGATTATTTGTATCTTTCTTTAGGCAATTCGGACAGTCAATTGGATTGGACGAGTGGCATCCACTGGACTGCGATTCCTTTTGACGACGCCACCCATTCCATGCCTGTTTTGGCTATTGAAGACATCTACCTGGCAGAGGCAAGTACCAATACCCCTGCCGAATACCCGGTTGTGGATGTGTTGAGAAACCCCGGTGATGGAAGCAACATCATTTTTAGGTATTACATCGACCTTGCCAAAACGGTAACGTCCGGCCAATTCTGGAATCCCCACGATGTGTCAGCTGATTTAACGGCAGGTTCGATCAGCAGTGCAGTAGGTCGAAAATACCAGGAGGGTATTGATGGCATTTACACTTTTGGTACCATTGGCAGTACCAACGAGTTGATTTATGCACCTTTGTTCAATGTATATGACCGGCACAATCCGAATGCACCCGCAGCCCCCAGTCGTTTGACGGTGCCTGTCAATGTCACTGCTTTTGCGGTCACTGCTTCAGCAAGCCTTAATGGATGTACCGATGTTTTTATGGCTGGAGCTGGTGCCTTGCATTATTTTTCAGCGGATAATCAGTACGATGGGGCGACCTCAAAGCCGGTTTTTCAGAACCTACTGTTTAACGATGTAGTCAATCTCTTTGCCAGTACCAGTTCTGATGCAGTAATTGTATGGGGCCTTAACCGTGCAGAGCAGATTTTTTATACTTCTTGCCCCAAAGCCAATGTCCAGGACAGTACGGCTTGGTCTTATCCTTTGATTCTGCTTTCTGGAGTGGAACAAGTGGCCCCTTACGTCAATCGGGTGAATGATGGCAATACTTTTTTTGCACACGTGGGCAACAATTTACTCCAAAAGGCAACTCAAACACCCGAAACCACGATCTGGAATTTTCAGCCCATCAAACTTCCACCGCTAGATCCGTCAGTCAAAGCGACTAAAATCAGTTCTTATACTACCTTAATTCAGGTGTTGGATGAAAACAACAATCCAGTACCCAATTATACGGTTCCGCTAGCCTCGGTTTATCGTTGCAGTGTGTACCTCAACAATCGGTATTATGTGCTGGATAAAACGCCGATTCCAGTCAATACCAATCCGGCTGGGAGCATTACCATTGTTGACATGGCCGATAACCTTTCGGGTAATGCTTACAAAGTTTATCAGGCAGATGGCACCTACATCAGCATTAATCCCATGAATGGGCCTACGCAGCAAATTGCCACCTTGAACACCGTTGATGCGCTGAATAGTGCACAAATCCAATCGGGGACCGCTACTACTCCTTCCAAACCGCTGGTAGATCCAAACGCCTCAGACGATGACAAACAGGCCGTCGTAGATTCCATCAATCAATTGAGTTCCATCTCAACTACTTTGCCAGCGGATGGTTCGGTGGCCTCGACTGCCACTCCCAGTGCAGCTACCTTGGCCGCAATTCCTGTCGAAAACATCATGATGTTTTCGGTCCGACCAGGAGGCTTAAGCCGAGTGACCCCAACGCTACAGTTGGATTCCGGTTTGGTCGATTTATCCCAAACCATTTTGGTTGCTGCAGGCGATTTTGTCAATTGGATTGTGGATACTGCTACGGAAGTATATGATTACATGATCGCTGCGGTTGAAGATGCCTGGCATTTCATCGTGACCATCGAGGGCATTGCCTATCGTTTTGTCATTGATTGTATTGATAAAGTGATCAGCGCCATCGTGTTGGTGTTCAATGCCATCAAAACGGTATTGAAGGATTTGTATGAATTTTTGAAATTCCTCTTCTCCTGGGATGATTTCATGCGCACCAAGGATGTATTTAAAAACATCATGGTGCTGAACCTGAATTATGGGGTCGACCAATTGGATAACATCAAGGCGTTTGTGGATGCGGAAATTCAAAAATTGGTGCAAACTATTGATAGTTGGGCGGACGTAGCGCCTGATACTTGGGCAAGCCAACTGGAAAATGGGAATGAGTCCATGAATTATGCACAATCCACCACTGATTATTCCAGCTTGTATACTTCGCCCAATATGTACTTGCAATCCCATTTTACTACCAATGTCAGCAATGGGCAAGAACAAGGGGTGATTGGCACCGTGACCGATTTAGCCGAGGATCTTTTGAATGAAATCAAAACTGCCTTTGAAAGTGAATCGGATGCATTAAAAGACATGGTGGCTCGCATCAAGTCAGAATTGTTGGATGATGACAAGTATAAATCGCTGACTTTGGTAGAAATCATCAAAACGCTGACTGCCATCATTGCCGATACCATTCTTAATTCTGCGGAAGTGCTGATTGATATGGTCATTGAAGTACTTAAATCTATAGCTACAGCAGCTATAGAACTTTTGGATCAACCCATTTGGATTCCCGTCTTATCCGATATTTTGGAAGACATTTTTGGCGCAGGCATCAATTTCTCCTTGTTGGACATTGTTTGTTTGGTAGCTGCTGTGCCAGCAACCATTATGTATAAGGTCGTCAAAGGGGAAGCTCCTTTCTCTGAAGATGATGGTTTTAGCAGCAAAATTATCAATGCGAAAGATGTAAATGCCTTGCGTGCTGCTTTTAATACCAATCCTCAACAGATGATGTTGGCAACCCAACCTGAGTTGGGTGGGCTAATTGACCTTGATCCAGCAGACCAACAAATCCTTTATGTGGTTTCACATTTCGTTTCCTGTGTTGCAGGTAGTATATCTGCTGTCTTAAGTGCAGTAGACAACCTTTCTATTAAATACAAAGGAGTATTCACCAGTGCAGTTACCATCGATAGTTTAATTAGTTTGGCCAGTATGGGCGTTTCCGCCCTTTTTGCTCAACCACTTTCTATTGTTAACAAGCCTATGAAATTTACCAGAATTGGCTGCGTTTTCTTAACCATTGTAGCAAAAATCGGCTTTGGAATTGGAGCGAAAAAGCTTAAATCGGAGGAAAGTAAAACCACGGCAGTATTGGTTGGGTCAGCTGTAGATGCTATCCTTGCAGGAGTATCAATTCTACCTAGTGCCTGGCATTTCTATGAATTATCCGAAGATGAATCTTCCGCAACTCGTAGTTTAGCCATTATTGACGAAACGAGCAAGTTGTGTAACTTTTTGTCGCGGATAAGTTCCTTCGCAACTAAATTAGACAAGGGCACTCCAACAGTAAAGGCCGTTTTAAGCCTGACCACTGCCGGGCTTTTCTTGTGTTATGGTCTATTGCAAGGTAGTGCGGGAATTTACTGCTTGGCTACAGACGTGACAGTACTGGTTGAAGAGAATGCCTAAATATAGGGTGTTTGATTTGTAAATAAAAGGGTTGATGACCGATTGGTTATCAACCCTCTATGTAGTTTTGTTCTTATCACCGCAACCGATCCGCCGACCTTACCAGCTTCTCATCCTTATTCACAAAGCGATAAGCCAGCAGCGTAAACACCAGCGCCGCAATCGTCATGTACAAGCCCAGGCCGTCGTTAATGGCTTCTTTACTTTTATTCAGCCCTTCCTGCATGAACAACACCACAGTAAGGATGCTGCCCACAATGGCCGCAATGGTAGAAAACACCGCCAGCCGCATTTGAACCGCCCGATTTTTGAATAAAAAAATCGCTGCAATGGATAGGGCTCCTGCTACGGCAAAGGCTGCCATCAGCGCCACATGATCCTGGACGCCATAAACAGCATCACTTAAAAAGGCCGATTGGGCCACTGCCTGTTTGGTTTCGGCAAAAGGTACGCCAAACAATCCGAGGTAAAGCCCCCCGGCCAGCAGAAAGAAAACGCTCTGAATTCGCTGAATCATAGCTGTAGATTAAGGGATATTGTAGTTTAATAGTGATATTTGCGGCGGAAGATAAAGAGTTGTTGTGATCACAACAACTTTAAACGCTTATGGACTTACAACAAAACATCAATCGACTGAGTTATTGGTACTTTGGTGGGAGAAGAGGCAGCAGAATTGCTGATTGATTAATCATTAAGGGGCGATAACAAAATAAGTGTTCATTTTGCCAAAGGATTAGATAAGAAAACGTTTCATTTCAAGTGTCTTATCTAATCCTTTGGCTCAAGAAAAATGAACACTTATTTTTTCCCCACTACTAAGTAAAAAAAATGTATAGGCAGTTTTGGCTTTTAGGAGTGATGTGGATGCTGACCGGAATAGCCCATATACAAGCACAACCCCCCGGCGCAAGCAGAGAAGGTAGTCGGGTGATCATTCTTTACTCCGACAAATCCGTATACGAAACCAGAGGTGAAACGACCATCAATCGCCTGAAAGGCAAAGTAGAGCTGAAGCAAGACAGCGTTTACATGTACTGCGATTCAGCCACGGTGGAAAACGAAACCCAGGTTTATGCCTATGGAAAGGTAGTGATCCAGCAAGGCGACTCGCTGAAAATTTTTGCCGATGAAGCCCAATACGACGGCGAATCCAAAATTGCTAACCTCTTGGGGCGAGTTATCCTGGTCAATGGCAACCGCAAACTCTATACCCGTCGCCTCGACTACCGCACCGATACCCGCGTAGCCTATTACACCAACAACGCTACGATGGTCAGTGATTCACTCTCTTTAAAAAGTAAGGTGGGGTATTACTACGTGGCGTCCAAAGAAGTGCATTTTCGGGAAAATGTAACTGCAGTTGGGCCTCGCTTTAGCCTCAAAGCAGACTCCCTCAACTACAACACCGAATCCAAGATAGTCGATTTCCTGGGACCAACCGTCATCACCAACGACAGCAGCCAAGTGTATTGTGAAGATGGCTTTTATGACACGCTCAACAACCGCGCCGAGTTTTCCGGCAATGCCCAGTACGTCAAAAAAGACCAACAAGCCGAGGCCGATACCATCACCTACGACGACAACCTCAAGATCTACTCCCTGCGCGGCAACGCTCGAGTGGAAGACTCAACCCGCCTGGCCATTGGCGACCTGATCCGGTATGACGAATTACAAGACACCACTTTTTTAAAGGGGAACGCCCGCTACCGTGAAAAAGAACAGGACATCAATTCCGAAATCATCAGCTATAACCGCAAAAAAGGCACCTTCAAAACCCTGGGCCGCACCTACGTCAGCGACCCACCTAACTTGATGGAAGCCGACCAAATGGGTTTTGATGATGCTATTGGTCTTGGGGTCGCCACCGGGAATGTGATGTGGCGGGACACTGCTGCGGATCTCTCCATCAATGCAATGCGAGCCGATTATGGTAAAAAAAATGGGTACCTCAAAGCGTCAGGTGGTTCGAGGGGGCGACCGGAACTCATCACGATTGTAGAGGGGGATTCGCTGTTTTTATCCGCAGATACCCTCCTGGCGATAAAGGCAGATAGTTTGCCGAGCAAGTCGAAGGATACTTTGTCGGTTGGGAAAAACGACTCCCTGGCTGTGGTGCAAAAAGATACCATGCAAACCGACACCAGCCGCATTTTACACGCTTACCACAATGCCCGGATTTACAAAAAGGACTTCCAAGCGGTGTGTGACTCGATGGTGTATTCCACTCGCGATTCTTTGTTTGCCCTCTACGGAAATCCAATTGTGTGGTCGGACACCAGCCAATTTACCGCTGATACGATTTACCTCACCATGAAGAACAAAAAGATTGATAAAATCATCATGAGGAGTAACTCCTTCATTGTAGTCATCTCGGACGGGACTTATTTTAACCAGATCAAGGCTCGAAACGTGGTTTCCTATTTTGTGGAAAGCAACCTCAAACGAATGGATGCCTTTGGCAATGCTGAGGTCGTTTATTACGCCAAAGACGATTCTGAGGCTTATGTGGGGGTAAACAAAACGGAGTGTAGTGAAATGGTGATTCGCTTTGGTGCGCAAAATGCGGTGGAAAAAATCACCTTCATCACCGATCCCAAATCGGTGCTTAGCCCGATGGGGACTACCAATCACCGTACTTTGCGTTTGAAGGGTTTCCGTTGGGAAGTAGATTCTCGCCCGCGCAAACGTGAAGACATATTTGTGGTACTTACGCCGCAAAACCGCATCGGCCCCGCTAACCGCATCAAGATCAACAACGATGATGAAAAATAGATTGACTATTATAATTTTCTTTACGCTGACTTGTTTAGGCTTTACTTTTGCCCAAACGCCCATCCAAATTGCCCAACAAGCCCAGCAAGC
Organism: Haliscomenobacter sp.; assembly: GCF_041740695.1. GTDB lineage: Bacteria > Bacteroidota > Bacteroidia > Chitinophagales > Saprospiraceae > Haliscomenobacter. The sequence goes on along the minus strand of NZ_JBGSLK010000100.1, from coordinate 15,959 downwards.
CTACCAGCAAAGCCGCTATGCCGATGCCGTAACTGCCTATGAAAAACTAATCCAGGGAGGTTACCACGACGCCGATTTGTGTTACAACCTGGGCAACGCCTGTTTTCGGGCCGGAAAACTCGGCAAAGCCGTACTCTACTACGAAAAAGCCCTCAGCCTGAGACCCACTGACGAAGCCACCCTCGCCAACCTCGAACAGGTGCGCAGCGAACTCACCGACCAAATTGACCACAGCGCAGCCCCCGAATGGTGGGACTGGTTTCTGCAACCCCAATGGATCATGAGCCCCAATGCTTGGGCGATCACGTTTGGTGTACTGATCTGGTTGGGTATGGGTTTGTTTTGGTACATCCGCCGCAAACCGACTGCCCCCTGGATGCCTTGGGTAGCAAGGGGAGTATTGGCCCTAGCTTTTTTTGTGATGCTGGCCGCTGCCTTGAGTTATTGGCATGATCATCAAAACCCCAGCGGAGTGATTTTGAGCAAAGAAGCGACCCTGCGCATTGGGCCAGAGCAAGCTAGTCCGGCAATTCGAACCTTGCACGAAGGCACCAAAGTGGGCTATTTGGACAAAATCGGGAGTTGGGATAAGGTGCGTTTGGCGAATGGACAGGAGGGATGGTTGGAAGGGAAAAGTACGGGGAGGATTAGGTGATCAGCTCAAATGCCTTGCAAAAAAGGAAAATTGCTGCGCACCATTAAAGAAAAAACACTTTTGTTTTGAGCGGCTTCACTTAGAAGTTCCAACGATATCATATCTCCTTGAGCCGCATGTCTGGCAATGTCTTGAAGGTTTTTCAACCAACTAAATCGGTACTCATTCAGTTCATCTCTGTCTAAGCCTAGCCTTTCTATGGTTAAAGTTCCTTTGTCGTCTATACCTTTTGGGATTTCCTGATCGAAATAAATATGGTCTTCTGGGGTGTCTTTAGTCGGATCGACAATTAAAGGTTCTTCTAAATGCAAATCAGCGTGATTGTGGTGGGACTTAACCCTTTTTGCGTCGTCAGCTAAAGGGAAAAAATTGCGTTTGTAGGTCTGATTACAAACTTGACAAGACAAAAATAAATTTTCAAAATCATAGGCCAACCAATAGTAACCTGGGCGAAGTAGAGTAGTGCTAGTACTATCCTGATACCCTCCTTTGGGACGGAAATGCTCTACATCTCCATGTGCGATATGCCTCACAAAAGATTCGCAAAAACAACATTTCCCATGTTGAAGTTGAATAAGTGCTTGTTTTACATCAGTGTGTCCATAAATGTTTGAGTCGAATTCAAAGGTTCGTTTCCCTGCATCATATTCAGTTTCCAAAACTTGAGTAGCTAATGTTCCTTTACTTTTTGAATTGGTTCTATCCAAAATAAGCGGAACTGTGGCATGTGATTTATCTATCTTGATCATAATTTTTACGATGCAGCTTTTTCATTTTTCAACTTTTTCAGATGCTCCACAATTCTTTGGCCAAGAGAGCTATCTTCTGGCAATAGGGTTCCAAATTGTTCGTCTAATTGTTTGAGCTCATCTTGCTCGGAAGGCGTAAGTTCTTGTCTTCGAATCAATTCCCTGCGGCGTTCATATTTGTCTTGCGCAACTAGCCCATATTTTTCATGGATGCCAAAAACTTCTTCTAACCAATATTCATAGGATTTTTCATCTTCGGACAAGATCGGATAGCCCTCCGCCAACTTACTATCTCCATTCGGTTTCACTAATTTATGTATACAGGCTCCATCCACAGAGCCTACCACAAAGGGGGAGTGGGTACTGATGAAAATTTGTGCATTCGGGAAAAGTTTCTGCACCACAGGCAGAATTTTGCGCTGCCATACGGGATGCATGTGTACTTCTATTTCATCGAGAAAAAGGATAAAGTTGCGCTCGAAAACGGGGGTGTCGTTTTCCCATTTTACGCGATCCATACGCATGAGAAGGTCAGCAATCCAGGAAATGATACTTTTGAGACCGTCTGGTAGTTGGTTGAATTCTAGCTTCTCTCCTCCTACTATTATAATTACTTTGAACGGATTCCTTTCTATACTAAGCTTGATCTGCTTCTGGATAATTTCAGAAACGGTAGTTTCTAACTTATCAATATTGAAGCGAAATTGATCTGCTTCAGCTATGTTTCCATCTACCTGAGCTAGTGCGCTTTTTGATTTATTATTTACAATCCATTGCAGGATATTTTCTGATTGAATTGATTGTTGAAAATCTAAGGCATGTTCAAATGGATGGGCTTCAATTTCTTTCACACCATCAATCTTTTTATGTTCAAAACGACGATGACCAGAATAAGCAAAAAAGGCTATACTAAAAGGAAGATTTGGATTGTCATAAGGTTTCCAGTACCGGTTAGTTACCAATGGACTTGTTTTTCCTAGTGTTTTGTGCAAGTTTAAAGGATGTTCAGCTATTTCAATAGTTTCCTTGTTTAGGACTAAACTTAGACTGTATTCTTTGGTAGATCGACGCTTAGGAGCAATATTCTTGAAATTATCGGGCTGTATGAGTGCTGCCATTATCTCCAAAATAGTAGTTTTCCCAGTTCCGTTTTCCCCTGTTAGTATGTGAATTTCGGCCTTATTTTTTAACTCCTTGGGTCTCTTGAACTCTAAGGTTAGACGGCCAAATGAGCCAATGTTGTATATTTTAAGTTCGCTTATACGGAACATAGAGATAATTTGATGCTGTTTCATACAAAAATACACTTTTTACCCCAAAAACGAATCAACTTTTGTGTCACCCCAGAATCGCGGCAGCGATTCAATCTTGCATAGCCGCGTTCATCTGCGGACACCAACGAACGCCAGGCGTCTACAACCACGGCAGCGGTTGAATTTCTGCGCTGATCAGTTCAACCGCTGCCGCGGTTGTTAAAACCCTCACCCACCTCTAAAACCCGCGGACGACCGCGGCTATGCAAGATTCAACCACTGCCGTGGTTGGGGGTTGTTCGGGTCAACAAACTGGGTTCATTTCTAGACACCATAAATAATTTCCCCCGAATCCTCCCAAATCCCCTCCAAACCCCCTATCTTCATGGGTCATAACCAATAACCCATTACATGCTGCGCTTCGGCTACGATGCCAAACGGCTTTTTAACAACTTCACCGGTTTAGGCAATTACAGCCGTACCTTGTTGAAAAACCTATCCTATTACTACCCCGACCACGCTTATTTCCTCTTTTCTCCCCGTATTGAGCGCAAGGCCGACACCAAGTTTTTTACCAGCAGTGCCTCCTTTACACCGTACAGCCCTTCGCCATACCAGCGCATGTTGTGGCGCAGCTACAGCATCCGTTACGCGCTGAAGCGCCACAAAATCCAGTTGTACCACGGCCTGAGCAATGAACTGCCGCTGGGCATCAACAGCACCCGCATCAAATCGGTAGTGACCATTCACGATCTGGTGTTCAAACACCGGCCGGATTATTACCCCTTTTTTGACCGCCAGGTGTATGACTTCAAATTCAATTACGCCTGCCAACAAGCCGATGCCATTGTGGCGATCAGCGAAAGCACCAAGGCAGACATTGTGCATTTTTACGACATCCCACCCGAAAAAATCAAGGTGATTTACCAGTCTTGCGACGAGCGTTTCATGCAGGAAAAGTCGCCTAAGTTGATAGAGCCCATTCTGGCCAGATACCAGCTCCCCGCCGAGTTTATGCTCTACGTGGGCACCATCTCTGAGCGCAAAAACCTGCTGGGCATTGTCCAAGCCATGGCCCAATTGCCGCAGAGTATGCGTATACCGCTCGTCGTCATTGGCGAGGGCAAAGAATACAAGACTCAGGTGCTGGAATTTCTGCAAAAAGCGGGGTTGAGCGAGTGGGTCATTTTCACTCAGGTCAGCAATGATGACTTGCCGTCCATTTTCCAAAAGGCCCGGATTTTCCTGTACCCTTCGCGTTGGGAAGGCTTTGGCATTCCGGTGATCGAGGCTTTGTTCAGCCGCACGCCGGTGATCAGCTCCAAAGTGTCTTCCTTGCCCGAGGCAGCAGGGCCAGCTTCCTGGTTGGTTGATCCCGAAGAACCTGCGGAAATCGCCACGGGCATCGAACGCATTTTGAGTGACGATGCTTTTCGCCACAACATGATCAAAACCGGGCTCGAATACGCCCAAAACTTCAGAGGTGAAGTGGTGACCGAAGAAATGATGGATTTGTATCTTGACCTATTAGGACTAGACTAGCAACTTATGGATGAGACTTACCAACACAAGATCGAATTTACCGGTGAAAATTTCAGCGAAACGACCTTATTACTAGGCGAATACGAAGCTTGTACCTTCTCCCAATGTGTATTTGCCAAAGTGGATTTGTCCAAATTTACCTTTGTACAATGCACTTTTGTCGATTGTGATTTCAGCATGGCCAAGTTGAATCAATGTACTTTTCGTGAAGTGGAGTTTCAGGCCTGCAAATTGCTGGGTTTACATTTTGATTATTGCAACCCCTTTTTATTGTCCTTCACTTTTACAGATTGCAGCTTGAATTACAGCGCATTTTATCAGTTAAAAATTCCCGGCACGGTATTTAAGAACTGCAAATTGGAAGGCGTGGATTTTGTAGAGGTCGACTTGAGCAACGCCATTTTTGACAACAGCGACCTGAATGCTGCTGTTTTTGAAGACAGTATTTTGGAAGGGGCTGACTTGCGTACTGCCCATAATTTCTCCATTGATCCCAGTTTTAACCGCATCAAGAAAGCCAAATTTTCCCGACAGAATGTAATCGGGCTTTTGGGGAAATATGGTATTGTCGTGGAGTAATAACCTCTCAGTCCATCAACATCTGCATCATGAGCAAGCCTAAAAAATTATCCCGTCGCCAGTTCATCGAACAAACCGCGATAGTGGGTGCGGCCAGTGTCGTTGCACCCAGCCTTTTGCAAGCCAGCAGCCCGCTGCCTGTCAAAAAAGTACGCGTCAGTGTGATTGGTTGCGGGAGCGTCTCCACCCAATACCTGCCCCATATCTCCAAATCGCACCACGTTGAATTGGTCAGCACCTGCGACATCATTCCCGAACGGGCGCAAAAAACTGCCGAACAATACGGCATCAAACATTGGTACCCACACATCGACCAATTGCTGGCGGGCGAACCCTTCGACCTCCTGCTCAACCTTACCGACATGCAGGAACACGGTCGGCTCAACAAACAGGCCCTACTGGCTGACCGCAACGTGTGGAGTGAAAAACCGATGGCCAATACTTACGCCGAAGGGAAAGCCTTGCTTGACTTGGCCAAATCTAAAAATTTGCGCATTTGGGGTGCCCCGGCGGTGGTCAATAGTCCTCAATTTGCTTTCATGGCCCAACAAATCCAGGCTGGAAAACTGGGGCGTATCGCCGCTGCACACGCGCATTACGGGCATTTGGGGCCTACCTGGTCGGCGTTTTTTTATGAAAAAGGCGGTGGCAGTTTGCCCGATTTGGGCGTATACAACCTGGCTACTTTGACGGGTTTGTTGGGCCCAGCCAAGTACATCACCGCCATGACCAGCATCGTAACTCCCAAACGCAAGACGGACAACAAAGGAGAAATTGACGTAGTAGCCGAAGACAATGCCGTAGTGCTGATGGATCACGGCAAAGGCGTCATTTCCAGTGTACAGTGTGGTTTTAACTACTTTGATCCTTATGGCCACGAAGGCAAAGGGCAGGAAAAACCGACCATCTCCATCTGGGGCAGCGGTGGCAACATGAACTTGATTGGCTACGATTGGGCACCTTTTGGAGTAGACATGGCGACTTTGGAAAACGAAAAAACGGTGCGTCATGTGCCCGATCCGGGCGCTTATGTCTGGCAAATGGGGGCCACCGTCATCTCCGAGTACATGGCAGGCGCAAGTGGAGAGCCGCGCATCCAGGCGGAACACGCCTTACATGTGTTGGAGGTAATTGAGGCGGCACGGAAGTCGGCGAGTACGGGGAAAAGGGTGAAGTTGAATTCGACGTTTAAGTATCCGATTTTAGGAGAATGACAAAGTCCGAATGGAGTTTATGGATGTGTTTCTAAATCTCAAATTTTTTGACTGTCATTGTTGACCTTTTTTCCCAGCCACCAATGACCGCTTAAACTCCGACGGACTTTCCCCCGCCATTTTTTTGAAAAAACGACTACAATGCGCCGCCTCACCGAAGCCCAGTTCGTAGCCGATTTCCCCGGCGGGCTTGTCGGTGTAGAGCAGCAGTCGCTTGCTTTCGAGGAAGATGCGCTCACTGATGACTTGCAAGGGTGTTTTCTCGCTGTACTTTGTAAAAAGGTTGCTCAGGGTTTTGGGCGACTTGAACATCAGGTTAGCGTATTCCTGCACCTGGTGAAGGCGCTTGTAATGGTTTTCTACCAACATATTGAACTGACGAACGGTGTCCAGTTCGTTAACGGAAAGAACGTCGGCGTGGGCTTGTGTTTTTACCAGACGGGTCAGTTTGATGATGAGTCTTTTCAGCAAGACCCTCAGCATTTCTCCCTGAATATTGTCCTGGTTTTGAAATTCTTCTTTAAAAACCTCCACCAGCAGCCCGAAGCTCCGGATATCTTTTTCATTCAAAAAAATCGGCTCGCCCTCCCGCCATCCGTAGAAGAGCAGCCCGGAACATGACACCTCCGCATCATGCGTGACGATGCAATAAAACTCCCTATTAAACTGCCAAATCACCGCATCCTCCGACCGTTCCAAGCGGAAGGAATGACTGACGTTGAGCGCAAAAAAAGCATTGGCAGGTACCTCGAAGCGCAGCTCGTCAATGGTCAGCGATTGTGCCTCGCCCCGGTTCCAGACGAGGGCATTGAACAGCTTGTTGCGCTCCCTAAAAAAGTAACGGGCAAAATCAGGTTCGTCGCTCGTCATCAGGAGCTGCCCGCCAGAAGCTGGGTCGTGGTATTCATAGCGCATCAGGCTTCTACTGTTTCTCCGAAAGGTACAGCATTTTCAATTGTCCACTCACCCTTTATCATGCGGTGGACGTAGCAATTATCGGCTTCATGCAGCAGTTCGGCGCGTTGTTCGGCACTCAGGTCGCCCTCAATTTCCATTTGCACCGTTACCGTGGTGGCGAGGCTGCGGTCGGGGTTGCGCTTCACAGACATTTCCAATTTTGCGTCCACGTCCCGTACCGTCCAGCCTTTTTTGCGGGCGATAAAACGCACGGTCGCCACTTTGCAGGAAGCCAGCGCAGAAAGAAGGAGGTCTTCAGGCGAAAAGCCCTGATCGGTGCCCTTGCTCGTGAGCGGTTCGTCGCCTACGATGGAGTGTCGACCGTTGGAGATGATGGACTGGTATCCTATGGGCAGGCTCTTGATGTTGATTTTGGTTGACATGGAAAAATAGTGATGAGTGGTGAATGATGAGTGATGAATTTGGCAGTATCAAGCATTAACTTGGAGTCACTAGACTTGGTTTAGGTGGTACAAAACTACCTCCAAAAGTATTCTAGCCGCTTACCAATTTTTCATAAATGTTTACCAATTTTTCCCAAAAAGCAAAAAAGCGGTACCCAAACCGGGAGCCGCCTTTTTAAAAAATGAAATCAGGAGTACACTTCTTCCAAAGGCTGCGCTACTGGGAAGTCAATCGGGATTTGGGTCACTCCGTGTAGGAAGTTGGAGATGATTTTGTCGCCAATGACGATAAGGATATCCACCAGGTTGGCTTTGTTGTAGCCTACGGCAAAGAGGTTTTCGACCACTTCGGCAGAGGGTTTGCCCCGCTTGATCGTAGCATCTTTCACGAATTTGGCAAGCGCATCCAATTTGGCGTCAAAACTTACCTCCCCGCTGCGGATTTCGAGGATTTGCTCGTCTGTGAAGCCATTCATCTTGCCCAAAGCAGTGTGGGCACTCAGGCAGTAAAGGCATTCGTTTACTTGGCTCACAACGAGGTTGATGACCTCCCGTTCCTTGGCGCGCAGGGTGCTTTTGCGGTTTTGGAGGGTAAGGTAATCGGCCAGCGCAGTGTCATTTAGGGCAAAGGTGGCGTAGAGGTTTGGTACAAAGCCGAGGCCTTTTTGCAGGTTATCGAAGATGGCTTGGTTGCTTTCGGAAACCTCGCTTTTGGTTGGGACGGTGAAATGTGTCATTTTTTTCAATTTTAAGTTTGAAAGAATTTTGTTCGTTTTGATGATACAAAGATAGGTGCGAAGGAGGGTGAGAAGCTAGGCGATGTTTCCCCGATATTTACCAATTGTTCCCGAATGCTAAAAAATGGTTCCTTTGGCCACCGCTCACCAATCGTTCAGGTCTTTTTGCACACTGTCTCAAAAAAACAGAGCAATTTCGATGCATTATTTACGTGTTTTCCTGTAACTTTAGCGGGGTAGAGGAGGGGTAGTTGCGGTATTGCAAGAGTTGTGCTTAATAAAATGACAAAATGAACTGCAAAAATTGCGGACATATTGTAGAGGGAGAATACTGCAATCATTGTGGGCAAAAATCGAATGTCGGTAGGATTACTCTGTCAAGCTTATTGAACGAGTTAATAGAAGATATTTTTCAAATAGATAGAGGTTTTTTTTATACTCTATTCCAACTTTTTACGAGACCAGGAAAAAGTATAAGAGAATATTTAAATGGTAAAAGAAGAAAGCACTTTAAACCAATTGCATATTTAATCACATTTTCGACAATCTATTTCATTATGTCGAAAATGGTTGGGCAAAACACTTGGATGGATGACTTAATATCAGGATTTGCAGAAGGTGGTTCTAATGAAGAAGAAATGCCAGAGATTTTAACTTGGTTTTCGAAGAATTATGCTTACACGACATTATTGCTAATTCCTGTTTTTTCCTTTGCTTCGTTCATTAGCTTTTGGGGGGCAGGAAAGAATTACATTGAACACTTAGTTGTAAATTCATATGTAACGGGTCAACAAGCAATTATATACTCAATATTTACAGTTCTAAAGAAATTTATTGGTGGCGAACTCTTTGAGCTACTGCCAGTAGTAGTTGCTGTGTGCTATGCAATCTTGGTATTTTGGCAATTATTTGATAATGGAAATCGAATGAAGATACTACTGCGGTCATTGTTAACCTATGTTTTGTACCTCATACTTAGTTTGGGAATACTAATTGTAATTATAGGAATTTCGGAAATTACGAAATGATTGAAAAAAGAATACTAAGCACAACACTGTGTATGATGTTCATAGCAGCTAAACGCAGTTACGCCACATACACGATACCGTCACTTGCTATAAAAGAAAAATGAAGAGAAAGATCAAAACCATTGAAAATCCTATCGAAGAAAAAGACATACATGATTTGTCTTTTGAGGAACTATTTGAAGTTCTTCGTTTGAAGAATAAAGTTTTTAGTATAAAAGAAATTACGTCAGTACTAAATGTACTGAAGTTACGGGATGATCTTCTAGAAGAAGAACAAGAAATTCTAAGTGGCCTACTACCCAATTTGAATCTTCAGCCATTCATTCATAATCCAGAATTCAAATTAATTGGTGATCGCATCAACTATAACATGAGCAAAGCCTTGCTCGAAGGCGACAATGATTTAATGGAATTTATTTTTGAAAATATGGACAAACCAGAATTCACAGAATATGTAAAACAAAAAGATGAGGAATTGTCATCAATAAGTCTGTTAGGTGGTCTGAAGTTTTCTGATCTAGTAAAAATCGTAAAGGAAGATAGTGTAAATCCAATTGTACAACAAGCAAGGCAAAATGTGAAATTTAAAAAAGCCGTTCAAGTAGCTAAGCACAGTCATTTTAGCACTCTTAAAACAGATTTTTATCTTAGGCGATTCAAAACTATAAGTCCGGATTTCATTCAGAATGAATTTGATCTAACCAACCTTATCTTGAAGGGAGAATCAAAGTCTAATCACTTATTAGATTTATTAAACATAAAGTCTGAAGACGAACTTCAAGTATTTAATAAATTAAGCAACGCCCTATCGAAGGGAATAGAGCCAAATTACAAGGAAAATTATGTGATGCTTTGCAAACTATTTGGTTTTGAATTATATCGGAGTTGGGTATCTAAGTTTATTAAAACTGAATCTAGGATCAATATTGAAGAAATTGACAGTTTTAGCAAAGTAATAACCAATGAATCTGAAAATTACTCTGGCAAACTGAAAAATGGAAGAGTAGAATTAACCGAGGATGAAGTTCAGATTGCTCTTGAAAAAATTTTGGATGTTCCATTCCATAAAAAAGACTGGGGAGGTGAAATAAACGACCTCTACACATCAAACTTGAAAATTAATGGGACTAGGATTCCAACAGCATTTTTATTGAAGGGTAACGGAACAAAATCAAATGAATTGCAAATTGGTGATTGTGGCAAAAATGGAGATCAAATTTTACGTTTAGTAGACTCCCCTGCTCAATTATTTGTAATACAATACATTGGAAATATCTCTGATAACGTAATAAGGGATATTGCAAATAAGGTTGAAAATTTTAGATTAAGGGGTAATTTGACATGGTATTGTATTATTGACGGGAGAGATACCTATAGAATTCTAAAAGCATATGGGAAAATATAAAAACGACAAGTAACACCCGCGCTAGCTGCCCAGCTTGCGCTGGGGGTCCGGCCGATCGTCTAGCCAACCGTTAAGGAAAAGAAACGAACAGAAGAAAAAATTCAAAAAACCCTGAATCACAAAGGCAAATCCAAGCCCTAAAAAAACGATGGCACCGCTCACCCGCAGTGCCATCTTCATTTGCTGAAGGAAAACGGAGCTTACCCCATTTTTAGCAAACTTAACCCTATCTTATGGTCCTTGCTGGAGTAAAGTTCTGACATTCAATCACAATCCACCTGCTCCGCATCCGGTGAAAAGACCCACAGATCGTCAAATCGCCCACTGCCCGCAGTCCCGGTGGTGAGGTAGGCCACATTGTCGTAGCTGAATACAATGGTTGTGGCACGAGCCGATCCACAATCGTTACTTAGTCCAGTGTGTTCAATCCAGGTATCCAAGGCAGGATCATAAGCCCAAACATCGCCGAGATAATACCCCCCGGTAGTGCCACCAAAGAAAAAGATACGCTGACCCAGCACAAAAGCACTGGCTGCAATGCGTGACTCCATGTTCACCTGATCATCATCGTCGTCGTCATCGCGCAAACTTTCCACTTCCGTCCAGCTGTTTTGCTGTGGGTCAAAAGTATAGAGGTTTTTCTGAGCTACCCCATTGCTGTTGCCAAAACCAACGTAGGCTTTGCCATTAAAAACAACGGCGGTAGCCCCTTCACGTTTGGAGCCGCCAAAATCGCGGACGGGCGACCAGGAATCAGAGCTACTTTCATAACTCCACATGTCTACCAGGTAATTGTCGTCGTAACCGGTGCCCACATAGGCTTTGTCGCCGATCACAAATGCAACCGCGCCGCGCCGCGCACCACCGGGGAAATCAGCGATTTTGCGCCAACTACGGGTAGCAGGGGTATATTCATAAAAATCGGCGAGGTAATCCTGGTCATTATCGCCCAGGCCCACGTAACCTTTGCCATTGAGGGCAAAAGCTACGGCACTATTGCGTGGTGATCCCGGAAAACGGGCTTGGGCATCGGTGTTGAGGCGCCCCAGATTGTCCCAATACCCCTGTTCTGGATTATATGCCCAAAAATCACTCAAACGTTCGCCGTCCTCATCAAAGCCCAGGCCAACATAAGTGACGTTATCGATGGTAAAACTGACGGCGGCATTGCGCCCAACCCCGGGAAAACCGGAATTGATCTGTTCCCAATCTCCCAGAGGATCGTCATCATCATCACTATCAAGATTACAACTCAGCGTACCCAATCCTAGTGAGAGCAGCAGGAGCATCAGCGTGCCCCATGAAAAACGGGTTAAAGTCGGTTGATAAAGCATTGTTGTTTATTTAATTACGGTGAAAATTACATGCAATTTGAGGGCCTCTCGCGAAAGGCTTTGGTTGGGCACTACCAAACGTCCTACCTCGTTGAGGCCCGTGCTAAAAACTGGGGCGTACAACAAAATCCCTTCGTAATCATCGGCGTCCTGGTGGAGGATGTCGTGGACGTAGTCGGTTAGGTAAATGCGAAAATTGGAATTGCCGGTGAGGGGGTCTACCGTGCGCCGCACACTGACCGGGTTGATGTCACTGGAGCTCCAGTAGGTTTCTGCCAAAGTGTTTTTGTGCGTAGGAGAATACACGTAGATGTTTTCCAAAGGAGACAAATCACTGCCCTGGTAACTGGTTTTGAGGGGCTGAATGTCCAAATAAGCCAGATTGACACTTATCTTGCGGTTTTGGCGGATGCTGCGCAAAGTGGGGAAATCCAGTTTGGTGCAGATGCCTACCCCTGCCTGGATATAGGTTTCGTGTTTGCTTTGTGCGGAAGGAAGTGGTATGCCTTGCTGAGTCAGTTCGCTGATCGCCGTATTGCCGCGATCGCTGGTAATGCGATTGAAGCGGCGCCCTGGTTTTAGGCTTAATTTTACCTGGCCAGCTTCATCCGTTTTTTGATTGTGGTAATACAAACGAATTTGTACACTGTCACTTGGGAAGCCCATTACCGATTGGCCTTCATTGTCGCCTTCTTGCACCAGAGCTATGCCCTTTAACACGTTTTCCAGCAAAAGATCATCTTGGCCTTTGGCTACCTTAAACAGAGATTGTCCCAATGCATCTGGCAGGCGAACGTTGAAACGTTTACTCCGCGTCGTTCGGGTATTGAAGCGGGCACTGCCAATTTTATTGAGGGTGCCAGGTGCGGGGGAATCGTTAAAATAGAAGGTTTCATCATCCAGTGCGGTTTCTAGTATATACACCGCCAACCTTTGGAGGTGATCCGTAGCTGGGTATTCATAATCCTGCCGCAGTGAGAGACTCAAGGAGTCGAAGCGCAAATTGTCGTCGTCATCAAGAGAAAATTGCCCAAGCGTGTCCGCATTAAAAAAACATTGCGCATTGATATTGCCGAGGTAAGGATCGTGGTAAGCACCGGCCAATAAACGAGTGCCATCAGTGGTGTACATGGAATCGAGCAATAAACTTGCCGATTCAACACTCAGGCTATCAATTTCTTGCACCTGAGTATTGTCTTCATCAATCAAATCCTCCCCGATGATGGTGCTTTGCTGGCAGGCAGCAACGCAAATGGCCAAGAAGGTAAAAAGTAGTAAGTCGGTTAAATTTCTCACATTCAATTATTTTTAAGGTCAATAATGAGCATACAATCCCCAGGCTGAGCAGCGGGTCAAAGCTGTCAGTTCACATACAGGCATAGCAATTCCGGGTGCTAGCAGGTCCGTACCTACGAGCCGGGCATGGCAATACCAAAGTGGTTATTAGGAGAGAGTTGGCGGACTAAAATAAGATCGCCGTATATTGAGCTTGTGAGAGAAAGCGCGTGCTGGGGCTTTTGCGGGTAAAGATGGAGGAAAGGGCTGCTCTGGTTGTATGGAAATTTGTCGGATGCGTTACATTTTTTTGTGGCAATAAACCAGAAACATGAAAATAGTCTATTTGGTGCTGATTTGCAATGCTTTACTGCTATTATCAGTGCAACCTGATCCGGCTGATTCGCCTGCATTGATTGTTTTGGGCACCATCCAGGATGCGGGATCACCTCATGCGGGCTGCACCAAAGACTGTTGCGCAACCCTTTTTTCAAAACCTGACCCCAATCGGATGGTGGTCTCCCTTGGTTTGATCGACCCGGCAAACCAACTGAATTATTTGTTTGAAGCTACCCCGGATTTGCCCCGACAAATGAAATTGCTCAAAACATACAGCCCTTTCAGCCAGGAAGAAACGCCCAGTGGAATTTTTCTGACCCACGCCCACATTGGTCATTACAGCGGATTGATGTACCTGGGGCGGGAAAGTATGAATGCCAAATCAACTCCAGTGTATGCCATGCCCAAAATGCAGGAGTTTTTGGAAAAAAACGGCCCCTGGAGCCAATTGATCAGCTTGAAGAACATTGTGATACAAGGGCTGAAAAACCTGGAACCACAACGTTTGTCCTCCCACCTTCAGGTTACCCCATTACAAGTACCGCACCGGGATGAGTTTTCCGAAACGGTGGGCTATCGCATCGAAGGCCCCAATAAATCGGTCTTGTTTATCCCGGATATCGACAAATGGGAACGCTGGTCTTTGGACATTGTGGAGGAGATCAAGAAGGTGGATTACGCTTTTTTGGACGCTACTTTTTACGACAACGCCGAACTCAATTACCGCAACATGTCCGAAATTCCCCATCCCTTTGTAGTGGAAAGTATGCAGCGTTTTAATGATCTTTCGGCTTCAGAAAAGCAAAAAATCTATTTCCTTCACCTCAATCATACCAACCCCTTGCTGAACCCAAGGAGTCCACAACTGAAGGAGTTGAAGAAAAACGGGTTCCAGGTTGCCCACTTTCGGCAAATTGTTCATCTTTAGTGAAGGTTAATTACATCGCCGAAGGTGGGTGCTAAATTTTTACCATCTTTAGCATCAAAAACAGTTGTTTATCATGTCACAACAAGCAATCAAGTATTTTTCTACACTCTGCCTTTTGGTGTTGGCTCAGCTCTCCTGGGCCGTTTCTCTGCCGGCCATTTTTTCCGACAATATGGTTTTGCAACAAAACAGCGAATTGATCATTTGGGGCTGGGGCAAACCAATGGAAAAAATCAGCATCAACACCCCTTGGAACGGCAACACGCTCAATACCGAAGCCACCAATCAAGGCCTCTGGTCGGTTTTTGTCAAAACGCCAAAGGGTAGCATGACGCCCTACAATCTCACCATCAAGGGCTACAATGAGATTGTGCTGAAAAATGTACTGTTCGGCGAGGTATGGCTTTGTTCTGGGCAGTCCAACATGGAATGGTCGGCCAATATGGGCATCAATAGTGCGCAGGATGAAGTCAAACAAGCGAATTACCCGAATATCCGCTTTTTTTCGGTGATACACCGTACTGCAACGACACTCCAAATTGACTTGGAAGGGCAATGGGCTGAATGTAGCCCGGCCAGCATGCAAAACTTCAGTGCCGTAGCCTACTTTTTTGCCCGCAAATTGCAAGCCGATTTGAAAGTGCCCATCGGCATGATCAACTCCAGCTGGGGTGGTACTCCGGCGGAATGTTGGATGCCCAGCGATGCATTTGACGACAATGACCTGATCAGCACTGCGGCCAAAAAACTGGAACCCGTGCGCTGGGGTCCTACCGAAATTGCCCGCATCTACAACGCCATGATCGAACCCATCACCAAATTCAAAATTGCCGGAGCTTTGTGGTACCAAGGCGAATCGAATGTGACTACCGCGTATGCCTACAAAGAAACCATGACGGCATTGATTACGAGCTGGCGCAAAAAATGGGGACAGGATTTTCCATTCTATTACTGCCAAATTGCCCCTTACCGCTACGGAAACCCAGCCGAAGGTGCAGCCCTGCGCGACGCCCAACGCCGCACCCTCAGTGTACCCAATACTGGCATGGTGGTGACCAGCGACATTGGTGATACCAGCGATATCCACCCGCGCAACAAGCTAGATGTGGGTTTGCGCCTGGCCAACCTGGCCTTGGTGAAACATTACAAAGCCAGCAATGCCATAGTCGCAGGGCCACTTTACCTCAACAGTCGGGCCAGGGCTGGTCAAATGTTGGTGTATTTCTCCAATGCTGAAGGTCTGAATTTCAAGGGCGACAAAATCACCCACTTTGAACTGGCTGGTGAAGACGGCGTTTTTCACCCCGCCGAAGCCAAAATCAACCAGGAAAACATCGTAGAAGTACAATCTGAAATGGTGACCCGACCAACAATGGTGCGTTACGCCTGGGGCAATACGGCTACGCCGAACTTGTTCAATGGGGCGGGGCTGCCGGCTTCGTGCTTTAGCTCGAAATGAGGTTGAGGAAGGTTTAGGAGGTTGAGAAGGTTGAGGCTACCGCGAGCGACTTGGACGAGGATAATGTCAACATCGCTCGCGGCAGCCTCAACCTTCTCAAC
>NZ_JBGSLK010000099.1:0-14576 GCF_041740695.1 Haliscomenobacter sp. | reverse complement strand
CTTGTTGTGCTCAGCACAATATCAACCCCATGGCTTATCTAAATGATGTCTTGGGACGTATCCCTGAGCACTCCATTAATCAGATTAATGAATTACTCCCAGATCAGTGGAAGGGGTAGTGCACTTGCCCGGACGGATACGGCTGATCCGCAATATTGGAATTCTGGGTGGTGTCCAGCAGTTGAGGCGCGCTGTTTTCAATAGAATCCAGGAGCTGCCAAACCTTGTTCAAGCTGGGCAGTTTTGTCCGATTTTTTTCCGGCCCAGTTAAAATTAAAACTCTTGAGTTTTTATTTTCAGGTACGGCTTTAATTACTTTGGCTAAGTCATCCAGGGTGATTTTTCCTAGTAATTCTTGCGTAATCTCATAGCGTTGACGTGGGCTGAGGTGTGGAATGTCGTTTACAAACGCATCACTCAATTGATTGGCCCATGCTGCCGAGGCGGTAGTTTCTTCAGCATTTGCTTGTTGCAGCAGGGCATTGAGGAATTCCTGTTTTTGCCGCGCCAATTCACCTGACGCAAAGTTCTGTTGTTTCACTTTTTGCACCTCCTGCCACAAGAGCGCAATCGCCGTGGTCAGTTTGGCTTCGGAAGTAAAGGTCGAAAGAGAAAACATTGGGTTTTGCCCCCAATCACTGCCATACCCCAATCCCGCAAAAGTAAAAGGAGGATCGGCTTGTTGTTGCAAACGAATCAAACGGCGGTTGAGCATGCTGTTGTAGAGGTTGCGGCTCAAAAACTCGTGCATTTCAGGGTAGGTACGCGCAGCAAGCGGCCACGGTTTTTTTGCTTTTTGGCGGATGTACAAAAAAGCCTGACAAAAAGCAGCTTCGGGGTCGGTACAGATTTTTTCTCGCCGTTGGGGGTTGATATTATTCGAATAAGTACGCGGCTTAGGGCCTTTCACGCTCGGTATTCGTCCAAAACGGCGGATGATTTCTTGCTCCAGGGCAATGATGTCGATGTCGCCAACCGCCACAATGGCCATCAAATCGGGGCGGTACCATTTTTGGTAATACTGCTGCAAGGTAGCCACCGAGGCGTGTTTAATGATCGCGGTATCGCCGATGGGCAAACGTTGTAGGCGGCGAGAGCCACGGTACAGCAAAGGTAAATACTGGTCTTCCAAACGTTGATTCGGCCCTTGTCGACTGCGCCATTCCGCCAGTACCACACCCCGTTCTTTTTCTACTTCTTTAGGATCAAAACTGATGCCTGTAGCCCAATCTTCAAGCACCAATAATCCTTTGTGCAAGTGGGTGCTGTCTTTGCGCACCTGCAACTGGTAAACCGTCTCTCCAAAACTGGTATAGGCATTGAGATCGGCCCCAAAACGCACCCCGGATGACTCCAGGTAATTGATCAATTCGTTTTTGGGAAAATGGCGGGTACCATTAAAAGCCATGTGTTCCACAAAATGGGCTAGCCCAAGTTGTTTGTTGTTTTCTTGGAGGGAGCCTGCTTTGATGGCGAGGCGCAATTCCGCGTAACCTGCGGGTTTGTGATTGGCTTTGAGGTAATAGCGAAGGCCGTTGGGAAGTTGACCGGTACGGACGCTGGGATCATTGGGGAGGGTTTGAGCGGACAATCTGAACCACCCCAATCCACAAATCATCATTAGCAACAAATGCTTGAAGTATCTACAACCTTGAATCTGATTTTTATACAAAAATTTCCCCATATAAAAACCCCACAGGGGTGAAATGATTATAGCCAAAAATAGCAAAAAAATTAAAAAGAAAAACCCCAGAGGGGTGGCATTATCGGCTAAAAGACAATGTCACCCCTCCGGGGTTTTTCTAATCTATTTCGTCATTGATCCTATAATCATTTCACCCCTTCGGGGTTTGATGGTGCCAAGGCTCAAATCAAGGGCAATTATCGATTACCGTCTCCGCTTCGCCAGCGCACTACCTGCGCCTCCACCTGGAGCACCAGCACCACCAAAGCCTGGCATCTTGCTCATGTTGTGCATCATTTTGCGCATCTGCTCAAACTGCTTGATGAACATGTTCACATCGTTCAAGGTACGGCCACAACCCTTAGAGATGCGTTGTTTACGGCTGATGTTGAGTAAGTCAGGATTGATGCGTTCCTTGGGCGTCATGGATTGGATGATCGCTTCTACTTTTTTGAAGGCATTGTCGTCGATTTCTACGTTTTTGGTCAGCTTATCCATCCCCGGAATCATGCCCATGATGCTTTTGAGATCACCCATTTTTTTGATCTGGTTGATCTGCGCCATGAAGTCGTTGAAATCGAATTTATTCTTCTGGATTTTTTTCTCCAGTTTTTTTGCCAGTTCTTCGTCGAATTGCTCCTGGGCTTTTTCTACAAAGGTTACGATGTCCCCCATACCCAGGATCCGCTGTGCCATCCGGTCGGGGTAAAACATATCCAGCGTATCCAACTTTTCGCCCATGCTGACGAACTTGATGGGCTTGCCTACGGTGTATTTTACCGAAAGGGCCGCACCACCACGGGTATCGCCATCCATTTTGGTGAGCACCACGCCGTCGAAGTTGATGGTTTCGTTGAAGGCCTGAGCGGTGTTCACCGCATCCTGACCCGTCATCGAATCCACAACAAACAAGGTCTCCTGAGGCAGGATGGCATCCTTGATGTTTTTGATCTCGGTCATCATTTCTTCATCGATGGCCAAACGACCAGCGGTATCCACGATGACGACATCACATTTGTTTTCATTGGCGTATTGGATGGCCTTAAGGGCGATCTGTACCGGATTTTTATTCTCCGGTTCTTTATAGATCGGCACTCCAACCTGCTCCGCCAATACCCCCAACTGATCCATGGCCGCAGGGCGATACACGTCGCAAGCGACCAGCAGTGGGCTTTTTTTCTTTTGGGTTTTGAGCCAAAGGGCCAGTTTGCCGCTGAAGGTCGTTTTACCCGAACCTTGCAGACCCGCAATCAAAATAACGGTAGGTTTGCCAGCGAGGTTGAGCCCGGCTGCCTGTCCACCCATCAAATCAGTCAACTCGTCCATGACGATTTTGATCATCAATTGACCTGGTGAAACGGCTTTGAGCACGTTTTGCGAACCGAGCGCTTTTTCTTTTATCCGATCCGTAAAATCCTTGGCAATTTTATAACTCACGTCAGCATCAACCAAGGCACGACGTATCTCCTTGATGGATGCAGCTACGTTGATCTCCGTTAATTTGTTTTCACCCTTGAGCACCTTTAAGGCACCTTCCAAACGTTCACTTAAACTTTCAAGCATAATTCGATTGATTAAAAACGGACAGCAAAGATACGAAAAAGCTGAAACGAGTAAAGTGGAAAATAAAATTTTGATGCCAAGATTTTGTCTGTGTTAACACAGCTTATATTCTTGGTGAATTTATTGTACAAATCATAAACATTGAATGACATATTCGCTATATTTAAGCATAAATTTTTCAATGTCCTCAAAAACCCAAATTTTCTTATGTCGACACCTACTCGGATTTTATTGATCCTGGCGGTTTTAGTCCTGTACTTTTTTGGTTTACTCCAATTTTGCTCCCACAAAATTTGTGCAGCCTGCGGTACGGATAAAACAGTTTCAGGTATTATTGACAATGCCGACTCACTGAGCCAATATCCCATCCAGTTTAAGTATGGTGATATGAATCCGGCCAAGGGTCCGGGTTTCGACTCCCTGTTGGCAGCGGTCAAGGCGGGCAACAACGATGATAGCATCCTTGAAATCATCGGATTGTTCTACGAAGACGAAGCAGCACCGGCCGGTTTTGAAACCATGGGCCTGGCAAGGGCGACTGCTATCCGCAATGCTTACTTTAAAGACATTCCCGAAGAGCGCATTCGTTTGCGGGGGCGTTTGTTGAACAGCGCAGCACCATCCGACAAAAATGCCTGGTTGGCGGCCTCGGAATTCAAATGGCTACCCAAACAGGAAGTCATTCCTGAATCGGTTGAAGAAATTGCCGATGGGGCCATCATTCGTTTCCCATTCAACTCTACCGAAAAGGAATACGACCCTGCTGTAGACGCCTATTTACAAACTTTGGCCAAACGGGTTGCCAAAACCGGTGAACGCATCGAGTTGACTGGGCATACCGACAACAAGGGCGAACCAGAGTACAACCTGCGCCTTGGGGCCAGTCGTGCCCGTCAGATCCAGGATCTTTTGGTAAAATTGGGGGTAAAAGCAGACTTGATCAGCACCGCTTCCAAGGGTGAAAGTTTGCCCGTTGCACCAAATACCACCGAAGAAAACAGCCACAATAACCGCCGTGTTGAGGTGCGTTTGATCAAAAAACAATCCGAGAACCAATAAAAAAATCCACTATGTTGATCCATATTTTATTGTTTAATTTCACTTCAATGGAATGCTGGCTGCCGCTGTTGTTGGCCTGCCTATTACCGTTCCTGCTGGGCTGGTTGCTCGGCTCTCTCATGAGCGGCAAACGTAAAACCAGCGATGGCTCTACGGCTATGGTTGCTGGCGGAGGCTTGGCAGCTGAACGCGATCAAGCTGTTCACCACGCTAGTGATTTGGAAAAAGAAATGTTCGACTTGCGCTACAAGTTGGATGAATGCCAAAAGGAAAATGATAGCTGGCACAAAAAGACCATGCACGCCGAAGCTGAAGCGGCAGGTTTGAAAGCCAAACTCGAAGTCACCAACGCCAACCTCGCCGCCATGACGATCGCGGCCCAGCCGCCGATCCTGCCTGGAATCGAAATGGCCGCTGCCGTTGCTGGTATTGGAGCAGCCGCTACCCTAACGCCCGTTGCCGGACCAGATACGAGTGGTTACGGGTCTTTGTTTGCCAGCGACAATTTGCAAATTGTAGAAGGCATCGGCCCGAAAGTGGAAGTCGTACTAGAAAATGCAGGCATTCAAACTTGGGGCGATTTGGGTGCAAAAACACCAGATGAACTCCGCGTCATTCTCGCTGCTGCTGGCCTAAGCATGATGAATCCCGATACCTGGCCTCAACAAGCCCAAATGGCCCACGAAGGCAAATGGGATGATTTGATCGAATACCAGCGCTTTCTGGGTGGTGGCCGTGAAACTGCGGGTGATTTTGTGAATCAATCGAAGGTCGAAAGAATGGCTGCCAGCGTGGTAGAATTGCGCAGTGCGGAGTCTCCACGGAGTGTGTACAATCGTTATTTCCTGGACAATAACCTACAAATCATCGAGGGCATTGGTCCAAAAGTAGAAGCTTTGCTGCATGAAAATGGTATCCGTTCCTGGGAAGACCTGGAGGGTAAATCTTCGGATGACCTCAAAGTTATTCTTGCTAGTGCCGGTCTGAGTATGATGAATCCAGATTCCTGGCCCCGTCAGGCACAATTGGCCGCGATGGGCGATTGGGATACGCTGGCTAGTTTGCAGCACACCCTTGATGCAGGTCGTAAGGATGTAGGCGATGGGGACAATCCTGCCAAAATTGATCGCCTGGCCGAAAAATTGGGCTCAGCCCGTTCCGCCAATCGTGAAGCAGGCATCAATTACGCGGCAGTATTTGGTTCCGACAACCTGCAAATCATCGAAGGCATTGGACCTAAAGTTGCTGAGTTATTGGCCAACAACGGAGTTTCCAGCTGGGCCGATCTGGCCAGCAAATCGCCGGATGAAATCAAGCCAATTTTGGAAGAGGCTGGTTCCGCCTACAAAATGATGGATCCTACTTCCTGGCCACAACAAGCCAAACTGGCTGCTGAAGGGCAATGGGCCGCTTTGATCGAATACCAACGCTTCCTGGATGGTGGCAAGGAAACCACGGGAGATTTTGACTCCGCTTCCAAAGCCGAAGACATGGCATTGAAAGCCCTGGGCTTCAGCAACAATCCGGGAGACCTCAAAATCGTGGAAGGCATCGGCCCAAAAATTGAAGAGCTGCTCAAAGCGGCAGGCATCAATACCTTGGATGAACTGTCCAATACGACTGTTGCACGCCTTTACGAAATTCTGGACGCTGCTGGCGACAATTTCCGTCTGGCCAAACCCGTTACCTGGCCCCGTCAGGCGGGCCTGGCTGCCGATGGTCGCTGGGATGAGTTGAAAACTTATCAGGATTTTTTGGATAAGGGAAGCAACCCGGCGTAGTTAAGGAGGTTGAGGGAGGTTTAGGAAGGTTTAGGCTATCGCAGTGACGTGGACAAGATCGCGTCCAAGTCGCTGCGGTAGCCTAAACCTTCCTCAACTTTCTCAACCTTTTATCCGTTTTACAGCAAATCATTATACAGATGTCATCAAAAATCACCTGGGGTATTGTTTTATTCCTCTTACCCCTGAGCATTTTTGCTCAAAACCCGCCTGCTAAAGGATTCAACGCAGCGGGATCGGATGCCAAAGCCATTGCCGTCGCCGATCAAGTGATGGAAGCCATGGGCGGCCGCAAAGCCTGGGATGCTACGCGTTACATTACCTGGAACTTTTTTGGGCGGAGAACCTTGTTGTGGGACAAAAAAGCGGGCCGCGTACGCATCGACATTCCTGGCGACAACAGCACCTACATTGTGGACTTGAACAAAGAAACGGGCCAAATCAAACACAAGGGTACGGTAATGACCCAAGCGGATTCGATCAAAAAATACGCGGGAGTAGCCAAGTCCATTTGGATCAATGACTCCTATTGGCTGGTGATGCCCTATAAGCTGAAAGATTCCGGGGTAACCCTGAAATACAAAGGAGAAATGCCCACCGAGGCTGGAGTAGCCTCCGAGGTTTTGGAACTAACCTTTGAGGGTGTGGGTCGCACCCCCGAAAACCGCTACCTGGTATACGTGGACAAAAACACCCACATGGTAACCCAGTGGCAACATTTCCGCAAGGCATCGGATGAAAAACCGGGGATGTCTACTCCCTGGAACAATTACCAAAAACAGGGAAAAATCATGCTCTCGGGCGACCGGGGTGGGAATCGGCAGTTGAGCGATGTTGGGGTGATGAGTAAGGTGCCGAAGGAGAAGTTTACGACTTTGTAATTACCCCTTAGATGATTCTTAAGTGCCTTGGGTTTCTTAGGTGGTGAAAAAAAAGCAGCTATAACATTTTTTCACCACCTAAGAAACCCAAGGCACTTAAGAATCACCTAAGCTAAAGCGGGCGCAATAATCCTGATCGCTCCTGCCAGCACCCTGAACTCCGCCGGGCATTCCCCCAAAAACTCCCCATCGGCTTCCACGTATACAGGATTGGTTCCGGTTGCTTCCACTGTCACTTCCTTCGACTGGTACAAGTCCACTTTGGGGTGCTCCCCAACGGTACCCGCATAAAACTTTGGCGTCGCCAGCATCACGCCCAATTTACTGAGTTTGCCCGCAATCGTTAGGCCCAATAAACCATCATCGGGAATAGCTTGGGGTACAAACTGCATGCCCCCACCCGAGTACTTACAAATGCCGACATTAATGGTGTAACAAGCTTTTTCTACGCTTTGACCATTAAAGCGCACCCTACATTTTGGTGGCGTAAAACGAAACAAACAGCGCAAAATCCAGCTCAGGTAAACGAAGCGATTGTTGGTTTTAACCTGGTTTTCCACCATGGTTTTGACCACAAAGGCATCGTAACACAAGCCCGCAATGTTGGTAAAAAAACGCTCAACCTTTTGCCCGCCTGACCAAAAAGTAGCCAAGCCTACATCTTGCAAGCGCGAAGGTGCAGAAAACAGTTGTGGCAACCATTCCCGCCAGTTGCTCGGAATGCCGTAAGTCCGAATCCAGTCGTTGCCCGTTCCGACCGGTAGCAAACCATACTGCACTTCGGTGGCAGGTACCGTTTTTTGCAACATCAAACCATTGATCACCTCGTGGTTGGTGCCATCTCCCCCAACGGCGATGATGTGGCGATAACCAGCAGTCAGCGCTTCCTGCACCATGGTGATGGCATGGCCCGGGCCAATCGTAAAATTGGAAACGTATTGGATGTTCAACTTTTGGAGTTCGGCTTCGATGGCGGGCCAGGATTTTTGGACCAGACCTCCGCCAGCAGCAGGATTGGCAATGATGAACCAATTGGGCATAAAAGGGTGTTAGGTTGATTAAAGGGGTTGAGGATGGTTGAGATGGTAGAGGGAGGTTGAGGCTACCGCAGCGCCATACACAAAGGCATTGTCAAAATCGCTGCGGTAGCCTCAACCTTCCTCTACTTCCCTCAACCTTCTAAACCTCACACAATTTTGTGAAAATAATTGCATTTCCCTCACACTTTTTGTACTTTATTGGTGAATTTTGCCGCCAATTAACCAGAACCATTATGTTCAAATCAACATATACCTCGATTGCCATCGTTGCAACCCTGTTTATTTCGCTTTCCACTTGTCAATCGCCCGTGGTGGAAGAAAAAGCGCCCGCCGAAGAACCCACTTTTAGTTACCACAAAGAGCAACAACAGTTTAAAAAAGCTTCCGACGGGTGCAAAAGTGACTCCAATGAATGCGCCATCATTGAGATCGATTTTCCGCAATTCAAGGAACCAGGCGCTGTATTTAAACAAATCAACGACTCGATTTTACACTACATCAAAACGAGTTTGTCCCCAGAAGACATGGGCAATGTGGCTACATTGGACGACTTGGGCAACCGCTTCATCCAGGATTACAACGAATATACCGCCGAGGCCAAAACCCGTGCCGAAGAAGACAATTCTGATCCCTTCATCACCCCCTGGAGCATTGAAACCTATGGAACAGTGACCTTCGAATCACCCAAACTGGTTTCCATCGAACTCAGCACCTATTCCTATACCGGCGGAGCACACCCCAATACAACCGTGACTTTGTTGAACTACGATACCAAAACGGGCAAAGCCATCACCATTAAAGATTTGGTGAAAGACCAGCGAAAATTGGTGCAATTGGCGGAGAAAAAATTCCGCAAAACCCATGAAATAGCCCCCAATGCCAATTTGAATGACCAAGGCTTTTTTTGGGATGGCAAATTCCAGTTGCCTGCCAATATTGGCCTATCCGGAGAAGGCATTTGGTTCTTTTACAACTCTTACGAAATTGCTGCTTATGCCGTTGGGCCCACCGAATTTGTGCTCAGTTGGGAAGAACTGGGTGATTTGGTGGATCAAAGTAAAGTAGTGGGGCAAAAATAAGTGTTCATTTTTTTATCGCCCTAAAGTGAAATAATCGCGCATGTCCAAATCAGTCCTGACTTTTTCATTTCCGCTGTTTTTGTTGTGCTGGGTGCTGCTCAATTTGTTACAGGCCGGCTTCACTCAACTCGACCCCGATGAGGCTTACTATTGGGTCTACGCTCAACAGTTGGATTGGGGGTATTTTGACCATCCACCCGCAGCGGCTTTGTTGATCAAGTTGGGTATCTGGTTGTTTCCGGGTACGCTGGGCCTGCGTTTTTTTATTGTGCTGGCTAACGCTTTGGCCTTTGGGGTGATTTGGGATTTGGCAGGACGCCCTCAGTCGGGTCGGCCGCTTTACCTCCTGATTGCGCTTTTGCTGGCCATGCCTTTTTTGCAGCTCTATGGCTTTATCGCCACCGCTGATGCACCACTGATGTTGTTTTCTGCCCTGTTTTTCTGGGGTTATCAGCGTTTTTTGGCTCGGCCTGGGTTTGCCAATGCGCTGATTTGGGCGGTAATTATGGCGGCCTTGTTGTACAGCAAGTACCACGGCATTTTGTTGATCTTTTTTACGGTATTGTCCAATTTGCGTTTGTTTCGGCAACCCTGGTTTTATGCGGCAGGTTTGATAGGGGCGCTGTTGTTTGTGCCGCATTTGTACTGGCAGTACAGCCACGATTTCCCATCCTTCCGCTATCACCTCAAAGGGCGGGATGATGTGTATGAATTGAAATATACCCTGAATTATTTGCTCAATCAGGTCGTGATTTTTTCGCCACTATTGCTACCTTATATTGTGTTGACTTTGATCAAATTGCCGATTCAAGATCCATTGCAGCGCAGTTTTCGCTGGGTTATGGGTGGTTTTTGGCTCTTTTTCCTTTGGAGCACCAGCAAAGGCCATGTGGAACCACAGTGGACGGCGATTTTGTCTATTCCATTGGTGTTGCTTTTATTTGCACGGGAAAAACAAAAAGGTTTTAATTCCAAAAGCCTGCTGGTTCTTGGCTTTAGCTCAGCAGCGCTTATCCTCTTGGCAAGAGTAGGTTTGTTGTTGCTTTTGCCACCCTTGGGCAAACAATTCGACAATCAATCCTGGATCAGCGCCCTGCAACCCAAAGTGGGTCAGCTCCCGGTTGTTTTCCACAACACCTACCGCAATCCGGCGCTCTACCATTTTTATACCCGCCAAAAAGCGTACGAACTCACCACCGCTCAATACCGCAAAAGCCAATACGACCTCTGGGATGACGAACTGGAACTGCAAGGCAAAAAGGTGTATCTGGTGCTGGACCGCAAAACTTATTGCGCCGCTTGTGACACTTTGAAATTGGGTAAAAAAACCATGCTCGGCGCGGTGCTGGAGGATTTCCAGGTGGCCGAAAAAATCACCCTGGAAGTGCTCAAAGCGCCCCAAAGAGCCAAAGCGGGTGATTCGATTCAGGTGCAGCTGAAATTATATAACCCCTACCCTTTTGCAGTTGATCCCAATCGGGGGACTTTTAAGTTGCGCCTCGGGCTGGCTTATCACCGGGATGGACAGTATTTGTGGGAGGAGTACGGCGTACCTGCCAAGCCGCTGAGTGCCTGGCTGCCAGGGAGGGATTATATTTTGGAGGTAAAATATCGGGTGCCTGTAAAGTTTCCGGGGGAATTGGAGATGGTGTTTGGGTTGCGGTATGGGGAATTGCAGTCGACTTTGGCGAGTGAGGGGCACACCTTGAACGTGCTAAAATAATTCTGTGGATGGAGTAGAAACACCAGCATTTAAAAATAAAAAGTGTTAACTTTATTGCGTTTTAAGAAGTTTTATTAAAATCTTTGGCATAAATCCAATCCCTAGAAATATGGCAACCACCGTATTAAGAGTCAACCTTCAAGACATTAATCTTCAGTTTTTTAAAGACTTACAAGCAAGTGCAGGAAGCACTGCGGAGGTAGAAATACGTGTGGAAACAAATCAACAGGGTGAGGGCTTGTTCTCGGAAGAACAATTCTGGGACATCATCGATCTACTGGATTGGGACAAAGGCCGCCGGGATGAGATCATTCAACCTGCTATCCAGGCTTTGTCCAAGCTGCCCATTTCGAACATCTACTTGTTTGCTGAAAAATTGGCTGAAAAATTGTTCCGCTTGGACACCCGCCAACATGCCAAAGCCTACCTCGCCAAGCAGGAAGACGATTATTTTTCAATGGATGATTTTTTATACGTCCGCTGTGGTGTAGTAGCGGAAGGGCGAGCCTATTATGAACAGGTGCTCAAAGACCCTTCAACTATGCCCGCCGGGATTGATTTTGAGCACCTCTTGAGTGTCGCGCCCGATGCTTATGCCATCAAGACTGGAAGGGAGTTTAATTATGTGCCAAGTTTTAATTATGAAACGAGGAGCAATGCTGAGGCTTGACAGTAAATTGACCCCACATGGCACATCGGAATTCTTATGAGAATGATGAACTGCATCATCTTTACGAAATTATTGACCGTCTGGACAATAGTGAATTCAAATATGGAATCAGTTGTAAACCCATTGATGCAAATGGCAGCTCCAGCCGAATGCGCGAACAAGTCAATCATTTGAACAGAATCGATCAATGGCCTCGCGTTTTTGCCCGAATTTTGATTCAGGATATTCCAGGGAAACGTGAAGCGAGGAGATTAGAAACGGAGCATATTCTGGCTTATGCTTTGGAACATGGAGATAGGCCGAGGGGGAATCCGGTGGATTGAAATAAAAACTGCCATTTCTATCCGAGAAAATCTGGACCTTTAAACCTTTATCCCCAGCTTTCATTTTATCTTCGTTCAAAGACGCTCACCATCTAAATCATCTTCGTCATGTCACCACTCCATCGTCGTCAATTTTTACAAACTTCTACTTTTGCCATTGGCTCCACCTTAGTGCCTGCGGCCTGGCTGCAACAACTCCTGGCCCCCGCGGGTGAAATGAAAATCCTGCGCAACAACGTGGGCATCTTTACCGAAAGAGGAGGCACCATTGCCTGGATGATCGATAAGGAAGGTTTGGTAGTGGTCGACACTCAATTCCCGGATACCGCCGGGCATTTGGTTGAAGAAATCCGCAAACAAAACCAGCGGCGTGTTGATTTGTTGGTCAATACCCACCACCACGGGGATCACTCTGGGGGCAATATTGCCTTTAAGGACATCGTGAACAAAGTGGTGGCCCACAAAAATTCCAGGGCCAATCAGGAGCGAGTGGCCATTGGTGCCAAAACCGAAGACAAACAGTTGTACCCTGATACCACCTTCGATACCAAATGGTCACAAAAAGTTGGCAGCGAAACCATCAGCCTGCACTACTACGGCCCCGGCCACACCAACGGCGACGCATTCGTACATTTTGAAAATGCCAACGTGGTGCATTGTGGGGATTTGATGTTCAATCGGCGTTTTCCCAACATAGACAAAGGTGCCGGTGCCTCGATAGCCAACTGGATTGAAGCGCTGGGCAAAGCCCGTAAAAACTTTGACAAAGACACCCTCTATATTTTTGGACATGCCGCCGATGGTTTACCAGTGACCGGAACCGGAAAAGAATTCGCGGTGATGCAAAATTACCTCTCCAAGCTCTTGAAATTTGTGAAAAAAGAGGTCAAGGCGGGTAAAACCAAAGAGCAGTTGATCGCCTCAAAACCACTACTCATTCCCGGAGCGGAGGAATTTAAAGGTGCAGGCATCGAAAGAAGCCTCAATGCGGCGTATGATGAGGTGGTGGAGGGGAAGCAGTAGGGGGCGGGAAGATAGAGTAGAAAAAACAACATCCTGTCCAGATTTCCACCCCAAGATGCTACTTTTTAGCTTAACTTTGTAAAAAACGTATGAGGCCATTTGATCATTGGGAAACCGAAGCGGTGAAACTGACATTTGGAATTAAACTTTAGGAACGAGAAAAAAATAATTGCACGATTTTGACGCCGCTATTTTGAGCTTAATCGAGTATCTTTTGAGGCGAATAGCAAGCCTATTTAACGAAAAAGATAGGAAGAGTAAGTTCAAAAGAGCCAGACAAAACGTGCAATTATTTTTTTCTCGTTCCTTAGTCCTTATTTTGCCCCAAAATTCGATTCCATGACCAGCAAGGACATTGCCAGTACCCTTAACGCGCTCCCCACTGACAAAGTAAAATACGCCATCGTCGACATCGATGGCATCCTGCGGGGTAAAATCCTGCACCGCAGCAAGTTTTTGAAAGGCCTGGACGAAGGTATGGGCTTTTGCAATGTGGTTTTTGGCTGGGACTCCAACGATGTGTGTTACGACAATACCCGCGCCAGCGGCTGGCATACGGGCTATCCCGATGCCATTTGTAATGTAGATTTGAATACCCTCCGCTACGTGCCGTGGGAAGACAACATTCCATTTTTCCTGGGCGATTTTAGCCAGGCCGAGCCATTGATACGTGGTGCTTGCCCCCGCAGCTTGTTGCGGCGCATTCGACAGGAGTGTCTGGATTTGGGGTATACCCCTATGTTCGCGCAAGAGTTTGAGTGGTTCAACTTCAAAGAAACACCCCAAAGCTGGCACGACAAAGACTACCACTCCCCCACTCCACTCACACCGGGGATGTTTGGGTATTCCATTTTGCGGCCTTCGGTCAATCCTCAATTTTACCACCAACTTTTTGATGACTTACAAGCTTTTGGCATTCCGCTCGAAGGTTTACACACCGAAACCGGGCCAGGCGTGTACGAAGCAGCCATCATTTTTGACGATATTTTAGAGTCTGCCGATCGGGCAACCCTTTTCAAAACCGGGGTGAAAGAAATTGCCTATCGCCACGGCATCATGGCTTCTTTTATGGCCAAATGGAGTGAAGAATTGCCGGGTTGTGGTGGGCATATCCACCAGAGTTTGTGGGATCCTGAACAAAAGCAGAACCTCTTTTACCAGACTGACGCCCCCGAAAAGATGAGCGAATTGATGCAACACTACGTGGCGGGTCAATTGCATTGTTTGCCCTACATTTTGCCCATGTTTGTACCCAATGTGAACAGTTACAAACGTTTGGTGAAAGGTTCATGGGCTTCGGTGAGTGCCTCCTGGGGCATCGAAAACCGGACAACTGCCTTGCGGGTGATCAACCACGGCCACAAGTCCATGCGCCTCGAAACGCGAGTACCCGGAGCTGACTCCAACCCCTATCTGGCCATGTCGGCTTGTTTGGCGGCGGGTCTGTACGGCATCAAAAATCGCCTGACGCTGCCCGACCCCGTGCGCGGCAGTGCATACGACAACACCAGCAATCCACCCCTGCCTACTTCGTTGTATGAAGCGGTGGATTTGATGAAAAGTTCTACCTTGGCGACTGAATTGTTTGGTGCTGAATTTTGCGACCATTTCATCCGCACCCGCGAATGGGAATGGCGGCAGTTCAGCCAGGCGGTAACCCAATGGGAACTAAAGCGGTATTTTGAAATAATATAAGCGTTGAGGAGTTGTGGGGGGGGTGGGGGGGGGGGGGGGGGGGGTGGGGGGGGAG
>NZ_JBGSLK010000098.1:0-123100 GCF_041740695.1 Haliscomenobacter sp. | reverse complement strand
TCGGCGTGACTTGAAGTCACGCCGACAATCACGCCGACAATACGCCACGGAATCCACAAAAAAATCTTTGTCAATTCATATCCAAATTGAGCATCAATGAAAAAGCTTATAGTCCTTTCTTTACTTTTCTGCGTGTTCAGCGCTTCGGCCCAAAAAGCCCGCCGCCTGGAAGTGCTCTTCCTTGGCGACAATGGGCACCACCGCCCGATCGAACGTGTCCCCTGGATCATGTCAGCCTTGGGCGATAAAGGAGTCAATTTCACCTACACCGATAAGTTGGCCGACCTCAATTTGGCCAACCTCAACAAGTACGACGCCTTGATGATCTACGCCAACTGGGACAGTATTCCACCTGCCGCAGAGAAGGATCTACTGGCCTATGTGGCGGCAGGAAAAGGAATTATCCCGATCCACTGCGCCTCCTTTTGTTTTCGCAATTCGAGTGAATACGTCAAGATGGTCGGTGGGCAGTTTTGGCGACATCGGATGGACACCATTCAAACCACAACGGTACAACCCGAACATGTGATCATGCAAGGGTTAAAACCTTTCAAAGCGTTTGATGAAACCTACTTGCACAGCAAGTTGCAGCCAGACAACAACGTTCTGGCCGTACGCGAAATCAAAGCAGACCAATTCAAGGACAAACCCGATACCAAAACCGAGCCTTATACCTGGACCCGCAGCTACGGCAAAGGGCGGGTTTTTTACACCGCTTATGGCCACGACGCCAATGCCTGGCAAAATGAAGGTTTTCATGCTTTGATCCTGCGCGGAATCCTCTGGGCCGTCGACGACGAAGCCAGAAAAGCACACGCGGCTTTGAAGCCCGAAGCTTTTGTGTATCGGGAAGCCAAACTGCCCAACTATGAAAAGCGGCCTGGCATACAGTATCGTCAAGATCCTTTGTCGCCCGAAGAAAGTATGAAACACATTCAAGTGCCCGTTGAGTTCAACCTGGAGCTTTTTGCCGCTGAACCCAACGTGATGCACCCCATCGCCATTTCCTGGGATGAGCGGGGCCGCTTGTATGTGCTGATCACCAAAGATTATCCCAATGAGCGGAAACCCGGTGGTGGCAGCGACTACATCCTCATCTGTGAAGACACCAATAAAGATGGGAAAGCCGATAAATTCACCCGTTTTGCCGAAGGGCTCAGCATTCCCACAGGTATGGTGTTCAGCAATGGTGGCCTGGTCATATCTCAGGCACCCGACATGTTGTTTTTGAAAGATACCGACGGCGACGACAAAGCCGATGTGCGCCAAGTGCTCTTTACAGGATTTGGCACCTTTGATACCCACGCGGGGCCTTCTAACTTGCATTATGGTTTTGACAACTGGCTCTGGGGCAGTGTAGGCTATTCCGGCTTCAAAGGTGTAGTCGGTGGCAGCGACACCATCCGCTTTAGCCAGGGCTTTTTCCGCTTCAAACCTGATGGCAGCAAGTTGGAATACGTGACCAGAACGTCGAACAACACCTGGGGACTTGGTTTTAATGAAACCGGCGACGTGTTTGGTTCTACGGCCAACAACGCCCACGGATGGTACATGGCCATTCCCAACCAATCTTACCCCTCTGCGAACGGGATCGACAACGGCAGTACCAGCATCGATACCCACAAAGACATGAAAACCATCACGCCCAAAGTGCGTCAGGTCGACGTATTTGGGGGATTTACCGCCGCCGCTGGGCACAATGTGTACACCGCAAGGGCTTTTCCAAAAAAATACTGGAACAACATCGCCTTTATTGCGGAACCCACCGGGCACGTTTTGCACCAGAATGTGTTGGCTAAAAGTGGCACCAATTACAGCGATGTGGAAGGATTCAACCTCATGGCCGGGGCGGATGAATGGTTTTCGCCCGTATTTGCCGAAGTTGGTCCTGATGGAGCAGTCTGGGTTGCCGATTGGTACAGCTTCATCATTCAGCACAACCCACGTCCCGAGGGCTTCGTAATGGGGACTGGTAATGCCTATGAAACCGATTTGCGGGATTATACCCACGGGCGCATTTACCGCGTGAGTTACAAAGAAGCGGCTGCTTATCAAGCCCTGGCACTGTCCAAAGACAAGCCCCAGGAACTGCTCGCAGCCTTGAAAAATACCAATATGTTTTGGCGCAGCCATGCCCAACGGATTTTGGTGGAAAGGAATCAAAAAGACGTTGTCCCTGGGCTATTGGCCTTGATCCGCGATAAGTCGGTGGATGAAATCGGCATCAATGCCCCAGCCATTCACGCGCTTTGGACTTTGCATGGCTTAAACGCGCTGGAAGGAGAAGCTTTAAACGTGGTTGTGGAGGCGTTGAAACATCCTTGCCCCGGCGTGCGGAAAACAGCGGTGCAAATTTTGCCACGCAACAAAGCGAGCGTTGACGTAGTGGTGAAAAACAAAACCCTGGAAGACCAGGAACCCCTAGTGGTGCTCCAGGCCCTTTTGGCCATCAGCGAAATGCCCATGAATGAGCAAGTAGAAACGCTGATTTTACAGGCAATGGAAAGCTCAAAGGAGCACCTCAACGACCGCTGGTTGCCCGATGCGTACGCCAGCATCTTGGGCAAAAATCCAGGATTGTTGAAAAAAGTATTCGCCAAACTGCAAGAGAAGGCTGCGGCAAAGGCCAAGACCATGAACGATGCCGCCGGGCATAACGACCATGCCGATATGATGGCTAAAACTGAGACCAAAACTCAGCCCTCTGCCACGCCGACTCAACCCGATTTGATCGTGAGCAATGTCAGCTTTGAAGTAGCCAATCCCATGCCTCGTGAGCGGGTTGCGCTTTCCGTCGAGCTGCGCAATCAAGGTGGGGTAGATATCCCCAAAGGTGTTGCGGTACCGCTGAACATGCGTTTTGTGGGCCAGTGGCAGACGAACGACATTCCTCCTCAGGTTTACAGTGAGGGGATAAAAGCTGGTGAAACGGTCACCATCAACAAACTTACTTTTGGTACCCGTACCGTCCCCTTGGGTGTCACCCCGGATCGGGCTGGAGAGTATACCTTTACGGCTACCGTGGACCGGGCCAATACCATTGTTGAAGGCAATGAGGCGAACAATGTTTTTACCAAAAAAATTACCGTGGCCTTGTCGCAGAGTATGGAGCAATACGTGTTGGCAAAAGCCGTCCGCAGCACTTCCTCTTTGGCTTCCGTTGAAGTGGTGGTGGATTATTTAAAAAATGCACAAAAACTCGACAAAGACGGATTCAATGTGGTATTAAAAAGCATCAGTGAAGGCTGGGATTACCGCAAAAAGGTAACGGTTAACGCAGCGGACAAAAGCTATTTGAACACCGTTTTGGCCGCTAGTACGGGCTTGAACAAAGAGCGCTTGGTGCGCCTGATGCAGTCCTGGGAGGTCGTGGCTGCGCAGGCAGAAAATGATCCTTCTGTACTGACCATAAAACTCAAGGCGATTCGGGAAATGCTGCAATTTGACCAAAAAACCTTCACCGTTAAAGCCGGCAAAACGGTAGAAATTGTTTTTGAAAACCCCGATGCCATGCAGCACAACCTGGTGATTGGTAAGCCCAAATCGCTGGAAAAGATTGGCAAAGCAGCAGATAAAATGATCACCGATCCGGAGGGGGCAACTAAGAATTATGTTCCGGATGTAGCAGATGTGCTGTTTTCGACGGCCTTGGTCAATCCAGATCAAACAGTTCGTTTGCGCTTTACAGCACCTGCAAAAGCTGGGGATTACCCTTACGTTTGTACTTTCCCTGGGCATTGGCGGATCATGAATGGGGTAATGAAGGTGGAGTGAGGAACGATTAGGTTCTCGTTTGAGCATGACCGATAAGCCCCGCCAGGGGCGAAATATGGGTAGAGAATGGTGATTCTCGGGGTTTCCAGAGTCCCTTTAGGGACGCGATGTGGGTATTATACCCTTCCAGATACCCACATCACGTCCCTACGGGACTCTGGAACACATTGGACCGTTGTTTTCTACCCATATCGCGCCCCTAGCGGGGCTCCCGTTGCGCGAAAAATCCAATAGAATGATCGAAGGCGAATATATCCAGGCCGCACTTAATCATTCATTTTTTCCCGCCCCTGACATAGGGTTGTCACTCCCCCCATTTAACTTTGTCCTACACCAACACAACAGCCATGTCCGAAAAGGAAATAGAAACATTTTGCCCGAGCAGTCGCCAAGAATGGCGGCAATGGTTACAGGAAAACCACCAGTCCAAGCAGTCAATCTGGCTGGTGTATTACAAAAAGAAAACAAACATTCCTTCCATCACCTGGAGCGAAGTTGTCGATGAAGCCCTCTGCTTCGGCTGGATCGACAGCACGGCCAAACCCATTGATGAGGAAAAATACATGCAGTTCATCACCCGCAGAAAACCCAAAAGTGTTTGGTCAAAAATCAACAAGGATAAGGTTCAGCGTTTTATTGATGAAGGGCTGATGATGCCCGCAGGCTATGCCAGTATTGAAATTGCCAAACAAAATGGCTCCTGGAACATTTTAGACGAAGTGGATGCCTTGATCATCCCTCCCGATTTAGAAAAGGGATTTGCAGCCCAGCCGGGCTCAAAAGAGGCCTTTTTGAGCTTGAGCAAATCGGCACAAAAAGCCTTGTTGTATGGGTTGGTTTTGGCCAAACAGGCTGCGACGAGAGAGAAGCGGATTGGGGAGATTGTGGCGAAGATCGGGCAAGGAGCTTGAAGCCGAAACAGTTTGGATGAGGAGAACAATAGCGTTGATTATGCGTGAAATTCGCAACTTTTTCCCAGAATTGTGTAACACCTTGCAGCAGTTAAAGGCTGACCTTTGAGCATTAACACGGACGAAGTTAGTGCTTCAATTCGTGGAAATTCATGTCATTCGTGGCAAAAAAATAGTTGTTGCTCATCGTCGAAGGCGAGGTGCTAAATTTTCACAAAAGATGGTAATTGACAAAACAACCCCAATCACCACACTTTTTTTAGATATAGGCGGCGTTTTGCTCTCTAATGGCTGGGGGCATGTGTCGAGGAAATTAGCTGCCCAGGTTTTTAATTTGGACAGCGATGAAATGGAAGAACGACACCTGCTCAATAAAGGGACGCTTGAATCCGGAAAACTCACCCTGAAAGAATACCTCCAGCGGGTTGTTTTTTTTGAAGAGCGGACATTCACCCCCGATCAATTTCAGGCGTTTATGTTCACGCAAACTACCCCACACCTGGAAATGATTGAGTTGATACAACAGTTGAAGAAAAAGTACCAACTCAAAATAGCCGCGGTCAGCAATGAAGGCCGGGAACTGAATGCCTATAGAATTAAGGCGTTTAAGCTGAATCAATTCGTAGATTTTTTCATATCGTCCTGCTATGTCCACCTTAGCAAGCCTGATCTTGATATTTTTCGCTTAGCACTGGATATGGCACAAGTACCCGCCGAGCAGATTGTGTACATCGACGATACACTCCAGTTTGTTGAAATCGCCCGCGATTTAGGGATCTGGGGTATCCGTCATACGAGTCATTTATCGACCTCCGAAGCATTAGCCGTAATGGGGCTTGAGGTAGCTTAAAAGATAAAAACCATGGATACGCATCAGGCTTGTATACTGACCATCATTGGCCAATTTATTAATGACCCATCTGTCCTGGAAAATAAGTGAATCATGTAATACTTATCCGCATTTGTGTAACGCATTCCGAGGCGATCTGCTGCATCTTTAGCATATTAAATATCCACCAATAAAACAACGCTAACTGCTGTCAGCCCTCAGGTCATTAAGCGGTAAAAGACGCAGGTTGGCCATAAAAAGCACGATCATGTTGCACAAAGTAAAAACATTAAAGGAGTACAAATTGAACGGTATCGACGGAGAAATAGGAAAAGTCCATGACCTCTATTTCGATGACCAGTTCTGGACAATTCGCTACCTGGTTGCCAACACAGGAAGCTGGCTTACCGACAACATTGTGTTGATCTCTCCTTATGCGCTGGCTACCGCGATTAAAGCAGAAAAGCACATCGACATCAGTTTGACCAAAAAGCAGATTGAAAACAGTCCACCCCTGGAGAGTGATAAACCCGTCTCCCAACAATTTGAACGGGACTACTACGCATATTATGGTTGGCCCGCATACTATACCGGCTCCTTCATGTGGGGCATCTATCCACAGATTAGGCGAGAAGAGGAAATTACTCAGGAAGCCAACCTATCCGCACCAACATGGGATCCGCATTTGCGCAGTGCCAACGAAGTGAGTGACTACTATGTCCATGCCAACGACGGTGATATCGGCCATGTCGTGGATATTATCATCGACGACGAAACTTGGGCTATCCGTTATCTTATCATCGAAACAAGCAATTGGTGGTCCGGAAAAAAAGTAATGGTTTCCCCACGATGGATCGACCGTGTAATTTGGAGCAAGTCGAAAGTTTACATCAATCTTTCCCAGGAGGCCATCAAGCAGTCGCCGGAATATTCCGAGGAGGCGCTCTTAACCCGGGATTATGAGACCGCACTGCATCGGCATTACAATCGTCAGGGATATTGGCAGGAAGAACTGGTCGCCAAAGAACATTCCCTCTGAGAGCATGTCTAAAATTTTTTGTTTTGCTACAAATGGCCCAATTTAGGGTGAATTTCGTTCCGAAAATGCTCATGTAGCGCTGCTACACTCCACTTTTCGTGCCTCATTCACCCTAAATCGGCCTCATTTTCGCTTAAAACAAAAAATTTTAGACATGCTCTGAAACCAGCAATGGGACCATTAAAACAACTAAAATGTTTGACAAGAAAGCAGAGGAGAACGAAATGGTATCGCTCCAGGAGAGTAAGGTTGCCGAAACTAAGCATATAGCTTCATCAGATAAGCCGTTATCCCAAGATTTGCTTCAACGGATGAACGCGTATTGGCGTGCAGCAAACTACCTGTCGGTCGGCCAGATTTATCTATACGACAACCCCTTATTGAAAGTGCCGCTTCAACAGGCGCACATCAAGCCCACCTTGCTTGGGCATTGGGGCACTACTCCTGGCCAGAACTTCATCTATGTGCATTTGAATCGGGTAATCAAGCTGTACAACCTGGATATGATCTATGTTTCTGGCCCTGGCCATGGTGGCCCGGCACTCGTAGGCAACACTTATCTGGAAGGTACTTACAGTGAAATATACCCCAACATCACCCAGGATGAAGCAGGACTGAAAAAGCTGTTTACGCAGTTTTCTTTTCCTGGCGGGATCCCCAGCCACGTTTCCCCGGAATGTCCAGGATCTATTCACGAAGGGGGCGAACTTGGCTATTCACTCAGCCATGCCTTTGGGGCGGTGTTCGACAATCCGGATCTGGTTGTCGCCTGCATTATCGGCGACGGCGAAGCCGAAACAGGCCCCCTGGCTACTGCCTGGCATTCCAATAAATTTCTCAATCCCGTTACCGATGGCGCCGTGC
This sequence comes from Haliscomenobacter sp., assembly GCF_041740695.1. Taxonomy (GTDB): domain Bacteria; phylum Bacteroidota; class Bacteroidia; order Chitinophagales; family Saprospiraceae; genus Haliscomenobacter. The sequence continues at coordinate 115,683 of NZ_JBGSLK010000098.1, read as the reverse complement.
TGCCTATCCTGCACCTCAACGGCTACAAAATAGCCAACCCCACCATTTTGGCGCGTATTACCCGGCAAGAGCTGGAACAATTGCTCCGCGGCTATGGCTGGACGCCTTATTTTGTGGAAGGGGATGATCCTGAACTGATGCATCAACTCATGGCCGGAACACTGCAAACTGCCATCGAGGGGATTCGGCAAATCCAAACAAATGCGCGCCGTAACCATGATGCCACCCGGCCGCGCTGGCCGATGATCGTACTGAATTCACCCAAGGGTTGGACGGGGCCGAAAGTAGTGGACGGTATACCCAACGAGGGCACTTTCCACGCCCACCAGGTGCCCCTCCAGGTGGATGCCGATCACCCCAGGCATCTCCGGCAGTTGGAAAGCTGGATGAAAAGCTACAAGCCCGAAGAATTGTTCGATGCTGATGGCAGGCTGGTTCCGGAATTGGCCGAGCTGGCGCCCAAAGGCGAGCGGCGCATGGGCGCCAATCCGCACGCGAACGGCGGATTGTTACTCGTCGACCTGAACATGCCCGACTTTCGGAACTTCGCGGTGCAAGTCCCCGCTCCGGGAACTGTGGAGGCAGCCGACACGCATGAGCTTGGCGAGTTCCTGCGCGAGGTGATCAAGCTCAATCAGAAACAGCGCAATTTCCGGATATTCGGTCCCGACGAAACCCTTTCCAACCGCCTGAACGCCGTTTTTGAAGTCACCAACCGGCAATGGGACGTCCGGACGGAAGTGAACGACCAGTTCCTGGCAACCGAGGGGCGCGTCATGGAAATGCTGAGCGAGCACCAGTGCCAAGGTTGGCTCGAAGGGTATCTGCTCACGGGGCGGCACGGGCTGTTCAATAGCTACGAGGCTTTTATCCACATCATCGATTCGATGTTCAACCAGCACGCCAAATGGTTGAAAGTAACCGCGGAATTGCCCTGGCGGCGAAAAATTGCCTCGCTCAATTACCTGCTCGCCTCCCACGTCTGGCAGCAGGCGCACAACGGCTATACCCACCAGGACCCGGGATTCATTGATATTGTCATGAACAAAAAGGCCTCCATCGTGCGCGTCTATCTGCCCCCCGACGCCAATTGCCTGCTGTCGGTTTGGGACCATTGCCTGCGCAGTCGGCATTATGTCAACGTCGTAATAGCAGGCAAATACCAGGCACCGCAATGGTTGAACATGGAGGCAGCGATTGAACATTGCACCAAAGGGATTGGTGTCTGGCAATGGGCCAGCAGCGACCAGGGCGCAGAACCGGACGTTGTACTGGCCTGCTGCGGCGACGTGCCCACGCACGAAACGCTCGCCGCCGTTTCCATTCTTCGCAAACACCTTCCCGAACTGAAAATCCGGGTGGTCAATGTGGTTGACTTGATGAAACTGCAACCGGAAAGCGAACACCCCCATGGGTTGAGTGATCCCGACTTCGATGCCCTCTTCACGAAAGACAAACCCATTGTCTTTGCGTTCCACGGTTATCCTTGGCTGATCCACCGGTTGACCTACCGCCGGACAAATCACGATAACATGCACGTTCGGGGTTACAAGGAAGAAGGCACCATTACCACCTATTTTGACATGACTGTTCTGAACGATCTGGATCGCTTTCACCTGGTTCAGGATGTGATCGATCGGCTGCCACAATTGGGCGCAAAAGGGGCTAAGCTCAAACAGCTGATGCAGGACAAACTCATTGAGCACAAAAAATACATTAACAAACACGGCCTGGATATGCCGGAAATACGCGACTGGAAATGGAATCAGCAAAATACCTAGCGAAAGAAAGAGCCGATCAGGCTGGGAGAAAGCCGCGTACCCAAGCGTTAATCCATACAGCGAAAATGCTGGTCGCCAATGACAAGGGACTGCTGGCCATGGATGAAAGCAATCCAACCTGCAACAAACGGTTTGCCGCGCTGGGGATTCCCCAAACGCTGGAATTCCGGCGTGCCTGGCGGGAGTTGATCGTAACCACACCCGAGCTCGGCGAAAGCATCAGCGGCGCAATTCTTTATGACGAAACGATCCGGCAACACCAGCAAGATGGTACTTCCTTTATTCAAACCATCACCGATGCCGGTATCATTCCAGGTATCAAAGTCGATACCGGCGCTAAGGACATGGCAGGCCATCCCGGAGAGAAGATAACCGAAGGCCTGGATAGATTACGCGAGCGCCTCAATGAATATTTTGAAATGGGCGCCCGTTTTGCCAAGTGGCGTGCCGTGATTGCAATTGGCCCGGGTATTCCCAGCCACGCATGCATCGAGGCAAATGCACAGGCCTTGGCACGTTATGCTGCCTTGTGCCAGGGGGCCGGGCTGGTACCCGTAGTCGAGCCGGAAGTACTCATGGAAGGTGACCATACCCTGGAGCGATGCTCCGCAGTAACCGAAGAGGTGCTGCACACGGTTTTTAATCATTTGTACACCCAGAGGGTGCTCCTGGAAGGCATGATCCTGAAGCCCAATATGGTGCTCCCGGGGCTGAGCTGCCCGGTGCAAGCATCGGCGGCGGAAGTGGCCGATGCCACAGTACACAGTCTGCTGAAGACTGTCCCGGCTGCCGTTCCAGGCATCGCGTTCTTGTCTGGCGGCCAATCCGCAGAACTGGCTTCGGAACGTTTGAATGCCATGAATCTCAGGTTTAAATCTAGACAGCCCTGGGCCCTGGCGTTTTCGTTTGCCCGCGCCATCCAGCAACCGGCTATGGAGATTTGGCAAGGAAAGGAGGCCAACGTATTGGCCGCACAGCATGCGCTGATCCATCGTGCCAGGTGCAACCGGGCTGCGCGGCGGGGCGATTACCATGCTGCGATGGAAGGGTATTAGATGTATGCCTGAAACAAAAAAAATTAGACCTGCACGTAGTCCGCCACAAAAGGCAATGTACATCAGTGAAGCTTACCCCAGCTGAAGAAACGATCATGAAAAAACTCATTGTTTTTGATTTGGACGGCACCATTGCCAAAAGCAAATCGGCCGTGGATGCCGAAATGTCGGCGCTTTTGCATGACCTGCTTGGTATCGACAAAGCCTATGGAATTCGGAAACTCCGGGATCGGCTTGGCATTGCCATTCCAGAGATGATTTTTATCGGAGATGCATTGTTTCCAGGAGGTAACGATTATCCGGCCAAAGAAGCAGGTGTGGTGACGATCCAGGTGAATGGCCCCGAAGAATCGAAACGCGTGATTGAAGCAATCATCGCTTGTTCGGATGGTGTTCAGCATACAAAAATTGTGGAGGAACAAGTATGAGTAGTTTTCAACTGAAACGTCTGGGGCAGATCATGGAGCCCGAACCCGGCAATCCGCTGGAGGTCGAAGGTGTTCTGAATCCAGCTGCTGTACGCGGGCCGGATGGTGAACTGTACTTGTTTCCCAGGCTCGTTGCAAAGGGCAATTATTCGCGGATTGGCATTGCCCGGGTGCTGTTTAACGAAGCTGGCGACCCGACTGGTGTCGAACGGCTCGGCATTGCGCTGGAGCCAGAAGCGGCCTACGAGTTGCGACCAGATGAGAGCGGTGGATGCGAAGACCCCCGGATTACCTTTTTGGAGCCAATGCAGCGTTACATCATGACCTACACAGCCTTTTCTCCAATGGGTCCGCGTATCGCACTGGCTGAATCGGTGGATTTATTTCACTGGAAACGGCTGGGGCTCGCAACTTTTGAGGCGTATCGCGACATAGATTTCGTTCATGTAGCCAACAAGGATGCCAGCCTTTTCCCTGTCGCCATTCCCAATCATGCTGGGAAAATGCAAGTGGCTATCCTGCACCGGCCGCTTTTTCCTGGCACACTGCCAGAAGAAACAGCCTGCGGAACCGAACCCCGCCTGTTGGATATGGATCATGAAAGTATCTGGATTTCTTATTGCCCCATGCCTCCGGCAGGGCACGATGCGGACCACCTTGGCCTGTTCAACTCCCATCATCGCCTCGCTACGCCTGTTGCGCCCTGGGAACGGCTCAAAATCGGCGGCGGCACGCCCCCAATTTTGACCCGGCATGGTTGGTTGATTGTTTACCACGGCGTTTGTGAAATAGCTGCTTCCGAACAGGAAATGCGCCATTTATCTTACTCGGCAGGGATAATGGTACTCTCTACAAAGCAGCCGCACCTGATCCATTATCGTTCGGCCGAACCTGTACTGACGCCGGAATTGCCACAAGAACGCCGAGGAGCCGTCGACAACGTCGTATTCCCCACCGGCATCGATCGACGCGATGATCTTGGCCTGCCCGACCGTTTCGATGTGTATTATGGCATGGCCGACAACCGGATTGGCGTGGCGAGACTGGATTTGCCGGAGGTCTTGCCACAAGGAGAACCCGCCGACCCACCGGAAGCAATGCAGGGAAGTGTGTAACTTAAAATTTTTCAATCCATAAAAACAACATCATGAACAAGATAAAAATCATTAATGCCTTTGTTGTGGCTGTACTTTCGGTTGGTATTGCAGCCTGTACCAATCATCAGGGAATGATGCATGGAAACGGCACCATGTACATGACGAACTGGAATTGGGTTCTGGTTGTGATTGGTTTAGGGATCGTGTTCCTACTTGGGTTTTCAATTGCCAGAAGAAAACGGTAGTTGCTCTGAGAGGATGTTGAATTAGCCCCCCTGCCCTGTAATCTTTTGTTTCAGGCCATTGTTAAACCCCAGCCTTAGCCAAAATTTCTTCCTCCGTAATGTTTCGGAAGGAAAACTTGTAGCCTTCGTAAACAGCAATGCCATAAAACAAAATGTCCATTACACTAAAGGACTGCACCATTACCGAAGAGACTGAACTGACTTGGTTGATCATTTGGTAGGCTTCAAAAAAGGAAACATTGGCTTCTTTGGCAAAGTAAAATACGATGCCCAGATAATTACCAATCAAACAGCCCAAAAGCGCCAAACCTGCGCCCAAATAACCGAACTGAGGGTCAATTCCTTTGCCAGCAATCCGCACCGCCATTCCTACCAAAAAGCCTACCCCAACGGCCATGTAACCAATTTGGTAGCCCGTCAATGAGGTAACCAGCCCCCACAAAGCAGCACCGACCAGTGCCGCCAGAGCGCCTACCAAAATGGCCAAGGGAAAATTTTGTTCAACGCGGAGGTCTTCCAGGTACTCGTTTAGTTTGTTTTGATCGATTTGGGGTTCGACCGTGGAATCAAAATCTTGGGTTTGATTTTCCATACTGGGTTTTGTGTGTTAAGAGGTTTAATAAATATAGGTTTCGAGGACATAACTCTGGATGGAGAGAAAAGGTTCCCGAATTCTGTAAGGAACTTTTCCATTTAAAAACCAGCTTTTAGCTAATTTAAACTTAAACTTGAATTTCTACTCCCTGAGAGCATACTGCTTATTTCCCCTGTTTTTAGACTAGATTTAACAAATTGTGTACGACAGGTTGCCTTGTGAATACTGCTTTTTTTCGTATCTTTGTTAAAATGCAGCCAAGTATGACCATGAAAGTGAACATAACGGAGGATAGCCTGCTGATAGAAATTCCGCTGGATGAGAACCTGGATGAAGAAGCTCTCCAAGAACTTCATTTTCAAATATTAGCTGAGAAATGGAAGGAGGAAAACAAGTTTTTTTCCTTCGCGAGCGAGATGTCTAAATCGCCCTATTATCAGCGCATCATAGCCATGGGAAAAACTGCTCTTCCCTTTTTACTCAAAGCGCTACAAGAGGAACCACAGCACTGGTTCACTGCCTTGGGTGCCATCACGCAGGAAAATCCGGTAGCACCCGCTCACCGAGGCAATATTGCATTAATGACGAACGACTGGCTGGCATGGGGCAGGATGAACGGAATTATTTGAGCCACCGCTTGTTTCCCAATTCTTTTGAGGAGCCTTTTGAAATTACAAGTCCTGAGACGGCTGCCTACAATTGTGTAGCTTGGGCCATGCACGATTCAGAACGTTGGTGGGAAGCGGATGAAAATTATTCTTGGAAAGAAGGGGTTGCTTTAGACAACACGATTTCTACTTTTATTCAGTTGTTTCAGCAACTCGGATTTTCTGTCTGTCCAGATGTCACATTAGAAAAATCACATGAAAAAATCACACTTTTCTCTAATGGAGACGGTGATTGTAGTCATGTAGCGAGGCAATTGGAAAGTGGGCTTTGGACGAGTAAGTTAGGGGTTTCTTATGATGTAGCGCATACATTGGATGCGATAGAAGGTGGGATTTATGGTAAGGTTGTGTTGATTATGAAAAAGGTTATATAGTCAATAATTATTGTCCTTTTTTGTGTGTCAAGGTGGATGTAGAGGAACTTTTCACTCATCGACCTTATCCTAAAAGACAGCCAAATGAGAGATGCCTATAAAGCAAAATACCATGACGGGCTATCCAAACTCCCCAGTGGCTTATAATAAGTTAAAGTACAATCTATGGAAACACTCTCCACCTTTTGGCAACTCGACTTCCACTTAATAAAGCTTGGCTCTTACAGCCTGAGCCTGATCGAAGTCCTCGTCGTCGTATTCAGCCTGACGGGCACCTATTTTAGCCGTTTGGGTTGGCTGTTAACCCTACTGGCCAATGTTTGTTTTTTCCTCTTTTTTCATCAAATCCAATTGTATGGCTTGATGGCGGCGCAAGTTATTCTGTTCGTTTTTAATCTGGTGTGGGGCATTCGCTCTGGTGCTGCGAATGGACAGCCCATCAAAAAACTGGACAGCATGGGGCTGGTTATCAGTTGCATCGCCATTTTTATGCCCAGTATTTCTTTGGTACTTGCATTGACCGAAGTGCCCAGTTATTTTCCTGGCTTTTTCCCGCTACCAGCCACTTTTGCCATGCTGGATGCCTTGCTAGCCATGGGTAGTATTGTGGCTACAGTGCTGTTGGCGCGCCGCTTTACGGAGGCCTGGGTGTATTGGATCATCATCCACAGCTTGTTGATCGTTGTGCTGGCCTGGAAAGGTTATTATGTGGCTACGGTGGGGCAAATGGTGTTGTTGGGGCGTGCGGCAAATGAATATTTGCTTTGGCGAAGTTTGGCTAAATCTACTTTTCAAAAAAATAAAACCAAAAATTAAAATCCCTCACCTTTCAACTTATGAAATACCGCCATTTATTTTTTGATCTGGACCACACCCTTTGGGATTTTGAAGTCAACGCCAAAGAATGTTTTCAAGAATTATACATCGACAAGCAGCTGCAAAACCGTGGAATCGATGACTTTGGTGCGTTTTTCAGCGCGTATTCTGTTCATAACGAACGACTTTGGAGCGAGTACACCAAGGGCTTGATCCTTCAGGCTGAACTGCGCTGGCGTCGGATGTGGCTGACACTATTGGATTTCGGCGTTGAAGACGAGCCGCTTTCCAAAGCATTGTCGGTGGAGTTTCTGGAGCGTTTACCTTACAAAAAGAACCTGTTTCCACATACCATCGAAATACTGGAATACCTCAAAAACAAAGACTATGTCTTGCACTTGATCACCAATGGTTTTCAGGAAATTCAGGATCAAAAATTGCAAAGTGCTGATTTGCAAGGCTATTTCCAGGAAGTGGTTACTTCCGAAGCTGCTCAAAGCCTAAAACCGAATCGAGCGATTTTTGAATACGCCCTCAAGCAAAGCAAGGCTCTTCCCGGCGAAAGCATCATGATCGGAGACAATCAGGAAGCGGACATCCAAGGGGCTGCCAATGCAGGATTGGATACGGTTTTTGTCAACCATATCCAGGTAATGCCACAGGTGCAGTCGACCTACATGATCCATCACCTGCAAGAGTTGGAGGACATTTTTTGATTTAGTCGTACCTAATTGAGCATACATTTGGGTTAAAAGCCAACTGCGAACTACCACCCCCAATCCACCCTAACCGCAAAATTCCTCGGCGCCTCCAACAGCCCCGGTCTCGACACATACTCCGCATTCCCCACATTATTGACCAAAAAACTCAGCTTCAAATTGTCAATTGGCCGATACGCCACCCGCAGATCCAGCAGCGTCACACCCCCAGTGTTCATTTCCCGGTACGATTTAATCCCCGGCACAAAGAACTCAAAAGTCCGATCGATCGCCTCCTGGAAGCTGTAATACGTTCCTGCAAAACCAATTGAAAAACGTTTGATCTGGCTTTCGATGTCGAATTTGTAGCTGTTGCGCGAGCGGTATTTCAGCACATTTTCGGTGGAAGAACTGCCGATAGCATTGCGTTGCCCCTGGGTAGGTGTCACACCCGGCTCCTGGGGAGTCAGGTCAAATTCCAAAAATTGGGGATCAATCCACAAGTAACCAGCCATAAAAGTAGTTGGGCATTTGAACAGTTGCAATTCGCCCACGAGGCTCGCATCCAAGCCAGAAATGCGCACTCCACCCGTATTGAGCGAGCTAAAGCCACGTTGAAAATCAATGAAGTTGAACTCCATCATGTCCTGGTATTGCGTACGAAATAAGGCCAAGTCCAAAAAGCCTTTCAAACTCCCTACCTGCAAGCCTTGCTTGAGCCCCAGTTCCGCCGACCAGCCCGTTTCTGACTGCAAATCGGGGTTGGGCGAAATGTTAAAGCCCCCCAAATTTGTGTAAATGAACTTCTCCGCAATGGTCGGAAAACGGTAGCCCTGCCCCCAGGAAGCCCGCAGGAAGGAGTATTCCCCTACCTGATAGTTGGCCCCAATGCGCAACACAGGTTTGGCTTCACTTTCATTAGAGGGGGCCACTACCCCACCCGGATACACAAATCCTGGATTTTTGATGCGATTGGATTCGTAGCGGAATCCAGCGCTGATGGTGAGTTTGCTGCCAAATCTTTTTTCAAAATCGGCATAAGTCGCCAGGTTGCGCGATTGGAAGGTGGTATCGCCGTACAACTCGGCGTCCACATTGGTGCCGATGTACACTGCGCCCGCGGTGAAATTCAAGTCCAGGGCTTTAAACTTGCGCTGAAACTGATACTCCGCGTAGTACTGTGAGGAAAAATTGGAGCGCCCATTGCTCACCCGGTTTTCGACCCGAAAGTAACGGCTGAGAATCTTGTGCCGGTTCCCGCCCCCATCGTAATAAGTCAGGTGGGGATCGATGTTGAAACGGAATGGTTGATTTTTGGACACTGTGCCCCGGAATGGGCTGTATTTCAGCGAATCGGCTCGCCAGAAGAAAAAGCTGCTGTTGTTGCCGCCGTTGAGGTTGAGGTTGGCCCCCAGGGTGAGGCGTTTGCTGGCGCGGAAGCGGGTATTCAGGTTGATCCGACCGTATTTCGTGAAGGTGCTGTCGTTGTGACTTTGTTCGTTGAGGTAAAATACGCTGCTGACCAGGTCGAGTTTGCCTATTTTTTGTTTGTGCGAGAGGCTGGTGCCAAAGGTAACTGGTGCCTTGTCCCACCATTTGAAGCGGGCATCGGCCGGAGCATCTACGGTGGAAGTAAACAGGCTGAGTTTGGTTTCGGGTTCGTTGTGCGCGTAAGCAGTGCGGAAGTTGATCACCCCATTCAGGGCCGCCGAACCATACAGGGAAGAAGCTGCCCCTTTGACCACTTCAATTTGACCTACATTTTCGACCGGGATATCGTTCCAGTTGGGGAAGCCTGCATCGAGTTGCAGAATCGGAATATCGTCCATCAACAAGAGCACGCGGCTACCTGCGCCATAGGAAAAACCCGAGCCACCGCGAATATTGGCCTGCCCATCGATGACGCTCAAGCCGGGTACTTTTTGCAGGGCTTCGTCCAATTGGAATTTGTTGCTGTTGTTGATCAAACTGGGTTTGAGCACTTCGATGGACACCGTTTCGGAGCCAAGGCGTTTTTCAAAACGACCCGTGGTGAAGGTGAGGGTGCTCAGGATGGTAGGTTCGTTTTGCAGGATGATGTCCAAATCTAAGGTTTGCCCAGCCACAATGCCCAGGGTTTTGGTGTAAGTTTTGAAGCCCAGGTAAGACACGATGAGCGTGAGGTTGCCTGGGGTAGGATTGAGCTCAAACCGCCCTTCCGTATCTGTAGCCGTGCCCACATTGGCGCTGACGTACACGGAAGCGCCGATCAGGGGTTCGTGGTCGATGGTAGTCACCTGGCCGCGTAAAATGGCATTTTGGGCATTAATTGAACTAAAAGCAAAGCCAATCAGAGCGATAAGCCCAGCACAACGAAAGATGTCCTGCATTTTTTTATTTTTCATTTCAGGGAAAAGATAATCAAGACGTTGATGAGTTGCAGTAAATTGAGTCGAAATTCTCGATTTTTTTGTTAAATCTAAAGCTTAGTCGTGGCTTGGCTTTCTTGCAGAAAAAATTGCCCAATCAACCTGAAATGCTTATTTTGCATGCGGTCATTTCAGTTCAAGCGCAATTGCGTGATTGAACCTAAACTGGTGTTATGAAAAATTTTATACTTTCTATCCTGACGCTGTGCTGCTTGGGCACTGTGCTCGTGGCTCAACAAACCACTACTTGCAAGCCAGACGCTTCTTTGCCAGACACCGCAGTAGGCGTCATTCCCCTACCCTATTCTGCAACCAACCCCAAGGGCGGAATTTCTGACACTGCTTGCCTGAATACTTTTTACGATTTTGTATTCACCCTGGCCATTCCCAAAACAATTTCGCTGAGTGGCTTAACCCTTGCCATCAACAGTGTATCGCTCGCTACAACCGGGGCGGTGAAAAATCTGCCCAGCGGCTTGTCGTATACCTGCAATCCGCCCAATTGTGTATTCAAGTCTGGAGAAAAAGGCTGTATTCTCATTGCGGGCACCCCCAACAACGCAATTAACCTGGGTCAAAATGACCTTAAAATCGAAGGCCTGGTCAATTCTTTTTTACCCGTTCCAGTAACCTTTCCCAGCGATCAATTTGCTGCGGGCAACTACTATTTATACGTTCGGCCTCAAGGTTCTGCCGCTTGCCGTACTTCTTCTACCCGCGAGCTCGCCGCGACCAAACTGCGCATGGGCAATGTCCCCAATCCCTTTACAGGCTCAACCCAGATTGAAGTGGAAGCTGAAATCCGCGGGCAGTTCGATTTTCGGGTTTACGACCTGACGGGCAGGATGATCCAACGCCGCCCGGTGCAGATCACTCAAGGCATCAATCGTATTCCTTTTGAAGCCAACAACTTACCCCCCGGCTTGTACGTGTTTACCCTGACCGATGGGCTGAATACTGTTTCGCGAAAAATGGTCATTGGCCGTTAAATCCAATTCAGCATGAAACTGGAAGCTGCCCTGTGGCAAAGGAGTTACCTCTACTTTGTCTTCTTTTTTCTATTGGCCATCTTTGGCTTTTGGTTGACCTATTTTACCCGGATTTTTGAGCAGGAAAGTTACCGCATGCACCTGCATGGGCTGGCACTGATCCTGTGGTGCCTCATGTTGATTGTGCAACCTTATTTGATTCGCAGCAAAAAGAACCGCTTGCACAAAAGCATTGGCAAATTTTCTTACTTCCTGGTGCCGCTTATGCTCTTCAGCACTTTGGATTTGTTGAAGTTCAAAATGGATAAAAACACGGTATTGGACAGTCTGGATTATCATTTTATTGCCCTGGTGGTCAATGCCTTGATTGCATTTGTGCTTTTTTATGGACTAGCCATTTTTTATCGCAAACAAGCTACGGTTCATGCCCGTTTTATGGTGTGTACGGCCTTTCCGATGCTAACACCGATTACCGATCGGATCATTCACATTCATTTTCCGAGCCTCCTGGCCTATCTTCCCCAGATTGATGGACATCCCATTGCGCCCGTTTTTGGTTTTGCCGTGGTTGATTTGATTTTACTGGGATTGAGCATTTGGGATTGGCGCTCGCATCGGCGCTGGAATGTTTTTCCTTTGGCATTGTTGGTTATGCTGGTCTATCATTATTCGGTGCTGAATTTTCATGAGTTCTCCTTTTGGCAAGCTTTCTGTAACTGGTTTTTTAAGTTGTAATACACTACTGAGCCTGTAACTTTTTGGAGGAATCTGGTTATACTGGTGACACAACATACTGATCACCATACCATTTCCAGCCATGACCCACAAGTTAATCCTCCTGTCCAGTCTGTTTTTTTGTGCAAGCTTTTTTCGACTTTTCGCTCAAAGTGCCGAGGATTTGGGCCGTACCGAACCTTTTTTGATTGGTTTTAAAGGCACCATTTACAATTTGCCGCCCTCCAAAGATGGTTTTGTAGAAAAGAAATTAATGCGCTACAACCCGGCAATTGAACAAACTGAGCCCATCGGTTACGTTTATACCCAAAAATTATTCATCACCGAACGATTGCTCGACATGCCTTTTCCGGGCGTTCCGAAAGGTAAAGAGGTATTTGCCATCATTTATACTGGCCGTTTTGAAATCAAAAACAGTGGCCTGTACGAGTTTTTACTGCAAAGTGATGACGGTTCCCGCCTCTGGGTCGACTCTACAGAGGTAATTGAACGTGATGGCCTAAGGCAATTCAGGGAAATCAAGCAGGGAAAAATCCAACTCAAGGCAGGTTTTCACCACATCAAAGTCTGGTATTTCCAAGGTTTCCCCAACCGCATGGGTTTAGTTTTGATGTATAAAAAAGCCGAAGAAACGGCCTTTAAACCCTTTGATTTTAAACCTATGGAAGACGAGGCCAAACAATACATGCAAATGGAAGGGGAAACGATGAAAATTCGCTTTGCGGAAAAACTTTCCTTCGAAACGGGAGCACATGAGCTCAAGCCCGAAGCCGATTCCATCCTCGCCAACGTCATCCGCATCCTCAATTACAACCCTGGCCTCAAATGCCGCATCGAAGGGCATACCGACAATGTGGGGAGAGCCAAGGACAATCAGGTGCTGGCGCAAAATCGGGCGGAGGCAGTGGCGAATGCCCTTAAAGCGCTTGGGTTGCCGGAAACGGTAAAGGTCTCGGTCCAGAGTTTTGGATTGAGCAAGCCGATTGCGCCGAATGCCAGCGAAGCGGGTCGAGCGCAGAATCGGCGGGTGGATGTGGTGATGGAGTGGTGAGCAATCCTAAAAATTATGTTCAGAAATTTTCTTTACCTTAGGAACGTAAAGCATGTCAATAAACACAAGAAGCTACCATACATTAAACCTTATTGAATCTTTCAATCGCAAAAACCAGTCCAATGAAAAACACCTATTTCACCCTATTGCTCTGTACATTCATGTTGTCCTGCCAACAAACGGCCCCAAAAGTTGACTTTGAAAAAGAAAAAGCCGCCATTCAAGCCGTCATCGCCAAAGAAACCGAATCCTATTACAAACAGGATTTTGAAGCCTGGAAAAGCACCTACCTCGAATCTCCCGCTTTCCGCAAATACGCCTACTGGGAAGGTTTTGCCGAAAAAATCGCCTTCAACAATGGCTTTGAATCCCTGAAAAACGAAAAAAAGGCCCAATTCGACGCCGACGCCACCCTTTGGAAGGGTTCCACCGAAGAACGGGCCAATGAAAACTTCAGGATTTCCCCGGATATGGCCTGGTATACATTTGAGCAGTATTCTTATGAAAAGGATACCCGTAAGTTATTGGGCAAATCGCTGGAGACCCGCGTGCTGGAGAAACAAGGTGGCGAATGGAAAATTGCGTATTTGGGGTATCATTATTTCCCGGATACCTTGGTGAATAAGTAGCTGCAGCCCTGTGTGGCTGCTGTTAGCTGCAGCCCTGTCATAAAAACGATGGCACCGCTCTCACACAGTGCCATCTATATTTGCCCAATGTAAACGGAATGCCTTCCGTTTTACAGCAAACTTAACCCTCTCCTAATTTTTTTTACTGGGTCACGTTTAGGTATAAAGTATCCGAACTGATCGCTGTAAATATCCCCAAGCCATTTTTGACATTGGTTGGAGGCGACTTCAGGTTCTGCGAATTGTCGCCCGAGTCTTGGTACAACAGCGCGTATTCCGGATTGATGTGGTACAAAATGACCCGGTGTTGGCCGTAGTATTGAAACTGCCTGCTGTTGATCTCGAAGGAGTTGTTTTGCGTGGGTTCTACCCGAAATAAACGAGACGGCAGATTGCCTCCACCAAACATGCTAAGGTCAAAAATTGGGTCGGGATCGGTTTCGGTATTTTCCACCACCAGCAGGTAATACGTCAAATCGGGATTGCTCCAACTGAATTTGACGGGATCGGGGAAATTTAAACTCCCGGAAGGAGGAAAGCTGATTTGGGGAATTTTGATGGAAGTTGCATCCTGGGTAAAACCCTCGGGTTTGGCCAAAACTTTGGTTTCGGCACTCACGGTTTTTCCCTGGAACTCAAATTCCAGTTGATAGGTTTCTCCAACTTTGATTTGCAGCCCATCATTGCCTATGCGGTAAATGCCAGCTCCCTGGGGGATCAGGTTATAGAACTGATTGCCTGTTTTAATGCGGATGTCGAGCTTATCCAGGTCGGCGGGATCCAGGTTGAGATCATCGGCAAAAGGAGATTTACGGCTGATTTTTAACTCCACAGGATTGTCAGCGTACAAATAGCCTTCTACCACGGGCACGTCGTTGAAGGTTATCGCGTTATTGTCTTCGCAGGCCTGAAAAGCCATGCCCATCATCAGGATCAAGGCCAAGGTGAGGTATTGGATTAAAGTATACTTTTTCATAGGGATCGTGGATTAAAATTTGATGGTAAAGGTGAGGTTGGGCGTAAAACCCAGATAGTTTTTGTCCACTTCGTATACACTGCCGTCTTCAATCTGGTATTCTTTGTACCACACGTTTTTGCGCCCGTAAACATTGAACAAGGATAACCCCAGGCTGCCACGTTCCGAGCCATCCAATCGGGGATTGAAATTACAGGTCAAGCCTACATCGAAGCGGTGATAGTCGGGCAAACGGCTGCCATTTTTGGCACTCGTAGTGATGTAATCTTCCTCAACGCCATCCAATAAGGTGATGCTGTACCCGCCGTCCGGAGCGGTGTAAGGACGGCCCGTGGCGTAAATCCAGGTCGCCGAAAAGTCCCAGCGACCCATTTTGCGCATGGCTACTGCTTTGAACTCATGGGTGACATCCTGATTGGCTGAATAATAATCCTCCCCATAAATGTCGATTTGGTTGCGCGCTTGGCCCAGGGTGTAACTCACCCAACCCGTGATGCTGCCACTTTTTTTCTGCGCCAAAAATTCGATGCCCTGGGAATACCCTCGACCAGAATAGAAGTTCTCCTCATAACTGATTTGTCCAGGGCGCAAGGCGTAGCGCAAGGAGTATTCCGAGATGCCATCTAGCTTTTTGTAATACGTTTCAACGGAAAACAAGTATTTGGGCGTTTCATAAGCCGTGCCCAGAATGTAATGCCAGGCTGAACTGACCGGTACGTTTTGATCATTGGAAAGAATCCAAAAATCCCGACTGCCCGAGAGCAAATCTTCACGTACCACCCGGTTGGCAAACTGGTAGTACTTGCCCCAGGCCCCATTTACCCGGAATCGAGAGCTGATTCGATAGCTTGCGTTCAGGCGTGGCTCGAAGTAGGCTTTTCCGGTAGGTTCAAAATACGATACCCGCAGCCCCGGCGTGAGGTCGATTTTTTTATTGGACAGGCGGATTTTGTCTTGCACATAAACAGCGCCCACCCCCCCCTTGTCTTTCCGGTCTAAAATCGAAAGGGTGTCGTTTTGACCAAAATTGTAGGCAATATCGTAGTTGGTATATGCAAAGCCAAAACTTACACTATTCCGTTCGTTGAGGTCATACGTAAAATCAGAGCGCAAGCTCCAATCCTTCACATTATTGGTTTCGATCAAGCCGTTGCGTACCTCGCGTTCTTCGCCATCAGCGTTGGTAAAGCTGCCTTGCGTCGTGCGGTCGCGGTCCGAGTAATAATTGGAAAAACTCAAAAGGGTATTGCCGTATAACTTAGGCGAAAACCGGCGCGACCATTTCAAACTGCTCCCGATATTGCCGTAATTGGTGAGGTCGGTGTTGTTGATGCCCCCATCGTCACTCCCGCCAAATAACCCGCCAAAATTGATGCTGGTACTGTTGTCCAGGTAATCGGTACCGTTGAAAAAGCTCAGCGCAAAAATGTCGGACTTACCCGCGCGCCAAGTCACCTTTCCATTCAAGTCGTAGAAGAAAGAAGCTACTGTTGAGTTGAAACTGGGTCCACCTGAGCCGCCAAATGGATTGCCACCACCGCCACCGCCGCCCCCTAGTAGTCGACCCGGCCCCGGCCCTTCTTCTTCGTCTTTGAACCGATTGAAAATCTGGTTGTAAATCGGGCCCCTCCAGGAGCGCCGCCCAGTGGCCAAATAGCTGATTTTTTTGCCAATTGGCCCTTCCACATAGGCATTGGCGCTGAGCAAGCTGATGTCGCCTCCCACAGCAAAACGTTTGGAGTTGCCCTCTTTGCCCGTGATTTCGGTTACGCTGGACAAACGCCCGCCAAACCGCGACTCAAAGCCTCCCTTGTACAGCTGCAAATCTTTCAGGGCATTGTAATTGAATGCGGAGAAAAAACCGTACAAATGGTCTACATGGTACACTGTAAACCCATCGTACAAAATCAAGTTTTGATCGGGTGTCCCGCCGCGCACAAAAAGGCCAGAGGTGCTTTCATTGGCGGCAGACACCCCTGGCAAAAGTTGCAGAGAACGCATGATATCTCGTTCCCCTACGTTTGGAAGTTTGGCTAATTGTTTGGGTGTAAGTTGTACAATGCTACCTGATTCATTGGGGCGCATTAGGGCTTCGCTTTGGGCAGTAATGGTAACTTGATCCAGTTGAATGGAACCTTCCGGGGTCATTTCAATGACCAGATTGGTTTTGGACAAATCCGGTGACAGGCTCAATTCATGCGTCTTATAGCCCAAATAAGAAATAATCAACATGGAGGTGTCAGTAGGTACTTTCTGCAAAGTGAAATAACCATCTGGGTTGGAATTGGCACCCAAACTGGATTTTTTGACCTGAATATTGGCAAAAGGTAAGGATTCGCCAGTGCTGGCATCTTTGATTACCCCGCTTAGGGTGAAATTACTGGCGCTGGGCGGGCCTTGGTATTTTTTTGGGGTTTGCCCCAGTCTTTGGCCATTGGGATCATCGGTTCGTCGCATCACATAGATGACCTGATTTTTGCCGTCCAGGTACCACTTGAGTTGCAGGCGCTTACACCAACGGTTGAGCACTTCTTCGAGGCTTAGGTTGAAAGGACGATCTTCGATATTGGTACTGCTAAGCAATTTTGGATTCCCTTCGAAACGGATTCCAGTCTCAGCTTGCAATTGCCGCAGTACTTCGGCCAGGGTGCCGTGGTAAAAACGATCCAGTTTGTAAGACTGTAGCAATTTAACAATGGTCATTGAATCCACGGAACCGTTACTTTGAGCGCTGAGTGTAGCGCCTGTCCCCAGTAAAAACAAACACAGTAGGCTAGTAAATATTCGATTCATAAACGCAAGTTTTAGCTCAAAAACCCCAAATAATCTTGATGATTTCGTGCTAAAGATGAAGCATCTGCACCGTTGCGTTGGTCGGGTAGCTGACGCTCGTGACCAAGTGTATACCAAGCCGGAAAATGTGGAGATGAGTAGGGGAAATGTGGAGATGGAGAGATAGAGCGTTTTTGCCTACTTCAGTTTAAAATAGTTGTCTAGGCCTTCGCGAAACGCTTCTCCCAGGGGCAATTCATGTCCTTTAATGACCAGCGCATTTTTGCGCAGCGCGTCTATTTTGTCCAAAGCCACAATGTAAGAGCGGTGAATGCGGCTAAAATCAGAACTGGGCAAGGCTTCTTCTACTGCCTTTAGATTCATGCGCGTGACCAGAGGTTTGGGGGCGTTTTGCAAAAAGATTTTCACATAATCCTTGAGCCCTTCTACAAACAGGATGTCCTTAAATGAAATTTTGACCAGACTGTAATCAATGTGCACCATCATGAAATCGGCCTTGGCATTTTCTTCAACCGAAACTACTTCAGCAGCAGCTACCCGTTGACGGAGTTGGTGCCATTCCTGGGCTTTGCTACAGGCTTTGAAAAAACGTTCAAAGCTCACCGGTTTTACCAAATAATCAAGTGCATTCAGGTCATAGCTCTCTAAGGAATAATGCTTGTGAGCGGTTACGAATACAATCAAGGGAGGCTGGTTCAAAGATTTCACAAAAGACATTCCATCCAAACCTGGCATCTGGATGTCGAGAAAAATGAGGTCGGGCTGATGTTCATGAATGGCTTGAATGGCCTCAAAGGCATTTTTACAACGCCCTACATTGGTAATAAAGGGGATGCGCGACAGATTGTCTTCCAACAAATCCAGGGCAAGTGGCTCATCATCTACAATAATGCACTTCATCTTGTAAAGGTATTTTTTCGGGCTTTATGCTCATAATTCAATGTCCAATGCGACCCAAAATTCATTTTCCAATTGTTGAACCTTAAATGTAAAACGTTGAGGATAAATCAACTCCAGACGCCTTCGCAGGTTGCTCAAGCCAAGTCCAGCCGAAGGCATATTTTCTTCAGCGGATTTGTTGAGTGGTGTTGCGTTGCTGCAACTGTTTTTGAGCATCAATACCAGGTAATTTTGTTCCCTCAGCTCCAGCTTCAAATCGATGAAAGGTGCCCCCATTACTTGTGAACTGTACTTGAACGCATTTTCAATCAAGGGGATCAACAGCATGGGTGCAATTTGCTGATGTTGAATGCCTGTGTCGTCAATGTTGATGTTCAGGCGGATGTGTTCATCAAAGCGCAAACGTTGCAAGTTGATGTAGCTTTGAATGTAGTCAATTTCACTTTTGAGGGAGATAAAATCCTGATCGGTTTCGTAAATCGTGTAGCGCATCAACTCCGACAACTTGAGCAGCGAAGGCTCCAACAACTCCGATTTTTTACGCGCCAGGGCCGTAAGGCTGTTCAACACGTTGAACAAAAAATGTGGACTGATTTGGGAGCGCAAAAAACGCAGCTCGGAGCGCAAGTTTGTAGTTTCCCGCTCTTTGTACAGTTTTTCCTTGTTGCGGTGCTCGATAAAAATCCGGAACCCCGAGCTAAGCACAATCGTAATCAAACCAGGGAAGAATAAAAAAACCCAACGCATCATTCTAAAATCCCGATCTGGCAAAGGTGGTCGATTTGGCAGATCTGGCAATTCAGGAAAAGGGAAATTGTACAAAGCCAAAGCCCTTAGCGCCAGCACGACCAGTATAGCTAAGCCGTAAGCCAAATATTTTTTTTTGAAAAAATACTGTGGCATCAACCAATAGGCATTCAGGTAAAAAATCAGGATTTGCAGCAGGCTACTTATCCAAAACAAACTGGGCGGCCGAGGCAATTTGATTACAGCTGCTGATCCTGACCAAGTGGAAAGAATGGGCAAGGAGTAAAAAACCGTCCAGGCCAGCAGGTGATAAAATATGATGCGGTATTTCGGCATTGTGCAGTGTCATTTGTAGTCCGGTTACCAAAGGTAAAGCAATTCATGGTTAATCTTTATTTGGGTAATGCTTACTAATAAAATTGCAACTTGTCTATTTTAGCGTGTTCCAATTCTACAACCATGAAACAGTTCGCTTTTGTACTCTGCGCTTTGCTTACGAGCACTGTCCTTTTTGCCCAAAAAGCACCGCTTCGCCGCGCCGATAGCTTCTTTGGCTTGCACTTCGATTTTCACGCCAACGTCAACGACTCACTGGTGGGAAAAACGCTTACCGAAGGCATGATCGATAGCCTCTTGACCGCCGTAAAGCCCGATTTTATTCAAGTAGACTCCAAGGGGCACCCGGGAGTGACAAGTTATCCGACCAAAGTAAGCAGCGGAACGCAGGTCAAAAGTTTTGCCAAAGACCCCCTCGCCTTGTTCCGCAAAGTAACCCAAAAACATGGCGTGGCCCTATACGTCCACTATTCAGGTGTGTACGACGATGCCGCCTTGAGGAAGCACCCGGAATGGGCGGTAATCGATGCCAGTGGCAAACCGAGCACCCAAAAAACCTCGGTACATGGCGCGTATGTGGATGAGCTGATGATCCCCCAACTGAAAGAAATTGCCGATTATGGTATAGATGGGGTGTGGGTAGATGGGGATTGTTGGTCAACCGTTTTGGATTATTCCCCTTTGGCGCTGAGCAAGTTCCAACAGCAGACGGGAATAACTGCCGTGCCCAAATCCAAACAAGACGAACATTACCTCGACTTTATGAATTTTGCCCGCCAATCCTTCAAAAATTATGTGGGGCGCTACACCGATCAGTTGCACCAATACAAACCGAGTTTTCAGGTGGCTTCCAACTGGGCTTATTCCTCCTTCATGCCGGAGCCTGTTGAACTCAACATCGATTTCATGTCGGGCGACCTCACTCCTATGAACGGGGTGAATTCGGCCCTTTTTGAATCCAGGGTCCTGGCTGCCCAGTCGCGTACCTACAAAAAACCTTGGGATCTCATGTCCTGGAGTTTCAATACCGCCTGGAATACCAGCAATCACGGCCCCAAAACTGCCCTCAATCTCAGCCAGGAGGCGGCAGAGGTAATTGCCACGGGAGGAGGCTACCAGTGCTATTTTACCCAAAACCGCGATGCCTCCATTCGGGTGCAGCAAGTAAAAACCATGAGCGAATTGGCCAAATTTGTGCGGGCCAGACAGCCTTATACCCAGGGCGCAAGTGCGGTTCCACAGATTGCCCTGCTGTATTCACTGGCGAGTTTCAACAAATACAGCACTAACCTCTACGGCAATGGGATCGCCGAACCGGTCAAGGCCATCTTAACCGCCTTGATGGATGGGCAAAATGCCGTGGAAGTGCTGGCAGAACACCACCTGAAAGGAAACCTGGCCAAGTATCCACTAATCATTATCCCTGAGTGGATTTACCTCGAGCCAGACTTTTTGCAAGAACTAAAAACGTATGCCCAAAACGGAGGAAAACTGCTGGTCATCGGCGCTGAGGCGGTGAAAAATTTCAGCACTGAATTGGGCATTGAGCTGAATGGCACGCCCCAAAAACAACTCTGCTGGGTGGCCAACAATGGCGACCTGGGACTGGTGAATGATTTACTGCAAAAGGTGACCCTTAAAGCGGGAAACCCAGGATTGGGCAACTATTATGTGAACCAGGACACACGTTTTCCCAGCGGTATTGCCGCTTCAATGGCAGATTTGGGCAAAGGCAAAATTGCCGGGCTCTATTTTAACTTTGGGTTGAGTTACCGCAACTTTCAGTCGCCACAACTGCGGGACTTTTTAAATGGAATCGTAAAAAAACTTTTCACCAACCCCATGGTAGAAGTACAAGGGTCAAAATTGCTGCACGTCACGGTCAATGACGTAAAGGGAAAACTAGCCATCAACCTGATCAACGCGAGCGGAAATCACAACAGCGACAAAGTGTACACCTATGATGAGTTGCCTCCCTTGACAGATTTGAACCTCAGAATCAGACTACCTAAAAAACCCTTGCGCATTGTGCAACAGCCCGAGAATAAACCTTTGCTATTTGTGTATTCAAATGGAGTAGCCAGTGTGAAAGTGCCAAAAGTAGCGGTGCATTCGATTGTTTGGGTGGAGAAATAGTAAGTGTTACTCCAGCGTTGTTGGTTTTTATTGTCGCATTCCGGTACTTAGCACGGTTTGACCGTCCGGGTACTGAATATTTGCATCGTTTTCTGCTGTAATGAAAAAGCCCGTAGGCTTAAAGGTTGCCACAGTTTTAAGGGAACTTGTAAGTGTATTGGAAAGCAAACCACTTGCTGTTTTCAGCTGTCCAATGTTTTTGCTCCCGTTCTGTTCCGTTTCCATCCACACGATGTAGGTTTCTTTTGCAGTGCTAAGTCTTTGAGGCTCTGCCAAATTATTTACATCTAAAACAATGTTGTAGTTGCTGTTTTTATCTTTCTTCACCTTTACTGAACCTTCTGCAGCTGGAACTACGGGTGATGTTGAAAAGATATATTTGGTCGTATCGCACGAATGCAACATGACAATGGCAAACAATGTTGTAAAGGCTGCGTACACATTTATACCTGGCCTTTTTGATTGTATGAAGTTCATTTATAAACTATGATTGGTACCTTCACAAGGTCAGTGTATTTATCCCCCAAGGTGTTACACAATTTTGGGTTTTAGTTGTATTATTCACACTTTTAATTCGAGGCCCGTCAATCTCCCCCCCAGCATCACCACACGCCCAAAAACTCCATCTTTAAGATAAGATTGTACAAAAATTTCACCTCCACTTTATTGATTTTTGAATGCTAAATTAGGGCCCATTCAAGTGCCTCCAGAAAAGTAAAATGGATCAAGACTCAGGGGGAAATCCATTTTGTAGGTCTACTTAGAAACTACACCATTACTTACCAACACGCTCGTTTACATGCTACCAACCGAACTGATAGGTCGCTTCCATCCACTGATTGTCCACTTGCCCATCGGCATCTTGCTCTTTGCCTTTGCAATGATGGTATTTCAGCGCATTCGAAAAATTGACATCGATGTGGTGATCGGTTTTGCGTTGTTTTCAGGTGCACTGTGCTCGATCGCTGCTTGTGTAGCGGGCTGGTTTTTGGCGCAATCTGGGGAATACGACGCGGCGCTGGTCGCCAAACACCAATGGACTGGAATTGCGACCACCGCTCTGGCCGCGCTGGCTTTTGCACTCAAACGTTTCCGCTGGGTTTTGATGGTCAGTACTGTTATTCTGTTGACCTTGGCGGGCCATTACGGGGGAAACCTGACCCACGGCGAGGACTACCTTTTTCCCAAAAAGAAAACCGCGCAATCGGTAAACATCCCCAATCTGGATAGTTTACAAACGGTAGAATTGGCCAGTACTACCGATAGCACTGCTACAAACTCGGGCAATGAAGGTGTTCCACAAACCGTTGAACGAAAAACCTTTATTTACCGCGATTATGTGGTACCTATTTTGGAAAACAAGTGTTACAGTTGCCATTCGGCTACCAAAATGAAAGGTGGCCTCCGCCTGGATACCGAAGCATTCATCAAAAAAGGTGGGAAAAATGGCAGCATCCTGAGTCCCGGAAACCCCAATGCCAGCAGCATCTTCAGCTGCTTGCTGCTACCCCCCGACGATGACAACCACATGCCTCCCAAGGGCAAACCCCAGCTCAGCGAACAGGAAATCGCCGCCCTGCATTTTTGGATCAAAAAGGGCGCAGCTTTCCAGGAACAGATCGAAACCATTACCATTGGCGCAGGTAGCAGCCCAACTGCACTGGCAATCCCCAGCCTCAAACTGGCTGAGCTCCCCAAAGCCCCCAGCGCTGATAGCTTAGCCGCAAAAGGATCAATCAATGCCTCGGTAAGCAGATCCAGTCAAGAGGCCGGAATTTTGAGTACCCCCGTCGAAGTAGCAACACCAGCGGCTTTGGCTCAATTGCAACAAAACAACATCATCATCAGCGATTTTGGCCAGGGCAGCAATTACCTCATGGCGAATTTTGTCAATGTAAAAAAATACCGCGCCACATTGCTGGATGACTTAAAAAGCATCAACAATCAAGTGTTGAGAATCCGCTTGAGCAATCAACCCGTGCAGGACGATGACCTCAAAAAATTGGCCAGTTTTAAAAACTTAACCTGGCTCAATTTGGAAAAAACCAGCATTAGCGACGCAGGTCTGTCCCATTTGCAAAACCTGCCCAATCTGGAACAGCTCAACTTGTACGGAACGAACATTACGGATCGAGGACTACTTGCACTGCCGAAATGCGCCCACCTGAAAACGCTCTACTTATGGCAAACCAAAGTCAGTCCCACCGGAGTTGAACAATTGAAAAAGGCCATGCCACAATTACAAATCGTGATGGGGGGATTCCAATTTGTCAAACCCGATTCCATGGGTGCAGGCAAAAAAGAACTACCTTCCGGTAACAAACAGGCCCTCTAAATTCAAGCAACATGAACATTTTCGAAGAATACAATAGCAAAGTCAATCGCCGCGAATTTTTATCCGGCAGTGTGTTGGGTTTAGGCGCTACCGCGCTAAGCAGCCTGCTCACCGGCAATGAGTTTTTGACCAACGACAACAATTTGCCCCACTTCCCACCCAAAGCCAAACGGGTGATTTATTTGTTCCAAAGTGGCGCTCCTTCTCAATTGGAGTTGTTCGATTACAAACCCAAATTGAAGGAGATGTTTGGGCAGGAATTGCCTGCTTCCATACGGGGCGAACAGCGGGTGTCCGGCATGACAGCCAATCAGCGCTCTTTTCCGCTGGCTTATGGCAAATTTACTTTTGGTCAATATGGCCAGGGCCGCATTTGGCTCAGCGACCTCTTGCCGTACCACCAACAGATCGCCGATGAACTCTGCGTCGTCAAATCGGTTCATACCGAAGCCATCAACCACGATCCTGCGGTGACCTTTATCCAAACGGGCAGCCAGCAGGGTGCGCGGCCCAGTTTTGGCTCCTGGATCAGCTACGGACTGGGCTCCGAGAATAAAAACTTGCCTGCTTTTTGTGTGCTCTTATCGCGTTCCACCAGCTACGACCAACCGCTGTATGCCAAGTTGTGGAACAATGCCTTTTTGCCTTCCGAACACCAGGGCGTCTTGTTCCGCTCCGGCGATGATCCCATTTTGTACCTCAACGACCCACCCGGGGTCGACAAAGTGACCCGCCGGGACATGCTGGATGTGTTGGCCAAATTGCACAAACAGCAATTGGAAACCGTGCTCGATGACGAACTCAACAGCCGCATTGCCCAGTACGAAATGGCCTACCGCATGCAAACTGCGGTGCCCGATACCCTGGATGTGAGCAAAGAACCCGATTGGGTCTTCGACCTCTATGGCCCCCAGGCCCGCAAACCGGGAACCTATGCCGCCAACTGCCTCCTGGCGCGTAAACTCATTGAAAACGACGTGCGTTTTGTCCAATTGTACCACCAGGGTTGGGACCAACACGGCAATTTACCCACCGACATTAAAAAATTGGCCAAAGATGTGGATCAAGCCTCGGCTGCGCTGATTTTGGACCTCAAACAACGTGGACTGCTGGAAGATACCCTCGTGATCTGGGGTGGAGAATTTGGCCGGGGCTGTTATTCCCAAGGCAAGTTGACCCCCGACAATTATGGGCGCGACCACCATCCCCGCTGCTACTCCATCTGGATGGCTGGCGCCGGGGTGAAAAAAGGGTTTACTTACGGCGAAACAGATGATTTTGGCTACAACATCATCAAAGATCCGGTGCATGTTCACGATTACCAGGCCACCATCATGCACCTCCTGGGCATCGATCACGAGCGCTTTACTTTCAAGTTTCAGGGCCGACGTTATCGCCTGACCGATGTGGCCGGTCATGTGGTGAAGGATATTTTATTGTAAGCCAGTTGTTTATTTTTTGTTGAATTCAATAGTTGAACATGTTCCATCGCAATAAATTATTCGGTTTTGCTGTGCTGATCCTCTTTTTTGGAATTCAGAGCTACCCATATTTCGTCCCTACGGGCTACCCACATTTCGTCCCTACGGGACTCGGGAAAACATGGGGGCCCTTGTTTGCTACCCATATTGCGCCCCTAGCGGGGCTCCCGTTGCGCGGAAAAATAGTAGCAAACGGTAATTCCCAAAGGTTCCCCGAGGCCCGTAGGGACGAAATATGGGTAGCAAACGGTAATTCCCGAAGGTTTCCCGAGTCCCGTAGGGACGAAACGTGGGTAGCCCGTAGGGACGAAATGTGGGTAGCCAATATCCCCGCCGAACCCAAACTCGATTTCAACAGCCAAATCAAACCCATTTTGGCCGACCGTTGCTTCAAATGCCATGGCCCCGACGAAAACAAGGTAGACGCTGGCCTCCAACTCACTTCCTTTAAAAAAGCAACTGCCCTTTTGGAGTCCGGCAAACGGGCCATTGTCCCCTTCAAACCCCAGGAAAGTGAATTGGTCAAACGCATCCTGACCACCGATCCAGATGACGTAATGCCTTCGCCCAAATCCAACCTCAGCCTCGCTGAGGCCGAAAAAAAATTACTCATCCAATGGATTGAACAAGGTGCCGAATACCAGGAACATTGGGCCTTTATTCCCCCCGCAACCCATCAGGTTCCAACCGTCCAAAACAAAACCTGGGTCAAAAATCCCATTGATTATTTTATTGCCCAAAAACTGGAAGCAAAAGGCCTCAAACCCAATGCGGAAGCCAATAAAGAAACCCTGATCCGGCGACTTTACCTGGACTTGACGGGCTTACCCCCCACTGTGGCCGAGGTTCGTTCCTTTGTGAATGACCCCTCTCCCCTAGCCTACCAAAACCTGGTCGATCGTTTGTTGACCTCCCCGCATTATGGCGAACGCATGGCGCTCGAATGGCTGGATGTGGCGCGTTATGCCGACTCACATGGCTATCAGGACGATGGCTTGCGCAATACTTACCCCTACCGCGACTGGGTGATCCGGGCTTTCAACCAAAATTTGCCCTTTCACGAATTCATTACCTGGCAACTCGCGGGCGACCTCCTACCCAACCCTACCCGCGATCAACTCCTGGCCACTTGTTTCAACCGCAACCACCAACAAAGCCAGGAAGGAGGTGTGGTAGACGAAGAATACCGCGTAGAATACGTGGCCGACCGGGTGAATACCTTTGGCAAAGCTTTTTTGGGCCTCACCACCGAGTGTGCCCGCTGCCATACCCACAAATACGACCCGATCGAGCACAAAGATTATTACTCCCTTTTCGCTTTTTTCAACCAAAACAACGACACCGGGATTGTGCCTTACAACGGGGAGGCTTCTCCTACCGTGATCTTGCCCAGCCCAGCTGCCGAAAAAAGCCTGGACAGTTTGCGCGCCACGATGCAGCCCCATTTGTCCAAAATAAACGTGTCCAAACAATACCTCCAAGACCTGGAAAAATGGATGCAGGCCCTCAAAACCGAAGACAAAACCGCCCTCAGCCAGCCATCAGGCCGGGTGCTCCACCTCGATTTTGAAAAGCTGGATAGCACCCTTACCATTGACCACATCACCCCGCCATCCAAAGAAGAGCTGGCGAAACGCGCCAAGGAAATTGAAAAAAGCAAAAAAGACAGTACGTTCAAAATCAAACCCCTGGCCAAAATCAAGGGTTTTTGGAACCTCGAAAAAAGTGACACCAGCCTCAAAGCGGCTTCATTTTTAGGCGACCGCGACAAATACCCCCAGCAGACCCAGGGCAAAAAAGGCAACGCCATCACGTTCCGGGGCGACGCTGGAATGTACACTGGCCCAGCCCTCAATTATGACCGCCAGCAGCCTTTTTCGGTCAGCATTTGGGTCAAACTACTCAAAAAAGGGGAAGAAGGCCCGATCTTCAACCGCACCAATGGTGATGCCGAAGGTTATCGTGGCTGGCTTTGTAAACTGCACAAAGATGGTACCTTGTCTTTCCAGTTCAACCACGTTTGGCCAGCCAATGCCATCGATTTTCGAACCATCGATTCGCTCAAAGTGGGGGAATGGACCCACATCGCCCTGACGTATGATGGCAGTAGTAAAGCCGCCGGAGTACGCTTTTGGATCAATGGCACGATTCCCAAGTACGAGCTATTGACTGATGATTTGCAAAAAAGCATCGTTTTTGCCCGCCATCAATTCATCCGCGCCAAAAAGAACTTCATGCTGGGGATGGAACAGGGCAACAACTCCAAAACGATCCAGCATTTTGCGATGGACGAATTGCAGGTATTCAAACGGCAATTGTCGGAAATCGAAGTATTGGACCTTTTTGACGAACAGGAACGCATCAGCAAGCTCCTGGCCAAACCCACGCTCAATGCGAGCGAACAACAACAAGCACTGGAGTTTTACCTGCTCCGGGGGTTACAGC
This sequence comes from Haliscomenobacter sp., assembly GCF_041740695.1. Taxonomy (GTDB): domain Bacteria; phylum Bacteroidota; class Bacteroidia; order Chitinophagales; family Saprospiraceae; genus Haliscomenobacter. The sequence continues at coordinate 87,965 of NZ_JBGSLK010000098.1, read as the reverse complement.
CGGAATTTGCCGCCAGTCAGGCCAGCTTATTGGCCTTGCGCCAGCAGGAAAACGAATTGGTAACCGATCAGGAGGAGGTGATGATCATGCGCGACCGCCAGGCTTACCGCAAAACCTTTATTCTCAATCGGGGGGCCTACGATGCGCCCTCCGACATCGAAGTGACCCCGGGTACCCTGGGCAAGGTTTTTCCTTTTGATGAAAAAAAATACCCGCGCAACCGCCTCGGTTTGGCGCAATGGTTGTTGGCACCCGAAAATCCATTGTTTGCCCGGGTGGCGGTAAACCGCTATTGGCAAATGCTCTTTGGCGAAGGTTTGGTCGAAACCCAGGAGGATTTTGGCAACCAGGGGGCACTTCCCTCCCACCCTGCTTTGCTGGATTGGCTGGCGCTTGATTTTAGGGCCAAAAACTGGGATGTGAAGGCTTTTATCCGGCAAATTGTGCTGTCGGCTACTTACCGGCAATCGTCCATCCCCAGCTCTGCTGCCAAAGAACTGGATTTCAGCAATAACCTGTACAGCCGCTACCCTGCGCACCGTTTGCCCGCCGAGTTGGTACGCGACAATGCCCTGGCTGCCAGTGGACTTTTGGTGCCGCATATTGGTGGCCCCAGTGTGTACCCCTACCAGCCCGCCGGATTGTGGGAAGCGCTGGCGACGCGCAATGCCACGGTCTATGTGCAAAACCACGGCGATAGTTTGTACCGCCGCAGCCTGTACACGATTATGAAACGTAGTGCTCCGCCCCCCTCCATGCTCAATTTTGATGCAACGGATCGCTCGTACTGTGTGGTGAGGCGGCAAAAAACGGCCTCACCCTTGCAAGCTTTGGTGCTGATGAACGATCCGCAGTTTGTGGAGGCTGCGCGCATTTTGGCCGAAAAAATGGTCAAAAGTGCGCCCCAAGTCGACGCGCGCCTGGAGTACGGTTTTCAAGCCTTGATCAGCCGCAAACCGCGTGCCGCTGAATTGGTGGAACTAAGCCGTTTGTTTGAAAAACAATGGGCCTATTTTCAGCAACACCCTGAGTTGGCTAGCCAATTGTTGAAAGTGGGCGAGTATACCCGCGACCCTCAATTGAACGAAGCAGAGGTGGCGGCTTTCACCATTGTGGCTTCTACTTTGATGAACTTTGATGAGTTTTCGGTGAAACGTTAATTTGCATAAATCCAGGTTGTTGTAAAGGTCAAAATAATCCAGGTTTTAATTAATATGGTCAAGTAATTAAGTAGCGCTTCACACTACTGGACATTTCGCTCGGAGGACATCCTAGTTCAAAAACCGTCAAATACATAGATAAATCTGCTCATTTAAAAATAGTATTTGGCGGTTTTACTCCCTTTGGAAAAAAAATTCTAAAAAACCTTTAAATTGGTTTAGGGGTTTCAGCCTTTCAACTCACTATAAGCGAATCGCAAGCGAAAAATGGATGCTAACTACATTTTGGAAGAAGAGCAGCTGATTCGACGCTTTCAAGCAGGAGATTTGAAGGCATTCGAAAAGATCTACGACCAGTACTGGCTGAAGTTGTATACCCTGGCGTATACCCATATCGGCACCAAAGAGGAAGCAGAAGACCTGGTTCATAACCTGTTTGAAAACCTTTGGAAAAAACGAAAAGAGTTAAACATCCGAAACTTGACCACTTATTTGATTGCTTCGGTCAAATACTTGTCAGTTGCCTACATCAAGTCAAAGATCAATCTGCGCAAGTACCAGGAATACCTCATTTTTCAGGAAATCGAGCGCAGCAGTACGGTAGAAGACATCATCAATTTTTCAGACTTGCAAAAAGCGGTAGAAGAAGCGATGAAAAAACTACCTGAAAAAACGGTAGAGGTCTTTAAAATGAGTCGCTACGAGCACAAGACGGTTAGTGAAATAGCCAAGCACTTAAACCTCTCGGAGAAAGCGGTGGAATACCACATCACCAAGTCTCTGAAAGTGTTGAAAGAGCGCTTGCAAGACTTCCACCAAAACTAATCCATCTCATCTCAACTCTTTAACCAGCTAGGCAATGACGCAGTATGAATTTGATAAGTTGTTGGAAAAATACCTCCAGGGTGGCTGTACCCCAGAGGAAGAACTACTTTTAGACAATTGGGCGAATCGACAAATGGAGCACGACACCAGCTTTTTACCCGAAGAGGAAGCCAAACTCATCAAAAAACAATTGTGGCGGCGCATCCGCCGAGGCGTGCTCAGCCATTCCTTGAGCATCACCCGTATTTCCTGGGTCAGATGGGGCATTGCGGCTTCCATTGTTTTTATTTTGTCGCTTTTTTTTCAGGACATCATCGCCCCCAGAAAAAGCGAACACCTGAGTAGTAAGTTGAAGCACCTTGAACATCGCAATACCAGTAAAAAAACCCAAACACTTACGCTCGTAGACGGTAGTACGGTCAAACTGCAACCCAATAGCGCTATTACTTACCCCAAAAAATTCAATCGCCAAAACCGGGTGATCTACTTGAAAGGTGCAGCCTTCTTTAAGGTTAAGCGCGATTCCTCCCGACCTTTTATTGTGCACACTGGAACCTTGGTTACCGAAGTATTGGGCACCAGTTTTCACATCAAACAGCACGAAGAAAACAATACAGTGGAGGTAGCAGTGGTCACCGGAAAAGTGTCGGTGTACACCATCAAACCTGAGCAAAAAGATGAGCACAATGGATTGATTCTCACACCCAATCAACGGGTAGTGTATGACCAGGTTTCTCAAAACATCGTACCCAGCATTGTTGAAAATCCTTTGCAACTCAACACCGCCTCATTGAGTGCACCCAAACTGGATTTTGAAGAGGCTTCGCTACAATCTGTACTGGACGTATTGTCGACTTTATACGGCATTGAGTTTGTTATTTCTACTGATCAAATTAAGGACTGCACCATCACTGCAGACTTGAATGGTTTGTCTATGTTCACCCAACTGGAACTCATTTGTAAATCGATCGATGCCAGCTATGAAAAGCGCGGCACGGTAGTATTTATCAACGGGGAAGGATGTTAGAGTTCGTTTAAATATTTTCGCCGAAAACAAAAATATTTAAACAAGCTCTTAAAAAAGAAAAAGCCGAAAATGCTACGAACACTTTCGGCTGCTGGTTCGCCCTCTACAAACGCCAATCTGTGGGAGGGCTTGTTTCTCAATTTTCCAATTAAAAAACAAGTAAATATGGACAAAAATTTACTCACTTCCAAAACATGGAGGAAATTTATGCGTATCACGGTTTCCCAATTGCTTTTGGTGGCACTCTTCAGCACAGTAGCGTGGGCACATAACTCTGAGGCGCAGGAAGTGCTCAATCGGAGCATTACCGTAGTGGGCAAACAACTCGAATTAAGAGACATTTTAACCCGGATCGAAAATCAAGCCGAGGTTAAATTTGTGTACAGCAACAAAATCAAGGTGAGCCAACGATTGAGCCTAAATGCCAAAGATCGGAAACTATCAGAGGTGTTGGGTGAAATCCTGAATCCGGCTTCCATTGATTATGAGGTCATTGAAAACCGGATTTTGTTAAAAAAAGGCAAAATGAAAAAAATGGGCCTATTGCCCAGTACAAAAAAAATAGAGTCCCCGGTATTCAGCATTGTAGAAGCGATCACCATTCAAGGGCGAATCCTGGATGAAACGGGCGCTGGACTTCCCGGGGTAACCATTCAAATCAAAGGAACCCAACAAGGAACGGTATCGGACACCAATGGCAATTTTACCCTCAATGTACCCGACGAAAAAGCCGTGCTGCTCTTTAGTTTTGTAGGGTATGTGCCCCAGGAAATTTCGTTGAATGGGCAAACCAACCTCAATGTGAATCTACAACCCGATACCGAGGCGCTGAACGAAGTAGTGGTGGTAGGTTTTGGTACCCAGAAAAAAATCAACGCGACCGGGGCTATTTCCTCTGTGGGCACCAAGGAACTCATCCAGTCTCCGGTGGCCAACATCAGCAATTCCCTGGTTGGTCGCCTGCCCGGGCTTTTTGCAACCCAGTCGGGCGGAGAACCTGGCAATGACGGCTCCAAAATCAGAATCCGGGGGGTAGGTACCTTTTCGGGCAATACCGACCCACTGGTCATGGTTGACGGCATTCAGGTTGACAATTACAACAACATTGACCCCAATGAAATCGAATCCGTCACGATTCTGAAAGATGCTTCCTCAACGGCAGTTTATGGAATTCGGGGCGCCAATGGGGTGTTGATCATTACCACCAAACGGGGCAAAACGGGTGCGCCAAAAATCAGTTATACCGCCAATCAGGGCTTCAATTCATTCACTGCTTTACGGGAGAACATGAACAGCGCTGATTATGCCACCCATTTTAATACGGCGCTAAAGGCCGATGCCTATGTTACTGGGGCCGTGTATACCCCCCGCTACTCACCTACCGATATTGAACTGTACGCCAATGGTCAAGACCCCATTTTTCACCCCAACTCCAATTGGTTTGACATTATGTTTAGAAAGGTATCCACTCAAGCCCAACACAACCTCAGCATCAGTGGTGGGCAAAAAAGGGTGCGGTATTTCATTTCGGGTGGCTACTACAACCAGCAAGGTTTGTTCAAAGACACCAAGGACATCATCGACGCTTTTTCTCCACAGTCGATTTTTAGAAGATACAACATTCGCTCGAACTTTAATTTTGACATCACCTCCCGTTTAAAAATGGCGCTGGACTTGTCGTCTCAAACCGAAATACGCTCTGGCAACAACAATTCGAGTACCGAACGGGTCATTGGCGATATTGCCCGAACCAGTTCATTGGAAACGCCTGGGGTGGTAGATGGCAAAATTGTGAACATTTTTACCGGATCCAGAAACAACCCCTACGTAAGCTTGCTCTATCCAAACGCCGCGGGCGGGATCAAACGTTCGTACCGCAATTACCTCAATGGGTCATTGCGCCTCGATTATGACCTTGGGCTGATCACCAAAGGTTTGTCGGCAAATGGATTTATGGCCATTCAAACCTACAACGATCAGCAAATCATCAACACCAAAACCTTGATCACTTATTTGGCCGTAAGGCTACCCGATGGTACGATCAATTACGTACCGAGCACCACCGAAGCACAGTTCAACTTTAACCAAACGGGTACTTACAATCGGCGCATTACCGCCCAATTCGGGATTGATTACAAAAGAACTTTTGGCAAACATGGGGTTACCGCTTTGCTCTTGTACAACCAGCAAAAAACGACCGACCCTTCTTTTGCCTTTTTAATCCCTAAAGGTTATCAAAGTTATGTAGGCCGAGCCACTTATGATTACGGTGGTCGCTATCTGGCAGAGATAAATGTGGGGTATAACGGTACCGAAAATTTTGCCCCCGGAAAACGTTTTGGCTTGTTTCCGGCATATTCCTTGGGCTGGGTTTTGTCGCAAGAAGCTTTCTTCCCCAAGCAAGAGCTGATTTCCTTACTAAAAATCAGGGGTTCATACGGTGAGGTTGGCAATGACAACATCGGGGGAAGTCGTTTTTTGTATCGGCCAACCAGTTATTCTACGGTGGGCAGAATTTACTATTTTGGCAATGTAGGGGCTACCTATACAGGCTTCACCGGACTTCGGGAAGGAGCTACCGGCAACCCCGATGTGACCTGGGAACGTGCAATCAAGCAAAACCTCGGGGTGGAGATTCGGATGTTCAAGGATAAGCTCAGTTTCACCGGGGATATATTCAAAGAAAACCGCAGTGATATCCTGGCCACACCTCAAACCATTTCGAACATCACCGGGCTATCACAACCTGCGACAAACCTGGGGCGTATGGAGAACAAAGGGTACGAAGCCGACCTTACGTTTACCAACAAAGTTGGTGATTTTGGCTACCGCATCTCTACCAACTACAGCTTCGCCCGCAACAAAGTACTCTTCAGAGATGAAATACCGAACCAATATGCCTACCAAAACCGAACCGGGCAACGCCTGGGACAAAATTTTGGGCTCATTGCCGATGGCCTTTACAATAGCTGGGAAGAAGTAAACGATGCTAACCGACCCGTTTACCAATCGGTAAACAACCGTGTACAACCTGGAGACATTAGATTCAGAGACATCAATGGTGACGGAATCATCAATGATTTTGATCAGGTACCCATTGGTTATTCCAATATTCCCGAAATAACCTACGGCATATCTTTGGGGGGTAACTATAAAGGTTTTGACCTCTCGGTATTGTTTCAGGGTGTGGGGAATGTGTCGCTGTATTATACCCGCTTTCAAAGAACCTCCGGCTATGGCGGTGCCCCTCCCGAAGGATCCCCCAATTATTTAATCGAAAGCTGGACTCAGGAGCGTTACGAAGCAGGTTTACCCATCAACTTCCCCCGTTTTTCGGTGAGTACAAATCCCAATAATGCCGGTTCCAGTTTTTTCCTGGCAGACGCCAGTTACTTGCGCATCAAAAATGTAGAAGTAGGCTATTCAGCCAATCCAAAACTACTTAAGAAGTTGGGGATCAGTTCCTGCCGGATTTACGCCAACGCCAATAACCTGTTTACCTGGGATAAAGTCTATCCTGGAATTGACCCGGAAAACACCTCAACCGGAGATACCAATACCGAACCTTACCCCTTGGTGCGAACCATCAATTTCGGCCTCAATGTTAACTTCTAATCCTTGCTGCCATGAAAAAAACAATACTTATCCTTCCGGTCATACTCTGCTTGTTCATCATTTCTGCTTGTAAAAAGGATTTTTTAGATAAAGCACCAGGTGTAGACCTTACCGAAGACAATGTCTTCCTTACCAAAGCGGACCTCGAGAGTTTCCTCGCTACGGTATACAAATACAGCATGCATTCCAATTTTCGTTACCGGGACCAGGGCAATATCCCTTTCTCACAGGTAAACAGCACCGATTGCATTCACCCCAGTTCCAGCATTAGTGATGAAGGAGATGCATCTGAAGCCAATTTTGTCAACAACAATCGCTGGAATGAGGGCTTGGTTCTTCCTTCTAACATCATCAATGTTGAAGACTTCCGCTACTTCATCCGCTGGATCGCCATGCGGCAAATTGCACTGGTGATCAACAGAATTGATGAAGTTCCCGATGCCGATGAGGCTTTCAAGAAGCAAGTTGTTGCTGAAGTCAAGTTCTTACGGGCCTTGATGTACATGGAAATGCTCAAACGTTATGGAGGTGTACCGATTGTGGATCAAATGTTTGAACCGGGCGTAGCCGTTGACGTACCCCGCAGTTCATTTGAAGATTGTGTAAAGTTCATCATCAAAAATCTGGATGAGGCGATTCCGAATCTGCCTCCAATTTATTCTGCTTCCCAAACCGGCAGAGCAACTTCAGTGGCCGCACTGGCCCTGAAATCGGAAGTATTGTTGTATGCGGCTAGCCCACAGTACAACACCGCCGCCCCCGTTTTGAGTATGGCCAACCCAGCCGACAACAAGTTGATCTGTTATGGCAATTACGATGTAAACCGCTGGAAACTGGCCGCAGATGCTGCCAAAGAAGCCCTCGATTTTGCACTGGCCAACGGTTATGGCTTGATTGATGAACCCAACAACCGCAGTCCCAAAGAGTTGGACAATGGCACCGTGGGTCCTTTGGGCAATTACCGTGCATCATGGGAGACACCAAACAATAAAGAGCTGATCCTGATGTTCCAGGGTGGCCAATTGGCAGGTGGGATTACGAACATCGGAAACGCGCCCCTGACTTTCATCAACCCGGCCTGCTTTGGTTCATTCTGGAGTGGGATCAGTGTACCCCTCAACTTTATTCGGAAATATGAAGACACGCTGGGGCAGGTCGTTACTTGGGATGTTAAAGGTGGACCCGACTTGATTGCAAAATACCGCTCCCTCGATCCCCGCTTTAAACAAACTGTGGCTTATACCAATAGCTATTATACTGCTCGGGATCCCATCGCGCAAATTTACAGTGGAGGGAAAGATTACGTCAATTGTAAAGGTGGAGTCTGGCTGCGGAAATACATCCCCCGCAACGCCACCAGCGGCAATTTTGTGTTGAATGACGTATTGTTTCGGGTCAATGAACTTTACCTGAATTATGCGGAAGCCTTGAATGAATTCAGCGCGGCACCACCTGCGGAAGCCTATGCGGCTGTAAATGCCATCAGAAGCCGTTCGAAAATGCCCAATCTGCCCGAAGGCCTCAGCAAGGAGCAATTCAGGGAACGGGTAAGAAATGAAATTGCCGTTGAAATGGCCGCCGATGACCACCGCTTTTGGGACGTCAAACGTTGGTTGCTTGCTGAAGACGAAGGGGTCATGAAAGGAAACTTTGAAGGCCTGAGAATCAACCGGGTTGGTACGGCGCCCAATTATACCTACAGCTGGGAGCCCTATACTTTTGAAACCAGAACCTTCAACCGCAACATGTATTTGCACCCCTTTCCACAGAGTGAAGTCCTGAAAGGTAATTTAATACAAAACCCGGGTTGGCAATAGACAACCGCCTTCAAACGTCATCATGAAATCAACCTATAACATCAGCGTACAGCTTATTGTACTCTTTATCCTACTACTCGCTCAGGCTTCGTTTGCACAAACGACCGAGAGCGATACGATAATCCTGAGCAATGCGCCAGTTAAGTCCCTTTTTAAGGGGCAAAGAAACATTGCATTTGGCGTTCAGCCTGCCCAACACGTCAGCACGGCCATATCAACCGTTTATGGCAGCGATTTGGAAAAAACCTTCAACCTGAACCTGGGCAATACTCTTTATGGCCGCCTGAGTGGTTTAGTGGTGACCCAAGGGGGGGCCGAACCCGGTGTCGCTACCCCTGGTATGCTGATCCGGGGCATCAATACATTTGGTGGGGCCAGCAATGCCCCTTTGTACATCATTGATGGTTTCATCAGCAATGGTACGGGTCCATCCAATGCGTTTATGCAATTGACCCCCGAAGAAATTGAGTCCATCTCGGTACTAAAAGACGCAGCTTCCACGGCGCTTTATGGTGCTCGTGCTGCAAATGGCGTGGTATTGGTCACGACCAAAGCGGGAAAAGAAGGCCAATTGAAAGTTTCGTTTACCACCCGTCAGGGCTTCAACCAGGCGCAGGCCTTGCCCCAATTTTTGAATGCCTATGATTACAGTGTATTGTACAACGAGGCCTTAAACAACGATGGCTTACCCATCCGTTATTCCGATGCAGATCTCGAAGCGTATAAAGATGGCTCCGACCCGGTTTTCCATCCCGATGTGGATTGGTACGATCAAGTGCTGAGGCCCACCTCGTATGCTTCCAGCTACAATTTGAATTTTGGCGGTGGCGACAAGTTTGTCCGGTACTTTGTGTCGCTAAATGCCCTGAACAGCCAAGGCTTGTTCAAAAAATTTGGCGACCTCAGCGATGAGAGCATTGATTCAAAATATGCGAAATACAATTTCCGGTCCAATTTAGACATTTCGCTCTCCAGAAGATTGTCTGTGGAGTTTAGAATTGCTGGCTCCATTGAGGCAAGCAGTAACCCGAACAACTACACGACGGGGTCAACCTTTAGTTTGTTGCAATCATTGCCACCCAATGCATTTCCGGTGTATAACCCCAATGGAAGCTACGGCGGCAATGCCTTGTACGCCAACCCGGTGGGCAATTTGATCTCCACGGGTTTTTACAACAACAATTCCCGCACCATTTTGTCTTCCTTGAAATTTACCGAGCAGTTGGACATGATTACCAAAGGTTTGAGTGTGTCCGCGGCCGTTTCCATCAACAATTATTTTGAACAGGGTTCCCGGAAATCCAAACAGTACCCCCGCTATTCAGTAACGCGGGGGGTAATCGGGGATACCATTTATAGCCCTCCAGTGGGTCAGCTGACTTCCTTATCTGGCGCCGAGGAGACCCTGGATCAATACCGGAATTTCATCGTACAGGCTTTTTTAAACTACCAAAGAACCTTCGGCAAGCACGATATTTCGGCGATGGTCATGATGAACAACGACAACGTTACGCTCTTTGGACCAGCTTCTGACCCGTCAAACCCCACGGCGAATTCTACGGATCCCTACAAACACAATAGCGCGGCGGGCCGACTCACCTATGTCCTCAATGAGAAGTACATCGCTGAATTTTCATTGGGCTACATGGGCAGCGAGGTTTTTGCCCCCGAAAAAAGATATGGCTTTTTCCCAGCCGGTTCTGTCGGATGGATCTTGTCTAACGAAGGTTTTTTGAAACAAAGTCAAACCATCAATTTTTTAAAGCTGCGCGCTTCCTACGGCTTGGTGGGCAACGACATCATTGCCTCGCAAGGATTGTCCACTCGTTATGCCTATACCCCAACTTTTGGAGGTGGGGGCTATTTTTTCGGTACGGGTAACACCGGCGTTGGTGGTTTTGCCGAAAATGCCATCGCCAACAACAACGTAACCTGGGAAAAAGAAAAATCTTTGAACGTAGGACTTGACATCGCCTTCTTCAAACATTTCGAAGCCTCTTTTGACTATTTCAACCGCGACCGCTACGATATTCTGGTTGGTTCAAACAGTACGATTCCCCTCTACCTCGGAGTCATCACACCAACACTCAACCAGGGCAAAACCAACAACAATGGGTTTGATCTTGCTTTGCGGTACAATAGTGCCAACAAAAAGGCACTCCAGTTCTTTGCCGCAGCCAATGTATTTTATGCGAACAATAAAATTGTATTCAATGCGGAGGCCATTCAATTGAACCCACAACTCCTCAGTACCGGCAATAAAATTGGACAACCGCTGGGACTCAAAGCCATTGGTTTTTACTCCGCCGATGACATTGCCCAACGCTCGATCGATCCCAAAAGTGTACCGGGTGTACTGACCGAAGTAATCAGGGCCGGAGACATCAAATACCAGGATATCGGCGGGCCAGAAGGGAAACCAGATGGAATCATTGATGGCAATGACCGCATGCCCATCGGCAACCCTAGCCAGCCGGCATTGAGTGTTGGCTTACATACGGGGCTACGGTACAAGGGGTTTGATCTGGATTTGGTTTTCCAGGGAGTAACGGGTAATACCGTTTATCTGGGAGGAAATACTTTTCATGCGTTTCAGAGCAATGGGCAAGTTGCGCCCATTGCCTTTGGTCGCTGGACACCCCAAACTGCGGAATCCGCCACCTATCCGCGGCTATCTTCCAGAGACAACCTCAACAACTACCAGTTTTCTTCTTTCTGGCAACGGGATGGCAGCTTCGTCAAATTGCGCAGTGCCGAGATTGGCTATTCTTTACCCGCTCAATTGACGGATAAAGTCAGAATTTCATCGGCCAGAATTTTCATCAATGGAACCAATCTTTTCTCCTGGGACAACATTGAATACGGCGACCCTGAATCTCTGACCGGCTATCCGGTCATGAGAACTTTGACCCTTGGGCTGAACATTCAATTGTAAATCCTTAAAATGAATAGTTGACATGAAAAGATATAGCTACCTGTTTGCGGTTTGTGGCGTACTTGCTTTGGCGAGCTGCGAAAAACTGGACCGGGATTTCGTCACGACCATTGGTCGCAATGAAATTGAACAATCATTTGGCAATGTGCAGGCACTGTTGAATGCCATCTATGCCGACCTTCCCGATGGCACTTTGTACATCGGCGGCGCAGCCATGATGGGTGCTGCTACCGATGAAGCTGAGTTTACGGCAGAAACCAATGCCGTCCAAAGTTTCAACTCCGGCAGTTGGAATGCGGTGAGCAATCCCGATTTTGTTTGGGATCGTTATTACCGGGGCATCCGTAAAGTGAACCAATTCCTGTTGTCTACAGGTAAAGTGAACCTTGACCCCTGGAGATTGGATCCCAATCCATCGGCGCAAACCGTTTATCAAACCAACCTGGCGGCCATCAAAAGATGGGCTTACGAAGCCAGATTTTTAAGGGCCTTTATGTATTTTGAGTTGGTAAAACGTTACGGCGGAGTGCCCCTGCTCAACGAAGCCCTCGAAGTAGACGCCGACTTTTCAAAAACCCAGCGCAATACCCTGGACGATTGTATCAAATTCATCGTCAGTGAGTGCGATTCGGCGGCCCTACAATTGCCACTCAATCCAACGACCCTACCTTATGTGGCGGCCACGGATCTGGGTAGGGTAACCAAGTTGAGCGCCTTGGCCTTAAAAAGTCGGGTATTGTTGTATGCGGCCAGCGAATTGTTCAACAACCCCTCCTGGGCCGCTGGGTATGCCAAACCAGAGTACATTTCCTTGCCCGCTGGAGACCGCAATGCCCGCTGGAAGGCGGCTTCTGATGCCGCCAAGGCCGTCATTGACGCCGCGCCATTGCCCAACTTGGGCGCTTACAAGGCGCTCTTCAATACCTTCAACAACGCGGAAATTATTTTTACCCGCCGGAATGGTGCGAGCAACCAGTTTGAACGGATCAACTCACCGATTGGATTCCCTCAAGGGCAAAGTGGCAATACGCCCTCCCAAAATCTGGTCGATGCGTACGAGGTAAAAGTAAATGCCACTACTGCGGTCAAGTTTGATTGGAACAATCCAGCCATGGCGGCTAACCCTTATGCAAACCGCGATCCGCGGCTGGAAATGACCGTCGTAAGAAATGATGCCTCCTTTGGCACCCCTGCACGCAAGGCGCAATTGTATACCTCAGGACTCGACGGCAAACCCATCACCAATGCCTCTAAGACTGGCTATTACCTGAGAAAATACCAAATCGAAAGTTTGAACCTGAACAACAACAATACTGGGGTACACAGCTGGATCATTTTCCGTTACCCGGAAATTTATTTGAATTATGCCGAAGCATTGAATGAGTGGAGTCCGGGTAATTCGGACATCAAAACATTCTACGACCGGGTCAGAAGCAGAACCGGGGTAGCCATGCCCGGTTTGCCGACTGGTTTGTCGCAAGCGGAGGTGAGAGAAGCAATTCGGAACGAAAAAAGGGTGGAATTTGCCTTTGAAGACCATCGTTTTTGGGATGTGCGCCGTTGGATGCAAGGGCCGACTTATTTTGGCACGCCACTCCGCGGAGTTGACATTACCCGCGACGCAACGACTGGCGCATTCAGCTATACGCCTAGCACAGTGGAGCAACGCACTTTTGACCCGAAAATGTACCTGTACCCGATCCCGCAAAACGACCTGAACATTTCGCCCTTGATCGTACAAAATCCATTGTGGTAACCAGCACTAATTAAAATTTCACCAATGAAAAAACACCTTTTCTTCAGCAATTTTTGGGCACTACTTTTCCTGGGATTTGTCGTTCTGTTTGCTTCCTGTGACAAACAAGGTCTCATCGGAGAAGCCATTTATCCTGCTCAAAACTTCTACATGTCTCAGGCTGCAGTAGCAACAGTAGGCCCTGGTGCCAATGGCATTTATACCATCACACCGCGCATTGAAGGTGTAGTGACCAGGTTCATCATTGACGCAGCCACTAAAAAATTCAACGTACCATTAGGGGTAATCCGTTCCGGAGTCAGTCTTGATGGTGAGGTCGAGGTAAGTGTGTTGACCAATACCGATACCATCAACAAGTTGATCGCGCTCAACAAGTTTGCGGTGGCTGCTGATCCAGCGGTTACGACCGAGCTCCTTCCATCGAGCGCATTTGCGTTGCCCGGATCGCTTACCGTCAAAGCTGGTGAGACCAATGCAAATTTTATACTGCCGATCGATTTGAATTTTTTAATCAATAGCCTGAACGACAATCCTAAAAAAAGGTACGCCATGGGGGTGTCGATCAAGCCCAACACCAACGCCGATAATCCCCAAATCGTGCCACTCCGCACCACGGTAATTTTAATTGACCCCGCTCAGGTTTTACTAGCGGCGGCTAATTTTTCATCGTTCGTGTATGCGGAAACCAAAACTGGGAATTTCAGCAACAGTACGGCCAATGGGGTGACCTATTCCTGGAATTACGGTGATGGATCGCCAGCGGAGACCACTCCTTCGCCAAGCCATAAATACGCTGCTGCGGGGACCTACACAGTTACCTTGACCGCAACCGGGGTTACCGGTCCTCCTTCGGTGAAAACAGCAAGTATCGTGATTCCATAAATTCATAAACATTGCCTTATGAAGCGCAGAACTTTCATTAAAAACGCCTCACTTGCCAGCGCAGGAGGGTTAACCATACTGAACTTTCCGGTATTCGGCAAAAATGCACCCAGCAATAAAGTAGTGGTCGCCGTAATGGGGGTCAACAGCCGTGGGGCTTACCACGCTGAAAAATTTGCTGAAATTCCTGGCGTAGAGGTGGCTTACCTCTGCGATGTGGAAGATGGTGCAATCAAAAAAGGCTTAAGTGCGGTCAAAAATGCCGCACGAAAGCCTGTGGTAGAAAAAGACATCCGCAAGTTGGTCAGCAAAAATGACTTCGATGCCCTGGTCATCGCTGCACCCGACCACTGGCATGCTCCTGCGGCCCTGCTTGGCCTGGCCAACGGCAAACACGTTTACGTTGAAAAGCCTTGCAGCTACAATCCCCAGGAAGGTGAAATGCTCATCGCAGCGCAAAAAAAATACGGCAAAACTGTCCAGGTAGGTAGCCAGCGTCGCTCCTTCCCTACCCTGATCGAAGCCGTGAAAGAAGTACGCGCTGGCTTGATTGGCAATCCGTATATGGCCAAAGCCTGGTACACCAATTCGCGCAAATCGATTGGGGTAGGAAAATCCATCCCGGTGCCCACTACCCTGGATTTTGACCTATGGCAAGGCCCCGCACCGCGTAAGGCGTACCAGGACAATCTGGTACACTACAATTGGCATTGGTTTTGGCATTGGGGCACCGGCGAAGCCTGCAACAATGGCAACCACGAGATCGATTGCTGCCGCTGGTTCTTAGGAGTCGACTTCCCCTCTAAGGTAACTTCAGCAGGTGGGCGCTACGCCTTTAAAGACGATTGGGAAACCCCCGATACCCAAATTGCTTCCTTTGAATTTGGCAACAATAAAACCATCACCTGGGAAGGCCGCAGCTGCAACTCCTACCCCATCGAAGGCAGCGGCCGTGGTTTTATCATTTATGGAGACAAAGGTACACTCGTCAACTATGGCGGTGGGGATTACAAAGTATACGATACGGCCAACAAGCTGGTCAAAGAAATCAAATCGAACGTCAAGGCTGATCCAAACAATACAGTGAGCGCCAGCGGCAATGCCGATATGTACCACTTGAGCAACTTTATCGAAAGTGTGCGGGGGAACGCAACGGTTACAGCCTCGGTCGAAGAGGGTCACCGCAGTGTGCTGCTTTGCCACCTAGCCAACATTGCCCAACGCACCGGAACAACCCTACAATGCGACCCACAAAACGGACGCATCCTCAACAACAAAGCTGCCACAAAATTGTGGGGACGGACTTACGAAAAAGGCTGGGAAATGACGGTTTAAAACCACCACACAAAGTATAAACGTATGGATTTTTTCAAAAAAGCGGGTTTGAGCCTAGGTGTGGCCTTACTCGCCCTGGCATGCTGTGCCCAAACCTACAACATCACCACCTTCGGGGCCAAGGGTGATGGCAAAACCCTGAATACCCGAGCCATTCAAGCCACCATTGACCGCTGTTTTAACCAGGGTGGTGGGGAGGTGATTGTGCCCGCTGGAAATTATTATACGGGAACCCTGTTCTTAAAATCCAGGGTATACCTCCATTTGATGCCTGGTGCCGTGATTCAAGGCAGTAACAATCCCCTGGATTATCCCGATCACAACATTTTGGCTGCCAAAAAATTTGGCACCATTACCCACAATGGCTTGTTTGTAGAAACCATGAAGGCACTCATCATTGCTGATCAGGCCGAACAAGTAGGGATCATCGGCAAGGGAACGGTTCGAGGGGCTGGGGATGCCGCAGTTTATCAATTGGGGATCAACAAAGATGGGAAACCCAAAAACCTGTTTTTTATTCGCTGTACTGATGTGTTGTTGCGGGATGTACATGTTTTAAACGCTGCCCAAATTACCATCTCTATTTCGGGCTGCAAAAAGGTCAATATCGATGGCATTTTTGTACAAAGCTTGAGCAATTGGAATTGTGATGGCGTCGATGTGGATGCACAAGACGTAACCATTTCGAATTGTATCATCGATTCAGAAGACGATGCACTCTGTTTCAAAAGTGAATACCTGAATCAGTTTTGTGAAAACATTACAGTTACCAATTGTGTGGTTTCTTCACTTTGTAATGGCATCAAGTTGGGCACAGGTTCTCGCAGTGGATTCCGCAATGTTACAGTCAACAATTGTGTGATCAAAAAAGCCTCCTTCAATGGGTATCGCCACTGGAAAATGCCCCCCAGCATCGTCCACCTGCCCGATACCCAAAGTGTCAATACCGGGATTGTGATTTTGGGGGTAGATGGTGGGCTTGTTGAAAACATCAGTTTCTCCAATATTGTAATGACTGATGTGCTTAGCCCAATCTTTATTCGGGTAGGCAAACGTTTTTTGAACCCTGAGCAAAAACCTTCGGTGATGCGCCACATTAGCATCCAAAATGTGCGGGCGGAGTGCCGTAGCATCATTCCATTGATCATCGCTGGCCTGGAAGAAAGCCCGATTGAACAGGTACAATTGTCCAATCTCCAAATCAGTATCCCCATTGCTGTAAGCGCCGACTCCTTAAAAACCTTCCCAACTACCATCAGCGAAAATGTGAAGGGCTATCCTGAAAATCGACTGACTTTTGGCACCAAATTGCCCTCCAGTGCTTTTTACGTGCGTCATGTCCGTGGGCTGATCATGCGGGATGTCTCCGTGCATTACCCAACAAATGAAGCCAGACCTGCCCTTCATTTCGATGATACCAAAGCGATAAAATTGAAAAACATCCTCCTCAATGGCCATCACCTGGAGTTGCAACCTGCTTTGCTGGTGCAAAAAAACAGTGATGCAGTTGAGGTTATACATTAGAACCAAAGTATGTTGAGCAAATTTACGATTGCCCTGCTGATGTTTGCTTGTTTTTCAGCACAGCTCCAGGGGCAGAACAAAGGCAAGATTACCGAAAAATACTACCAATTGATCGAAGTACCTACTTCTTCCGATCAGTGGAATGCGTGGCGCTTGAGCTTGAGTGCCTGGAGGGATTCGGTACGCCAACACTTGAATTATCAGGGTGAAAACTATCAAAAAAGGGAGTATGCCTGGGCCTCCAAAGCCTATTCCACTTTTTTCCTGATGGCCAATGAATTGACCCTTTACGACGCCAATTACCGCTTTGATATCAAACGCTGCCTCAAAAAATACGAAGAGGATTATGGCAAAGTAGACGTTGTAGTACTTTGGCCCACCTATCCACAATTGGGTTTTGACAATCGCAGTCAATATTCCTTTTACCGGAACTTACCCGGGGGCGTGGCTGCCTTGAAACAACTTTGCACCGAGTTGCACCAAATGGGCAAAAAACTAATGATTGCCTACAATCCCTGGGACAACATTTCCCGCAATCAAGGGCTGACGGATGAGGAGGAATTGCTTGAATTGTTGCAAAAAACCGGCGCCGACGGCGTCTACCTCGACACCATTTCCAATTTTGAAGGTTTTTTCCAACAAATGCAAAGCAGCAACCCCAATGCCATTTTCCAATCTGAAATTCCAATTCGCCCGGAGGTTTTGAACCAGGTTCACCAATCCTGGTTGGAAGTAGGTTGGTCTGAAAAATACAAGAGCCTCGAATTTGAGGAAATTCCCGCGCTGGTGCGCAACCGCTGGTTGGAACAACGACACATGATTTATCGCGTTTCGCGCTTCAGCCACGAACAATCCACGCTGTTGCAAAATGCCTGGATGAATGGTTGTGGGGTGGTAATTTGGGAAAATGTTTTTGGTACGGTCAATCCTGTAAATCCGCGTGACCGTACTTTATTGCGCAGCATGTTGCCAGTTTTGCGCCAATTCAGCGACTTTTTTACCCAAGGCACCTGGTTTCCACTTTTTCCTACCCAACTCAACCGGGTTTATGCCAACCAATGGCAATTGGGTCAACAAAAACTTTGGACCGTCATCAACCGACAGGAACAATGGGCCATTGGAAAATTATGGAAAGAGGACGCAGTAGCGGGTATGCGTTATTTTGACTTGATCAGTGGCCATGAAATTAAAGTCAAAACTGAACAGGGGAAAACAAGTCTTTACATCCAATTGCCGCCTAAAGCCATTGCACGTATCCTCGCCATTCCTGAAAAAGACCTAAATCCTGCTTTTTTCGACTTTCTCAAAAGCCAAAAACTCCTGCACCAACGCGCAGATTTTAGCACCAAATACCAGTTGCCCAAACACCAACTAAAAACTTACCTCCCTACCCTCAAATATACTAAGGCCAATTTGCCCAAAGGGATGATCAATATCCCGGTTCCCCTAGATTCAGTTACGCTCAGTTTTAGTTTTCGGCAGCGCGAAGGAGGATTTTACCCACTGGGGGATTTTCTCGATTTTTCCTACAGCCAAGCCAGGAATGAAATTACCAAAGGAGACGTACGGGTGAAACTAAAACCTTTTGCAATGGATGAAACGCTGGTCTCCAATGCCCAGTTTTTGCAATTTCTTCAGGCCAGCAAGTACCAGCCTAAGCACCCCGAAAATTTTCTCAAACACTGGAGTAAGGGCAGTCCTACACCTGGGCAAGAAAACCATCCGGTTACCTGGATTGCCCTGGAAGATGCCCGTGCTTACGCCAAATGGGCCGGAAAACGTTTGCCCACTGAGGCAGAATGGCAGTGGGTCGCCCAAAATGGATCAACAAACACGGTCTATCCCTGGGGAAATCAATTCGATTCAACCCTGGTCAATACTGGCCAATGGGCTGGTACGACTCCTATCTCTCAATTTGTAAAAGGCAGGACTCAGCAGGGGCTCTACGACATGAGTGGCAACGTTTGGCAATGGACCGAAAGTGAACGCAGCGATGGTTACAACCGCTACTGCATCCTGAGGGGTGGAGCGTGGTACGTCAATCGGGGATCGGAATGGTACGCGGATCAAGGTGCTCAAACGAGCAGTTTTGGTGCCAAATACCTGCTGACCTGGCCAGGGCTGGATCGCTGCGCTACCATTGGGTTCAGGTGTGTAGTCGATCTGCAAAATTATTAACCCAAACCTCTTTTCCCAAAAAATAGACTTTATGAATAGAAGCTGCTTGAGACAGAATGGAGGGATTTTTGAGCTAATTGAGGCTTATTTTTGAGTGCGTAGCAGCGCTACGGACGAAAAAATAGCCGAAAAGTAGCTCAAAAAGGGCCCATTCTGGCCAAGTGAGCTTCTGTTCATAAAGTCTAATATCAACCCAAACCATGAAAAACATCATCTTACTGCTGTTCCTTTTTTGTTTGTGGAGTGCTGCTTGCGACAAGCCAGAAGTAGGCGCTCCAGTCGTCCCAACCACCCCAACTGCCAGTGGAAAACTGATCGTTTATCCTGCTCCTGGGGATTTAAGCACTGTAGAACACCTGACGCAATCCAATGATTACAAAGTAGAAGTGCGGCGGAAAGGTGATACCGATTTCCAAACCATCTTTGTGTACAAAACCGATAATTATTGGGTGGACACCTATTTTGGCAGCAAACCCAAGCCACAAACTGCCGCCTCTTTCAGCAGTTTTGCCTTCAGCGAAACGGCGGTGGACATAAAAATCACCTGTAATTTTTCAGCCAATAAGGTTACAATCAGGCCCTTGAATTTTGGCATCAACCCAGTTCAAAATGGCAACGTCATCAGCTTTACCCTGAGCGAACCCAAAAAGGTTTCGATCGAAGTAAATGATCGAACCAATCCGCTGTTTTTGTTTGCGGAGGCACCGGATGTACCCAATGTTGCGGCGACTTACTATTATGGCCCTGGAATTCACCACATTGGTTTGCAAAAGACCATCCGATCCAATGAAACAGTATACATCGCTGCGGGAGCTGTAGTGGAAGGCTCTTTTTTGATCCCCTACAACACCCAAAACGTCAGTATAAAAGGTCGGGGTATCCTTTCCATGGGCGAGTGGAAGCACGAGTCCACGGCGGTGAGTTGGTTAGGGGCGCATTCTGCCATCAAAGCAAATGGCGTGAGCAACCTGCAAATGGAAGGTTTGATCATTGCCAACAGTTGCGGTTGGACCATTCCCATTTACAACAGCGACAACCTGACGTTCAATAACCAATTCAAGAACCTCAAACTAGTCTCCTGGAATGGAAATTCCGATGGTTTTTGGGTCAACGGCCGCAACCACCTCATCGATGATTGTTTTATTTTTAACAATGACGACATCTTCATGTCGCACGGCGCCACCAATTGTAAAATTTCCAATATCGTAGCCTGGGGTGGCCCTTGGGGAAGATTGTATTGGTTGAGTGAACAAACTTCAACCAGCAACATCCTCTTCGAAAACATCAACCTCATTGGCAAAGATGGTGGCGTTGCGCTTATTCTGGTCGATGAGGCGGAAGGCACCAAAATAGCGATGAGCAACATCACTTTTCGGAACCTGCGCATCGAAGCGCATCCCAAAACCAGCAGTTACAACACCAATAAGTTCCTCGTATTGAATTCCGGTTACAAAGGGGTGAGCAATTGGTTGTTTGAAAACCTCAGCATCGACGATAAAAATGTCGATGAAGGGGATTTATTAGGAACGGCAAATAGCCCCATCAATGGCATCAAGTTTAAAAATTTCAAACTGGGCGGCTCCAAAGTGAATTCACTTTCGGATGCCAACATGGACAAAAATGAATTTGCCACCGGCATCACTTTTGAATAAAAAGTGCATTAACTTCAGACCATCATGAAATACTTCCTTTGTTTTTGCTTTCTGCTTGGTTTGCTTCAGTTTATGCAAGCCCAAGACATCAAATCATGCACGGCTACCTTAAAAAACGATACGCTATACATTGCCAATAATCTGATTTCCAGAACTTACTTCTGGAACCAAGGCAACCTCATTTCGCGTGCATTAAGTGACAAGGCCAATCGAAAAACCTGGCTGATGAGCGGCAATAAACCCGACTTGATCTTCACGGGGCAAGGGGAGAAGGCTGAAAATGCGCGCTTTGAGGCAAAAATTGTTCCCAAAACGTCGGTCACACCCGAGTACCTGAGCGCAGAAGTCACTTATTTTTTGGATAAACTGGAGGTCAAGCGGGTATTTCGCATTTATCCCGATTGCCCGGCTATTGCTTGCGACCTCTATTTTCGAGGCAGCTCTAATGCTGTTTGGCTTCAGCCAGGCACAAACTTGGCGGATATGGTTAACCTCGAAAAATTGAGCGCCAGCACCGCCGGGAGCAATACCCCGGTGATTGAAAAATTAGAATTACCCGGCCGGCATTGGCGCTTGGATGCCGTGGAGTTTTATGACATCACCGACCGCTTTAACAATCTGGTGAACACCATTCAGGCCATCTCTTACCGACCTAATTTGTACCGCGGAAACCTACTTTTTGCCCACGACAATACCAGCAATCACGGGGTGTTCATACTCAAAGAAGCCCCCACCTCCAATGTGCAATTGGCCTATCCTGGCGGCGACTTCCTCACCGAGTTTGGCACCCTGCGTATCATTGGTGCGGGTTTAAATCCGGCTGATTTACACCCCTCGGAATGGCGGCGCGGCTATGGATTTGTGACCGGAGTATATGCAGGTGACCCCAACAATCGTTACAAAGCCCTGCGTACTTATCAGCGCAAACTGCGCATCCATGTGCCCGGACGAGACGAAATGGTGCTCATGAACACCTGGGGCGACCGCGGCCAGGACACCAGGGTCAGTGAAAAATTTGCCTTGCTGGAATTGGAAGCGGGTGCCAAACTGGGCATTACCCATTTCCAACTGGACGATGGCTGGCAGTTGGGGCGTTCTTCCAATTCCGCGTTCAAAGGGGGATCTTTGGAACAAATCTGGGACAATCCCAAATACTGGGAACCACATCCCGAAAAATTCCCCAACGGACTCGCTCCCGTCGTAAAAAAGGGCAAAGAACTGGGTATTGAGGTCTGCCTGTGGTTCAATCCCAGCAAGGACAACAGCAACGAATATTGGGAAAAAGACGCCGATGTCTTGATTGGAATCTACCAGAAATACGGCATTCGCACCTTCAAGATTGATGGGGTCGCTTTACCTGATAAACTGGCGGAAGTGAATTTTCGGAAGTTTCTGGACAAAGTCAGCCAAGCTACGGATCACCAGGTGGTGTTCAACCTGGATGTAACCGCCAATCGCCGGGGGGGCTACCATTACCTCAATGAATATGGCAATATTTTTCTGGAAAACCGCTATACGGATTGGACCAATTATTACCCCTACAATACCCTGCGCAACTTGTGGATGTTGTCAAAATACGTCCCGGCACAAAACTTCCAGATTGAGTTTTTGAACAAGTGGCGCAACCTGGATAAATACTTGTCTAACGACCCTTTTGCTCCCAAAAACTACTCCTTTGACTACCTTTTTGCTATCACTATGTTTGCCCAGCCCCTGGCTTGGTTTGAAGGCACCGGGCTGCCCGCAGAAGCCTTTTCGACCACCAAGCTGATCAAAACTTATCTCCAGCACAATACCAAAATACATGCTGGCCAAATTTTTCCAATCGGCAACGAACCGGATGGTTTGCAATGGACGGGCTTCCAATCGATCGGCAATGCACAATCCGGCTACCTCCTGGTGTTTCGCGAAGCCACTACTGAAGCCAGAAAGGCCGTAAAAACCTGGTTGCCAATGGGCAAAAAAGTAAAATGTACGCTGATCGCTGGTGCGGGGAAATCTTTCGAAGCCTTGGTTCAAGCCGAGGGCAGTGTGGCCTTTGAATTGCCCAGTAAGAACAGTTTTGTTTTGTATCAATATTCCATCACCGAAAAGTAAAGCTATGTTGTATTTATGGTTTGTTTTCACCAATTTATTGAACTTAGCCGGGCCTGATTTTTCGATTCAGCCAGGCAAGTTCAGCAGGCTTGATCCAGGTTTAGACGCTTCCCAATCAAGGGTAGCACCATCCATGCAGATTGATACCGGGAAATCCCCCTTCTTGCCTGCGCCACTGACGATGGAATTTGCTCCTCCGCCCCGAAAACTCCGCGAGGTGGAGCAAATTCTGGGTACTGCCCTGAAGAACAAGAAAAATAAAAAACTGGCGGATCTACGCATTGTGCTTTGTGCGGCCGAAAAAGACCCCAGCCATACCAAAGTAGGTTTGCATGATTACCCGCTGTGGCAGTCCCGCTGGACCAGATTGTTGAATATGGGGCAGCAGATTGAAGCGGAACCTGCTATCCATTGGCCCAGCCCGGAGCAATGGCAAAACGCCGATCTCATCGTATTCAACTCTTATAATCCAACTTGGAGTTTGGAAAAGGATTCGCTGAAACTCAAAGACCGTAGCCAGGAACTGGAACAATTCCTGGCCCGTGGGGGTGGCCTGGTCTTTATTCATTTTGCTTTGAATGCCGGGCCTAATGGGCCCAATGCCCGAGCTTTGGCTAATTATACTGGGCTGGCTTTGCATCGGGGGCAAACCCGCTACCGACTGACCAAAGAATGGCTAATTGACAGCAGCCATCCCTTGGCTAAAGGATTTAGCAACTTGCAGATTCCAGATGAATGTTACTGGAATTTTGCCGGAAATCTTGATTCAAGAGCGAAGGTCTTGGCCAATAACCTGCAAGACGACAGTTTGAGGCCCCAAATGTGGACGTTGGAGCATGGCGCGGGGCGGGTCTTTGTGAGCGTACCCGGTCACCATACCTGGACTTTTGATGATCCTTTGTACCGGATTCTCATCTTCAGAGGAATGATGTGGGCTGCTCGACAACCAATGGATCGTCTGGCACCACTGAGTATCGTAGGCGCCCGGGTAGAACCTTAGCGCTGCTACCCGGGGCTTGATTTTAATGCCACATAAATTAAGCATAAAAACGCTCCTTGATGATCTTCCCATCCTCCCAATCTTGAATGGCCACTTCGATCACCTTAAAAGGGTTGCCATCCAAATCGCAGTCAAAAGACCACACAATGAAGCTTCGATTGCCTTGGACAATTTTTCCGGTACAGGAAAAATCCCGCACATTCGTAATTTTTGCAGAAAATGCCCGGCCATTGGCGATGTTTTGTTCCATGCCCAGCACGGGAATCCCATCCAGATCTGTTTTCTCAAAATCCTGGTGATAAAATTTTTCACAGGCAAGTTCCCACTTGCCTTCCAGAGCCAATGAAACCAATTCATCGACTGCATTTACAATTTGTGTTGCTACCATTTTATAGTGAATTTTAAGGTTTTTGAGCTCCATTGAAATTTCTTTTGATGAAATGATGGTGCAAAATTGGAGATAAGTATCTTTACTCACAAAAAGTAAGGTACCTACAATAAAGTGCGTACATATGCGAAAGGAAACGTCCACCAATTTCATCAACGAGCAGTCCATTACGGACGACTGCCCGATCGCCGCCACCATTAAAGCGATTGGTGGCCGCTGGAAACTGATGATTGTATGGAATTTGAGGGAACAGCCCTTGCGGTACAAGGTCTTGCAAAGATCCATCCCCAATATTTCAGAAAAGATGTTGACCCAACAACTGGGTGTTTTGGTTGAAGATGGTTGGGTAATAAAAAAAGATTATGGAGAAATTCCTCCCCGAACGGAATACAGTCTGACCGAATTGGGACAGTCCTTCATCCCAATTCTGAATCACATCTATACCTGGGGCACCGAAAATAGCATCACGGAAAAGGTGAACGCCAAAACTTAAGGGTGAATGGACCTAAACTCACTATAAGTACAAACACTTTAGTGAATAAAAGAAGTTCTTTATGCAACAGTTCCTCGTTTTGTCCTTTTTCTGCTGTATGGTCTGGAATATGCCAGCGCAATCGATTCAACACCTTTACCTCGCCAATGACGACCACACCGACTACATGTGGACGGGCAACGAAGTGGAGTACGACAGCGCCTTTGTAAAAATGCTCGACTATTACCTCCATCAAATAGACGCTACTAAAAACAATGCCCCCGATTTTCAAACCCGCTTTAATTGTGATGGCAGCTATTGGTTGCACATTTATGAAAAATACCGCAGCCCAGCGCAGTTCAATCGCCTGGTCGCCGCTCTTCGCTCGGGGCACATCAGCAGCCCGCTCAACACTCTGGTGAGCACTTACGGGGCCCAACCCACCGAGGCGGTCATTCGGGGAATGTATTACGCTGGCCAAATGGAACGCCGCTTGGGCTTACGATTTCCGCTGGCCGTAGCGATGGAAAACCAAACCCTGCCCCTGGGTTTGAGCTCCTTGTGGGCAGGTTCGGGGGCCAAATACAGCTGGCGGGGGGTATGTGGCTGCGCCAGTCGTTTGGCCAACACCCAACTCGCTCAACGCCAGCATCAGCTGTATCAGTACCGTGGACTAGATGGGCAGGGAGTGACCATGAAATGGTACAGCCTCAAGGGCGACAACCGCTCATTGGGTGGCTATGGGGAGACCCGCCAAGAAAAGGAATTGAAGGATGCTGCCCTCAGTTTAGCTCAAACGATCAGCGAACTTAGTAAGCTCTGCGACAGTACTTCAACTGCTTATCCTTTCAAGATCGCTGGTGCCTTTGGTTATGGCTGGGATGATCTTGATACCTACGTCGCACCAGCTTTTGTAACTGCCGCCCAAGCCGGAACTACTCCGCAACGCAAAGTAAGGGTCTCGAATGAGGTAGACTTTTTTGAAGACGTTCGCCGCACCTACCCCAACTTGCCCCATGAATCCCTTGCTTATGGCAACGAGTGGGACACCTATTGCGCCTCGATGAATGAAACCACCGCCCAAGTGCGCCGCGCTACCGAAAAACTGCGCAGTGCTGAAGCGTTGGCTACCCTAGTTGCACTTCAGGATAAAACCTTTGGCCAGCAATTGCAACAACTGCGCAATCGGGCCTGGGAGGGTTTTGGTTTGTATTGGGAGCACGACTGGACTGCAGACGGCCCCGTCAAACCTCAGGAGCGCGCCGCCTGGCAAATCCGCGTCCAACAACAAATTACGACCTACGTCGATACGTTATTCAACCTGGCACGTACCCGCTTGGGAGGGCAACTGGCCAAAACTGTACTTCCCCGCTTTTATATTTTTAACCCCTTGAGTTGGGTACGGAATGATGTGGCAGATTTGGAATATGCCGGAACTTACCCGGTAAGGATCGTGGATGTAAGCACGGGTCAGGAAGCCAATAGCCAGTTGATTCATCAAAATGGCCAGCGGTATTTGCGCATCTGGGCTGAAAACATTCCCTCAGTGGGGTACAAAGTATTTGAAATCCAGCCTGGTTCGCCAAAACCACAAGTGGCTGCGGCTCTGGTCGATGGCGAAGTGATCCAAAACCAATTTTACCGCATCCACTTGCGCAAGTCCGGGGTAATTACCGAGCTATACGATAGCCTGGCAAAACGGCAATTGGTCAAAGCAAGCGATGGCAGGTACCTCAATGACTTGGGCGCTACCCTGCTGGATGAAGGAGAAAATTTGGTGGTTGAAAACGCAGGCCCGGTGTCCGTCACCCTCAAGGCGGTTTCCAAACATCCCTTGCCGCACAGCGTTCGACTCACCTTATACAAAAACAGCCCCCGCATCGAAATCCAGAACGACATTCAGGAAAATTTTCAAGACTTAAAAACCTGGGCCTTTTCCACGGCTTTAAACCAACCCAATACCCACCACGAGGAACTGGGGGCAATACTCAGCGCCAAAAAACAAACCCGTGGTGGACATTACGCTGCTCAAAACGCCCGTTACGACTGGTTGACTTTTAATCATTTTGCCGACTTGAGCGAAGCCAACTATGGCCTTACTTTGTCCAACCTCGATTGTAGTTTTTTTAAGTTGGGCAACAGCAGCCCCGACTCTTTATGGGAACAATCGGCTCAATTGAATGCCCTGGCTGGCGGCCAAACGGATGGACCCAAACTGGGTATTCCTGCTCAAAATGGCGCAACTGATTTGCGCTACCACTTTGCCCTGCGCAGCCATCAACAAGCTTTTGACGCCACCGAGGCCATGAAATTTGCGCTGGAACATCAAAACCCGCTCGCAACGGCCATGGTCACTGGGGAAAGTACCCCAAAGTCTAAACAGCTGAATTACTCGCTCCTCCGCATCAATGACCCTGGTGTATTGCTTTGGGCCGTAAAACCTGCGGAAGAGGGAATAGAACAGGGCTTGATTACCCGTTTTTGGAACCTTAACAACGGGGTAAAAAAACCAAACATCCACTTTGCGAAGCCCCTTCAGGAGCTCTGGGAAAGCACCCATTTGGAGACCAATGTAGCCAAATTAAGCACCCGCAAAGGGACGCTAAGCGAGGCCTTTCAGGCTCAACAAATAAAAACTTTCCGCTGTTGGTTGAGATAGATCTTTAGATCGGAAACGAAATAAAGTTGCAAAGTTACCTCCCGAAAGTCAACACTTTCGGGAGGTTGGAAAAAATAGAAGGACATTTTAAACTTGTACACTTTGTTGAAACAGGCTCTTATGCTGCGCTACCCAAGCTTCAATACTGGTCATTTTGACTGGTATTTTTGCCAAAATCCCTTCCATTGGAACGTGCATGGGCTGGTATTTTTTGGTGTCAGCAATTTCCTGGTACACGGCTGCCGCGCCGTCGCCTGCTCCCTCGCCAAAGAGACCATCCAGAATTTTGCCAAAGGCCTTGGGTGGAAGTGGATAATAGCTGATGGGCTTTTGCAAACCAACGGAAAACTTCTCCGCTAAACCCTTCCCCGTCAGGTTTTCAATCCCACTGATGAAAATGGCTTCCCCAGCCAGTTCTGGTTTTTGTAAAGCTTCGGCCACAAATTCGGCCACATCCTGCGTTGCAATCCAACCCACGGGCATTTCTTCTGGCTTTGGATAGGCTACTTTTTGCTCATTGGCCACAAAGGGTGCAGTCCAGGGACCTAGTAAGTTTTCTGCATAAACCGATGGTTGTAAAACGATGTAAGGCAAGCCACTTGCTTTCAAATAATTCAAGACATCGATCCGTACATCAATGGAGGGATTGCCCACTTTTTCAGGTGTTGTTGCTTTTCTTCAAACAGATGGGCGTTGACAATGATTCAATGATCATTGTTTCTTTTGGGTTTTTAAGTACAATCATCCTGCTAGTTTTGCTGATGACCCATAAAAAAGCAGTCAAATGAGGGTTGAGCGAGACCTTACCGGCTCAACAGATAAAAACCACAAGTTTACTCCCGATCTCTATTGCCGCCGCTTTCAAAGATTGAATAATTTCCTGCTCCCGTGTATCCGTACAGCGGTACTCCGGCAAAAATACGCTCAAACCTGCGACAACCTTATCACTGACCACAATGGGTACCGCAAATCCCCGGACGTGCCGGTTTCCCATAAAGGTCATCGCTAGAGCTTCCTTTTTGATTTGGGCCAGGGCTTCGTGCAATTTTTCCATCGAACTAGCTTCCTCCCAAAGCGCTGGATCAGGCAGGCCATTGTGTTGGATAAAACGCTCCAGTTCTTTTTCGGACAGATAGGCCAGGAGCATACGTCCACTAGCGGTTTCGTATACATTGCGCTCAGAACGCATTTGGACCTGAATTTCCTGCTCCGAGTTGACCACGTGTAAAATGTAGCGCTTGTAATTGCGCAATACCCCCAGCAGGCAGGATTCATTGAGCTTGGTGGTCAGTTTTTCCATAATCTCACGGGCTGCACTGACCAGATCCTGACCATAAGGCACATCATTGGTTAAGCGATACGCTGCTGGTCCGAGGCGGTAACCCTTCTTTTTGCCAATGTGCTCCAGGTACCCTTTGTGTACCAGGGTTTTATTGATGTTGGCGGCAGTAGCTTGATTGAGTTCGAGTTCATTTGCTATCTCGGTAAGCGTGATGGATTGCCCATTGCGTTGGGCAACCAGTTCCAGGATGTCAAAAGCCTTGATGAGAACTTGTACCATACTTTAATATTGTGAGAGTAAAGATAACTATTTTCTGATCCGTTCGGTCAGTCCTGTGAATACAAATACAGGCAGCACAAAGGTCAACTAGTTTGCAAAAGTAAAAATACTATATCATTGTGATAGTAAAATAAAAAATACTCAAGCATCGTTGTTTTTTTCTGCCTAAAAATTTGGTTAAACCAGTCCTGTTTATACTTTTGTATGGTGATACTTTTATTCAACCATAATAAAGTATAATTTTCAAAAATGAAACAGGTCGCACTACATCAACCTTATTGGTACCTGTGCATAGTCATTTGGCTATGGGCAGGAACCACTACCGCACAAACCATCAGTGGAAAAATCACCGACGAAACCGGACAGGCACTGCCTGGCGTAAACATCCTTGAAAAAGGAACGAGCAATGGTACTTCTACTGGAATTGATGGTACTTACAACCTAGCCGTGAGTTCAAACAATGCCGTCTTGCTGGTTTCCTTCATTGGGTATTTGACCCAGGAAATCACCGTCGGCAATCAAACCAGCATTAATTTTCAACTGGTACCCGATGAAGCGCTACTCAACGAAGTTGTGGTGGTGGGGTATGGCACCCAGAAAAAGAAGGATTTGACGGGTTCGATTGCCTCGGCCAATCTTGCGGCTTTCAAAGAAGCCCCCAATGTGAGTATCCTCCAGTCGCTCAAAGGTTCACTACCAGGCTTAACCATCAGCCAAACCAACCGCCCTGGGCAAGAGGCTTCTATCAACATCCGGGGTACTTCCACTTTGAATGGCAATACAGCGCCATTGATCATCGTGGATGGGATTATTTTCAGCGGTCGCCTCTCCGACATCAACCCTGCCGATGTGGCCAACGTGGATGTGTTGAAAGACCCTAGTAGTAAGGCGGTATATGGCTCACAAGCGGCCAATGGGGTGGTGCTGGTAACCACCAAAACCGGACGCCTGGCTCAAAAACCAACCATTACCTACTCCACCAATTATGCGATCTCTTCCCCTACCGTGGATGCCCGCTTGCTCAATCGGGAGGAATTTTTGGAGAAAGTAAGAAACATTGAATACCGTAACGCGTACACCCAAGCATCTGGCTATACCGAACAAAACCCGGCCTGGACCTTCGCTAACTCAGATTTTTTACCCCCCAATATTGCGGGTGCCAACACCACTAATGATTTTGACTGGTTTGGTTCATTGACGCAAAATTCACTCATCCAAAACCACTCCTTGGGGCTGTCTGGCGGATCGGATAAAACCAACTATTTCCTGTCGGCTGGCTATACCAATGAAAAAGGCTATATCAAAAACGATGATTACAAACGGTACACCGTACGCATCAACCTCGACAATGCCATTACAAAATGGCTGACGATTGGGGTAAATACTTCTGGTGCCTTTACTGATTTTTCGGGCGACGCACCCAGTGTTGACAACATCGTCACCACCAGTCCCCTGGTCACGCCGACCGATGCCAACGGTGATTGGGTCATCAATCCGATTGGTGATTTTAACGTCAATCCTTTTTTGAACTCCCTGGCCGATAATTACGAAGTACAAAGTCGCCTCGTGGGTAATTTTTACACCATCCTCAAGGTTCCTAGCATCCCTGGGCTGAGTTACCGCGTCAATTTCGGGAACAACCTCAAGTATTTCAAAACCTATTCCTCAACGCCGTATGGCGCCGGGCGTACGGGTGAAGCATTTAAAAACGATGCGACTCAGTACGAACAAACGCTGGACAACATCCTGAACTACGTCCAAAGTTTTGGCAAACACAACATCAATGTTACCGCTGTTTACGGCTACAACACGGCTGATTTTAATCGGACGGTAGCTCGTGGAACTGGATTCTCTGATTTGAATTTGTCCTACAACAATCTGGCTTTGGCGGAGATACAGAAGATTGATTCCGAAGCCTGGGACGAATCCTTGCTGTATCAGGTGGGCAGTCTTGCGTACAATTATGATTCAAGATACCTGTTCAAAGCTACCGTACGCAGAGACGGATTCAGCGGTTTTTCCCAAAACAACAAAACGGGGATATTCCCTTCCGTTGGGGTTGGCTGGGTCGTTTCAGAAGAAAAGTTCTTCAACCTACCTGCGGTAGATTTCTTCAAAATCAGAGGTAGTTATGGTGAAAACGGCAACAAAGTTGCCCGCTACAGCTCATTGGCGCGGGTATTGGCCGAAGAAAGTTCGAAGTATGTCTTTGGCGATGGCGGCAGCACTTCCATTGGCCGCTCGGTAAGTACGCTGGCCAATACCAATCTGCGTTGGGAAAGAACCGAAGGCTACAACATTGGTGTCGATTTTGCCTTCTTCAAAAACCGCATCGATGGCAACGTCGAATACTACTACTCCAACACCAATGACCTGCTTTGGTCGCAAGTATTGCCCCAAACCTCGGGTTTTGCCAACGTGCTCACCAACATTGGTGAACTGAACAATACCGGCATTGAATTCCTGCTGCACGCCATTCCGGTAAAAAGCAAGGATTTCAATTGGGATGTAACGGTGAACTTCTCGCGCAACAAAAACAAGATCGTCCGGCTATTGGGTGAAGATTTGAATCAAGATGGGAAAGAAGACGACCTGATTGCCAGTGGCTTGTTCATTGGCAGGCCCATCGGCACCATTTACAATTACGAGGTTGATGGACTCTGGGGTTTGGAAGATGGTCGCTTGACTGGCTTTGACCCAGGGAGTTACAAGGTTGTAGATCAGGACGGCGACGGCAAAATTTCGCCCGATAAAGATCGGGTTATCCTTGGACAAAGGGAACCTGATTATACTTTTGGGATTCAAAGTACCCTATCCTACAAGAGCTTTACTTTCCGGTTTTTCATCAACTCATTCCAGGGTGGAAAAGATGGGTACTTGGCTGCCAATCACCTGAACGGATACAACAACACCAAAGGAAATGCCAGCAACTCAAACTCTTTCAATTTTGCACAGTACTGGTCGCCCAACAACCCCAATGCCAAATACTCCAACCCCTGGGTAGGTACCCCGGTACCCGGTGCCAGAAATTATTTCCAACGAAATTTCACACGTTTGCAGGACGCATCTTTATCCTACAACCTGAACGACGCGCTATTGGAAAAACTAAACATCCAAAGCATGAAGTTTTTCGTGAGCGCCAAAAATCCATTCACCCTAACGCAATGGGAAGGCTGGGATCCGGAGACCGGGCAAGGTGTATCGTCCTTTCAACCTTTCCCCGTCATGAAATCCTATTCGTTGGGGCTGGAACTTTCTTTCTAATTTTCAAAAGCTTAGTGTATCATGAAAAATACCATTAAAATATTGCTTTTGGCTGGCGCCCTCTTTGCCAGTGTAGGCTGTAATGAAGAAGAGTTTTTGAATGAAGTACCCAAAGACTTTTACAGTCCACAAAACTCCTACATTACCGAAGCCAACTTCAATGCGGCTTTGACCGATTTGTACGCCCGGGTACGCGCCATTCAGAGTGTAAACGGTGGTGCCGATTTTTATTCGGAGGTTTTGGGTACCGACCTGGCCTTCAATGCTCGTTTGGACAATGCCCGCATCGGTGATTACAATTCATCCATCATTACGCAGGGTACCATTCCTCGCTATCACTGGTTGAGTTGGTACAAAATCATCTCCAACGCCAATACCATCATCGGTAGGTTGCCACTGTCCCAGGTGAGTGAAGCGCGCCAAAAAGTTATTGGCGCGGAGGCAAAATTGTTTAGAGCCTGGTCGTACCGCCAATTGGTGCACCTGTTTGGTGGAGTGCCCTTGATCCTGGATGAAGCGACCACGCCAAAATCGGATTACAGCCGGGCAAGCAAAGAGGCCGTCTTGAACCAGATCTTAGCCGATGCCACGGAGGCCGCCACCAACCTGCCCAACGTAGCAACCGCAGTAGATGGCCGCTTGAACAAAGCGGTAGCCAACCACTTGTTGGCCGAAACCTATATCGTGGTGAAAGACTACGACAAAGCCATTGCCGCTGCCACGGAGGTGATCCAGAATTCCGGCTTAAGCTTGATGACAGCACGTTTTGGCAGCTTGCGCAACCAACCTGGCGATGTATTTTATGACCTGTTCAGAGTAGGCAACCAAAACCGCAAAGCTGGTAACTTGGAAGCCATCTGGGTGATTCAGTACGAGTTGGACATCATTGGGGGCGTACTAACTTCAGCCGGAAGCTCCATGAATCAACAGGAGCGGACGATTGCTCCGGCAGTTTTTTCGATCGTTGACCCTGACGGAAAACCATCGATGAACAAAAACCTGTCGGCCTCCACCCTCAACAGCGGCGGTAGAGGGGTAAGTTTTGTACAACCCACCGATTATTGGACTTACGAAATTTGGGGCCTTAATCCTACCGCAGACAACCGCATTGTTACTTCTACCGACATCCGTACCTCGCAATACAATATTGTGCGCGATTTCAAGTACAACAATCCAGCTTCGCCCAATTTTTTTGGCAAAAGTTTGATTGATTTTCCAGCCAACAACTGGAAGGCTCAACGTTGGAGATGGTATCCTTATCCCAGCAAAATCACCACCCCTGGTCAGCACCCCGCCGGTGTACTGGATGACCCGGCCTTGCAGACCCTGAAATCCATCGCTGGCGCTACCTTCCGAGACATGTACATGATCCGCCTGCCCGAAACTTACTTCCTGCGCGCTGAAGCCTACCTCCTGAAAGGGGATGCTGCCAAAGCTGCCGAAGACTTGAACGTAGTGCGCAACCGCGCCAAAGCCACTCCCGTAACACCCGGCGAGGTAACTTTGGACTATATTTTGGATGAAAGAGCACGGGAATTGATCTTTGAAGAAGACCGTCGGGTAACCTTACAACGGATGGGAAAATTGGTGGAAAGGGTCCGCAAATACAACCCGCTCAACAAGGCCAACATCCGGGATCACCACGCGCTTTTCCCCATTCCTTTCTCCGAAATTGAGGCGAATAAAGACGCTAAATTGGAGCAAAACCCAGGATATTAGATTTGGTTAAATAAATGAGTGTATTCTTGTTTTTCAAGCTGTCATGGAAGGTCAGCAAAATTTGCTGACCTTTTCTTTTAAATTTAATAGCGCTTTAAATGCTGTGCAATGCGACAATTCTTCTGCCTGTTTCTCTGCGTTTTTGTATCCACCAGTGGGCCGCTGCTGTCGCAATCTGCGGCGAATCAGCATCCAGCCAAACCCATTCCTGGCACCCCTAAAAAGGTAGAAACCCAGGCCATTGCCCAACTTGTGCTCAACAAAGGTCTGGGAGACATGGACATGGGCCTGTACCCGGGCAGTTTGCTTATGCATGGAATGAGTGAACTCGCCGTTTTGCAAAAAGATCCCCAAGTGTTGAACCGGGCGCTCGCTTTGTTTGGCGACTTCAAAAGCAAAAAAATCAATGGCCGGGGCAGTTTCATCAGCTACAAAGCTGGCGGGAGCGGGGCCGCTTATTTGGATTACCTGCGCAAAACTGAGCAATTGTCCGAACAGGTACTGAGCCATGCTGATAAAATGTTTCAGGAGCAAAAACGCTCCTCAGAAGGCATCCTGACGGCCAGTTGGGCCAAAGATAGCCTCGATCAAATCTTCATCGACATAGCCTTCGCCGTAACGCCCTACTTGCTATATTCAGGGTTACGGTACGAGAAACCAGCATATGTGGATGCGGCAGTATTTGAAACCCTGGAACTGTTCAAAATCCTCGAAGATCCCAACGGCCTCATCCACCAGGCGCGTGGTTTTACCGGCTTGAACATCATTTCTGAAGACAATTGGAGCCGAGGAAATGGCTGGGGTGCCTTTGCACTGGCAACTTTAGTGCGCGATTTACCCGATTCCCATCCCCGCAAAAAAGAAGTCAACGCGTTGGCCAAACGTTTTTTTGAGGCACTCTTAAAATTTCAAAACCAGGAAGGGCTGTGGCACCAGGAAATGACTGATCCCAGTTCATATGTTGAAACTTCGGGAAGCGGCTTGTTGCTTTATGCCATCGGCATTGCCATTGAAAAAAACGTACTGGATCGCTCCAATTTGCCCAAATTCATCAAAGGCCTGAGTGGCTACTTGGCTTACATCGATCCAGATGGTTCGGTAAGTCATGCCTGTATGGGTTGTCTGAATCCAGGCAAAGGCACCAAACAGGACTATGCGAAAAGGATGTGGCAATTCAATGATCCTCATTCCTTTGGGCCCGTGGTACTGGCCTTTACCCAAGCCGCCAAACTGGGTGTCAAAAAGGTCAAGCCACTCCACCCGATGGGCCACTACGTTCAAAATCCGAACGCGCCACGCACTTACCTCCGCTATTTGCCAGAGGCGAATCAAAACATTGCCTGGGAAAACGACCGCATCGCCTTTCGGGTATATGGCCCTCCGGTCAAAGATCGGGTGAGCAGCGGCATCGATGTGTGGACCAAATCGGTCAGCTACCCCATCATCGACAAATGGCACAAACTGAATGCGGAAGGCAAAGCTTACCATGAAGACCATGGTGAGGGTTGTGATTTTTTTCACGTTGGTTTTGGTCGCGGCAATGGCGGAACGGCTATTTGGTATAAAGACAAGCCTTACATTTCCACACCTTATGCTACCCACCGCATATTGAAAAACACCCCCGAAGAAATTGCTTTTGAACTAATCTTTGATCCTTGGGAAGTGGAGGGATTTAAAGTATCCGAGCGCAAAGTCATCAGCATGACCATGGGCAGCAACTTTTTCAAGGTGGTCAGTACCTTTGACACGGATTACCCGGAACCGCTGACCGTGGGCATCGGCATTTCTTATGTAAAAAATCCAGAAGTAGTAACCGATCAGCAAAAAGGTTTGCTCAACATCTGGGAATCGTATCTGCCACAAAATGGCGAATTGGGCACCAGTATCCTCGCCAAACCTGCCGATGTAGAAGGATTTAAAGCCCATCAAAATGAACAATTCATGCTCTTGAAGGCCCGCGCAGGCAAACCCCTCACCTATTATGTCGGCGCTGGCTGGAGCAAAAGCCCGCAGTTTAAAACCAGGCAGGATTGGTTGAAGTATGTTGAAACCGAAGCTTCCAATCTCAAATTTTAAGCGATGAAAAAAATCCTGCTGCTATTCAGTATTGCTTTTTTGGGCCGCACCCTAGGTTATGCCCAAAACATTGACACATCGAAGAATCGGGTTAAAACCGATTTCAACATTGCCCTCAAACGCCTGGGTACCCTCAAACCCAAGAGTGCCAGCGAGATCAATGCTTCCAACTGGATCATCGGCTGCGAAACCCTCGACCGGGACATGACCGACTACGAACAATACAAAACCTACCTCGCTCCCCTGGGCATCAAACGCCTAAGAATGCAAGCGGGCTGGGCCAAAACCGAAAAACAAAAAGGCATATACGATTGGGCCTGGTTGGACAAAATCATCAATGACGCCGCCAAACGTGGCTTGCAGCCCTGGCTCGAAACCTCCTATGGCAACCCCATCTACGCAGGCGGCGGGGGCATCAATCTGAGCGCGGGCATTCCCCATTCTGCGGAGGCCTTGCAAGCCTGGGATCAGTGGGTAGCCGCCCTGGTAGCACGTTACAAGGACAAAGTGAAAGATTGGGAGGTCTGGAATGAACCCAACTTTGGCGACAACGAAATCAATCAACCCGAAAAAGTAGCGGAATTGAATATCCGTACCGCCGAAATCATCAAACGCATTCAGCCCGAAGCCAAAATTTCGGGCCTGTCCATGGGGCACATCAACCTCCAGTACGCGGATGCCTTTTTTAAGACGATCCACCAACAAGGCAAGCTGAACTTGTTTGACAACATGACTTACCACGACTACGTCTACAACCCCGATGCCAATTATGACCACGTTGCTGAATTGAGAAAAGTACTCGATCAATATGCTCCTGGCGTAAAACTGCGCCAAGGCGAAAATGGCGCACCCTCCTTTCCAGGTTTTGGCCGCGGAGCCTTGGGCGATTATGACTGGACGGAACTTTCCCAGGCCAAGTGGAATACCCGTAGAATGTTGGGGGATCTGGGACACGACATTGAGAGCAGCATTTTGGGCATCATCGACATGAATTATGCCGTCACCTCAGGCCCAATTCGACGACTCAACGTAAAGGGAATCATTGAATCTGATTCGAGTAAAAGAGCCATCCGCCCCAAAATCGCTTACTACGCCATGCAAAATGTGGCCTCCATTTTTGACGACAAGTTGCAGCGGATCAAACAGCTACATGCCACCTACAATCCTGGGGCTAAAGTAATTGAGGGTGAAGTGAGGTACAATAAAAGCACAGATCGCAGCCTGGCCGTTTATGGGTATGAACACAAACAATCCAAAAAGCAGGTTTTTACCATTTGGGTGAATGAGTACATCCCTACCAATACCAACCAAACCCGCGAGGTCAACTTTACCTTTTTGAATGGCAATTTTGAGCAACCCGTTTATGTCGATATCCTTACTGGTGGGGTGTACGAAATTCCAGCTACGCAATGGAGCAAACAAGCCAACACCTACACTTTCAAAGCCATTCCGGTGTACGATTCCCCTATTTTGATCATCGATAAATCCTTGATAAATTTTTAAGCCATGAAAAAATTATTGTTAGCGCTAGCTTTATTGATGATCGGTCTGACCTATACCCAGGCCCAAACTGCTTGGAAAGAGATCGGCCAGCTCAAAACCCGCGATGCCAAAGACATCCAAAGCAGTACCTGGTCTATCGGCGGCGAAACCCTCGACCGGGACTATACCGATTATCAGTCGTACAAAACCTATCTGGGCCCACTTGGTGCCAAACGCATCCGCTTACAAGGTGGCTGGTCAAAATGTGAAAAAGTCAAAGGGGTCTATGATTTTGCCTGGCTGGATGCCGTCATTCCCGATGCTGCTAGTCGGAGTGTTTCCCCTTGGGTGGAATTGTCCTATGGCAATCCGATTTATGAAGGTGGCGGCGAAGCCAAATTGGCCGGACGCATTCCTACCTCGCCTGAAGCCCTGGCCGCCTGGGACAATTGGGTGCGTGCCATGGTCAATCGTTATCAAAAACACGTGCCTGAATGGGAAATCTGGAACGAACCTGATCTAAATCCCAAACATACCGGAACCGAAATTGGCGAGTTTTATGTGCGCACTGCCCGGATTGTCAAAAGTATCCAGCCCAATGCCAAACTGATTGCCCTGGGTATGGCCAGTGTCACCAAACTGGACTTCATGAAGGATTTTATGGAGTACCTCAAACAAAACAACGCGCTTGACCTGATCGACATCCTGACCTACCACGGCTACGCCTACAATCCAGATAGCTCGTATCCACACATTGAAAAAATGCGGGAATTGGTCTGGAGCTACAAGCCCACGGTAGAGTTTATGCAAGGTGAAAACGGCGCGCCTTCCACCCCCAAAGCCATCACCATTGGTGCCATGCGCGACCAGGATTGGTCAGAGTTGACCCAAGCCAAATGGGACTTGCGGCGCATGCTCGGC
This sequence comes from Haliscomenobacter sp., assembly GCF_041740695.1. Classification (GTDB taxonomy): domain Bacteria; phylum Bacteroidota; class Bacteroidia; order Chitinophagales; family Saprospiraceae; genus Haliscomenobacter. The sequence goes on along the minus strand of NZ_JBGSLK010000098.1, from coordinate 49,620 downwards.
GATCATGGCCGCGGTATTGCCACCAACTTATTTACCATCAGCGACATCCATTATGGCCCTGGCGATCACATGTTGGGCGTGAATACCAAAGGCCTGCTCAAAACCAATCCCGACAAAACCATTGAGCGCCCCAAAATGGCTTATAAAGCGGCGCAACACGTTTTTTCGCTCTTTGATGCCCAAATAGCATTGCAAAAAACCAAACCAACTACCGATCAGCCGAGTGTGTACGCTTTTCAATACCAACACAAAGCCAAAGGGGGCAGCCTGGTCACCCTATGGAGCGGTGAAGCTCGCCCCGCCGATACCTACGAACCCAAATTGACGACCATTACCGTGGAAGGAACTTTCAAAAAGCCGGTGATGGTGGATTTGATTACTGGGAAAGTTTCCGAAATCCCCAAGGACAAGTGGAAAAAGTCGGGAAACCAGTTTGTGTTTAGTAGCATCCCCGTCTCCGATTACCCAGTAGTACTTGCAGAGAAAAATGCTTTATCTATAAAATAATGGACAACCTGATGACACGTCGCCAAGTGCTTGCTACTGCCTCCGTGCTGCTTGCTCCCAGCTATCTCAATCTTTGGGAGAAAAGAAGTAGCTACGCTTATCTTTTGGCCAAGGTGACTGGGCTGAATGCCATTTTACCCCCCGAAAAATACATTCCTTTTGATTGGGCTATTGCCGAGCTTCCACTGGGGCCAACGAGTGTGAAACTATCCTGGGATCAGGCTTCGGTACATAAAAAATCACAGGCTAAATTGCGCATTACCAGCGCAACCGACGTACGGGAAGTGTTGATCGTAGAAGTAAAAACCGCGCTTACGGGCAAAAAAATTGCCGATTGGGATCTTCGCTTTGCCCATTACATGCAACCCTTTGAGTTGGAGATTGCTCCAGCGGATTTGAAGGCAGTTTTAGCGGAAGGCGTCACCTTGAGCAGGACCACTGGCAGCAAAGCCTTTTGGTTTTTCAGTGCCAATGATTCACCCAAAACCGCACCAAGCGCCTTTTTACCACATCTCTTGGTCTATCAGGCAAGCCCCCGGAAAGATGCCTGGGAAGAACGCCTTTTATCCTTCGAATCTGTACAAACCTTTGGCTGGATGCAAGGCGTCGTTTGGGACGGCTTATACGAATGGAGCAAACATTCTACTCGTGCAAAGTCCATTTTAACCCAACAACTCGACTTTTTTTTTGGACAAAACAGCCTGGTTTATGCCAATTTGAACAATGTTAAAACGGTTGAAAAAATCAGTACTGTTGAATCCATACTGCCGTTTGCCATTTTGGCTCAAACCCACCCTGCGCACCCGCTGCTCAATACCGCCATTGCCTTTTGCGAGGCACATGCCAATGCTGAAGGGGTCATCGCCGATGGAACCGGCAACAACCGCATGGTGAAAACCGAAGAATGTTACACCGTTAGTTACCCCTTGGCTGTTCTGGCCAAAACCCTCAAGCGCCCTGACTTGGCCCAACTGGCCATTCAAACGCTACAATCTCGAATCAATATACTGGACAAGGGCGAGCACATTTTTCAGCGAAGTACGGAACAAGGGGAAGCCTTTTTTGGCAATTGGAGCCGTGGCGTAGCCTGGTACTTATTGGGCCTGGCCAAAACACTGGTGCATTTACCCCCAAGCGAGCAAAAGCGGGCGATTCAATTGTCATTCCAAAGTGCCGTTGAAAAAGTAATCGCTTTTCAACAACCCAATGGACTCTGGTTTAACTTTTTTCACCAACCCGAAACGGGTGTTGAAACTTCTGGCACCGCAGGTATCGCCGCTGCGCTGACTTATGGCTACCAAAACGGGCTACTTGCCGAAAACGCAAAGGCAGCTGCCATCAAAGCACAGAACGGACTTTTGCCTTTCCTGACTCCCGACGGATATTTGACGGGTACTGCTCAAGTAAACAAGGGGGGCGATGCTTTACAAAAAAACGGATTTAGAGTGATTTCGCCTTATACGCTTGGATTTCTTGCACATCTAAATTGGAAATTGAAATGAATCAACTGCAAACGCTTGATTACGCGGCGATCTTATTGTACATGGTCATGGTGTCCGGCATTGGCCTTTACCTAGGCCGCTATGTCAAAAACATCAACGATTATTTCAAAGGAGGGAACTCCGTATCCTGGGTGGCCAATGGCATCAGCAATTTCATGACCATGTTCAGCACCTCCATCTTTGTGGCGTATGCAGGTATTGCTTACACCCATGGATTGGTGGCCTTGTCGGTGATTTGGTGTTCAGTTCCCCCCTCCATATTTGCAGCGATGGTGCTGGCCAAACGCTGGCAACGCGCCGGAATCATGAGTCCGGTTGAGTTCCTGGAAACGCGGTTTAACGCTCCCGTTAGGCAAATGCTCTCCTGGGGCGGAGTCGGGTTTAAGGTGTTGGATGAGATGATCAAGTTGTACGCCCTCGGGCTTTTTGTAGCCACAGCCACACAAATCCCCCTTGAAACCGCGATTCTGTCCTGCGGTATTGTGGTGGTGTTGTATACGGTTGCCGGAGGCTTGTGGGCGGTAGTGGTGACGGATGTGGTGCAATTCATTATTTTGGGTTTGGCCACCATTATTTTGTTGCCCTTGTCTTTACATGCAGCGGGTGGTATTTCCAATATTCAACAACAGCTTCCTGAGCACTTGACCTTTACCAACGGTCCAAAAGGGCAACCCCTCTACCTGATGGTGTATTACGTCATGGTCTTGATCAAATACTGCGGAAACTGGGCATTCATGCAACGCTTTTACAGCGCCGAAACCGAAGCCGATGCCCGCAAAACGGGTTGGTTGTCGGCGTCTTTGTTCCTCTTGTTTCCCATCGTTTTTTTGATGCCCGCTATTGCTGCACGGGTGATTATCCCCGACTTGCAAGATCCCGAAATGGCTTACGTCAGTGTTTGTCTGAAACTACTGCCCCAAGGTTTGATGGGTTTGATGATATCGGCCATGTTTGCAGCCACCATGTCAACACTCAGTGCCGAGTACAACGTGACGGCCAGTGTAGTGACGAGTGACATTTACCAGCGTTTGTTCAAGCCCCAGGCGAGTTCAAAAGAATTGCTGTGGGTAGGCCGTTTGTCCACCATTGGGTTGGGTTTATTGGTCACCATCGGAGCACTGTATGTCGGAGGATTTGGCGGGGCTTTTGAAGCCAATAAGTTGTTCACTGGTTTGTTCGCCATTCCGATGGTCATTCCTCTGGTGTTTGGAATCCTGATGCGCAAACCGAACCCTACCGGTGCGGTTGGTGCCGTAGTGGGTGGAATTGCGGTAGGACTGGTGCTGAATGGGTATTCGGGACTAAAATGGGAAATCGCTACCCTCATCGAAATCCTGGTTTGTTTCCTCATTTTCTGGGGATCCGGATTTTTGAAAAATCAGAGCCAGGCTTACCACCAGCGGGTGAGCGCCTTTTTTGCTAAATTAGAGCATCCCATTGTAGTGGTCAAAGCCAGCGCGGAAAACGACATGCATCCCATTCTTCGACGCCTGTATGCGGTCGCATTGGCCAGTACGGGTGCACTGTTTGTCATTCTGGGCATGCCCTCAGTGGCGGTGTACAGTGGAAAAATGGCGATATCGGTAGGGATAATCTGTTTGTTCACTGCAATCTTTTTGTTTAAATATAGAAAAAAAACCCAAAGCACTGGAACTGGTGTTTAAAAACGAATAAACAATGGTCAATTTAAAAAACAAGGTAGTCTTCATTACGGGTGCCTCTGGCGGAATTGGCAAGGCTACCGCCATGATGTTATTGGATGCTGGCGCAAAAGTTTTTGATTTCAGCCGCACCAACCAACTTAGCGATGAAGTTGCGCACGAAAACCTGCGCTCCTTCCGGGGCGATGTCAGCATCGAAGCGGATGTCAAAGCAGGCTTTGCCGCTTGTTTGGAAGCTTTCGGCACGGTAGATGTTTTACTCAACAACGCGGGTTTGGGCCTGCTGTCTACCGATTTGGCCGAAACTGAGCTCGATACTTTTGAACAAATGATGAACGTCAACGTGCGTGGCGTTTTCCTTTGCAATCGGGAAGCACTAAAAATCATGAAACCCCATAAAGCCGGGCATATCCTCACCGTAATCTCTATGGCGGGTCAACGCACCAACCCCAATGCCCCGGTTTATTGCGCTTCCAAGTTTGGAGCAAGGGGACTCAGCAGCGGACTGGCCGACCAGGCCCTCAAACTTGGCATCAAAGTGACCGACATCAATCCCGGCCCCACCGACAGCAACTATTGGGGCGATCGCCAGGTACCCCGCGAGAAATTCCTGAAAGTGGAAGACGTAGCGCGGGTGATCTTATTTGTATTGGATCAGCCTGAATATGTGCTCATTCGGGAGATCAATTTTGACAACATGAAATTTTTAGCATAATGAATCAGAACGGAAAAACTGCACATTCGCCCTTCCCCATTCCGGTTGCCGAGATGCGGGAGCGCTACCTCAATTTGTACACTGGAGCTGTAAATGATGTACTGAGATTCAATTATCAAATGCACGCCTCCAGTTTGCCTGCTGCGTTTGCCCCCCTGCGCGAAGAAATGAAACTGGCTGGAATGGCCTTCACCGTCAAAGGTGGTCCCGATATTACGACTGAAGGTGAATTTGAGATGCGCGCTGAAATGCTTGAAGCCTTATACGCAGATTCGGTAGTGGTATGGGATTGCACGGGCGATACTGTCACCTCACAATGGGGCGAAGTGATGACCATGGCGGCCATAAAAATTGGTTGCCGGGGTGCGGTCATTAATGGCATTCGGGACACCCGGGCCATTGTGGATCAAGGGTTTCCAGTGTTTCACAAATACAAAGCCAATACGGGCATGCTGGGGCGGTTTAGGATGTACCATTACCTGAAGCCCATTCTGATGGGTGAGGTGATTGTCAATCCAGGCGACTGGATTTTTGGTGACATCGACGGCGTGATCTCGATTCCTCAGGCGATTGCTTATGAGGTATTGATCGCTGCCGAAAAATTGTTGCTCAAAGAAGATGACATCCGTGGCATGGTCGAAAGTGGGATGACCCCAACGGAGGTGGTCAAAAACGGGGGGTATTTCTAATTGTTCCAACATGCCAATATTTCTCAGCGATACCGAAAAAGCGATCATTACCAGCGAACGCAACAACCGCGATTCCCTGGTATCGATTTTTTTCAATGCGCTACACAATCGAGTATACGAACGGGTAACCTGGGGAGATTTGTTAGGCCCCAACGCAACCACAATTTGGTGGCATTCCGCCGCCGAATACCTGTCTGATGCTGCAATGTGCTACGCTTTAGAACCTTCGCCGCATTTGGCGCATTGGCTCAACACCGTTACCCTTGACATCATCCGAAAACCGACCTACGATTGGGTTGGCCCCGAGTTTCGGGACCATAGCGAGCCACTGACCGGGCATCTTGAAACGGCTCATTTGTGTTGGGGCGTATCCGCCGTGTACGATTTGGCAAAAGGGGCTTTTTCAACTGCCGAGCAACAGGAAATCCGTAACGCTTTGCAGGAAAAAGGACTTACCCTTTGTCGGCGATGGTTGGACAAAAACCAGCATTTGGCCAATTGGCGAAGCATCCTGGCTAGTGGGGCCATCGTTGCCAGTGTCGTACTGGAAGATGAAGCAGCACTCACTGCGCTATTGCCCGAACTCGAGCTTTGCCCACAAGCCCTCCAGGCAGATGGCTCTTACGGCGAATCCTTGCAGTATGGCAATTATTTGGCCCTGGCTTTGACCTTTGCCCATGAAGCCGTTTCGCGTGGATTTCCTCAGCTTTTTGATGCAGCGTTGACCAATACCATCAGCAAGTGTATGAGCTGGTTTGCAACCAGTATGTTTTACCAAAAACCATTGGCCGATTGGGGCGATGAACCTCGGGCCAGAGCAGCCAATTTCAACGACAGCGCCGCCATTTTTCGCCCCTCTGGTGATGTGTTGTTGTACGTCGCTGCCCGCAGTAGGATGGAGCCTGAGCAGGGTTTGGCCCAGTGGCTTTTTGAACAATACTACGTCTCCTCTCCTACCCAGGGCCCGCACGATTTGGCCACCCTGGGCATGCGCAACGATTGGGGCTTTTTGACCTTACCCTTGCTCTGTTATCCGGCTAAAAGTACATCTCCCGAACGGGCACATTTGCCGCTAACTAGCTCCTTTGCCAATGGCAATGCCTTCATCCGGGATGCCTGGGACGGCAAAACTGTTGTCGCCATCAACGGTGGTAGCCAACCCTTGCATGGCCTAGGGCACTTACACGGCGATTTGAACAGCTTTATCCTGGTTCACCAGCAAGAACGTTTGTTGGCCGACCCTGGGCACAGTTGTTACCGCAACCTGATCCACGGCCTGGAAAGCAGTTCTCAAACCCACAGCACCTGCACTTTTTTGATTGAAAAAGAAGCACTCGGCTTGCAGGAAGACCTGGCCAAAGCGGCCCTTTTGGAGCAAAAAAGTGTGTTCCCTCGCCGGGTAATCCGCAATGGTCGGGCGGGCGAACCCGTCATCAGGGGTGACCAACGTTTGATTTGTTCTCAAGACGACGTGGTATCGGTAGTTGGTGCCGAAGTGGGCAAAGCCTACGGAGAGCCGATTGAAACCTTTTCGCGCTTCTGGATTTTGGCGGGTAGCCATGTCTTGTTTGTGGTGGACCACATTGTTGCCCAGCAACCCGTTACGACCCTCTGGAATTGGATGGTCAACAACCGGGATAGCAAAACCCATTGGCAAACAGCGCAAAACACCTTGACCATAAAACGCAATGGGGCAGGCATGAAACTGTTCCACGGTGGAAAGGGCAGCTGGTCTTACCCCGTCTATGGCTACTTACACGATGCCTATCACCCTGAACCCAATCAGTTGGGCGAGGGCCACTCGGGAACTGGCTTGTTGTTCCGCTTTACGGAAAAAGAAAGGCAAGTGGCGCGGACTGTCGTACACGCCATTGCCCTGGATGAGCCTGATCAATTGGATCAATGGCAATTACAGGTCGACGCCAATGGCTACACGCTCCAAAGTGATGCGCGCAAGTGGACTTTGCAGTTGCAGGATGAAAAGGCAGCGGCTTTTTCGATGATTTCAGGACATGGACGAAAGTGGGAGGTCGTGTTGCAAAATGGCCAATATCAGTTAATGCATTAGTCATTTAATACGACGAAGGTTTGATTTGGCTTCGCCAAATTTTTTTTAACACGACGGCGACGAAACGACGAAACGACGTTTTGCGCGCTTCGCGCTTTGGACACGACGCATGGCGTCGTGTTGTGGCGGTAGCCAAAACGTCGTCGTCGTGGTTAAAATAATTGAGCAGCGCAGCTGCGAATGAAAAGTTACAAAAAGCGGGAACATGTCAGAACAAACAAAAAACACCCCCTTAAAACTTGGTCTTCTTGGCGTAGACCATCCAGCGGTAGCCGCTGATGATGTTGAGGCTTTGAGCGAATGGTATTGTGCAATTTTAGGCTACGAGCGCTGGTTTCAACACCCGAAACCCGTGTGGATGCTCAAAGCACCCGACGGAACCCTCCTCGAAATCATGCCCAAAGACGAAACTACACGCCCCGACCGCACTACCTGGACGCCAGGCTGGTCGCACCTGGCTTTGCGGGTACAAGACATTGAAACAGCCATCGCCCATTTGGATCAGTACCAAGTGCAATGGGGCGGAGAACTCTCCCCAGCAATTGGCGGCGGACGCGTGAGAAATTTCTTTGACCCGGAGGGCAACCTTTTGCAAATATTGGAAAGAGTACTCTCCCTAGAATAAATAAACAATGAACGCACTATTCTACGAAGGAAACCATTCCTTCAACATTAAAACGATTGAAAAAACACCCCTACAAGCGGGTGAAGTCCGTTTAAAAATGGCTTACGTGGGTGTCTGTGGCACTGATGTGCACATCTACCACGGCAAAATGGATGCAAGGGTTAAACCGCCCCAAATCATTGGACACGAGGTATCCGGGGTGATTGAAGCCATCGGGGAAGGGGTAAATGGTTGGGCTGTTGGCGACAAAGTAACCGTGCGCCCGCTCAATCCTGGACCCGAAGTACCTGCGGACAATGGCCAGCGGCACATTGGCCAACATCTCAAATTCATTGGCATTGATTCGGCGGGTGGAATGCAACAATTCTGGAATGTGCCCGCCTTTACGCTGCACCGTCTGCCTGAAAACTTGTCGCTGACCCTCGGCGCACTCATTGAACCATTGGCCGTAGCTTGCCACGATGTGCGTTTGGGTGAATTGCAAGCGGGGGAACACGCTGTGGTCATTGGTGGTGGGCCCATCGGCTTGTTGATTGCTCTGGTGGCACGGCAAAAAGGGGCTAAGGTGCTGGTATCCGAGGTGAATCCGCACCGCATTGCCTTCATCCAATCACTGGGTATTCAAACCGTAAATCCTCTTGAACAAGACCTGGTGGAAGCAGTGAACGCGTTCAGCGCCGGGGCTATGGCTGACATAGTGTTTGAGGTATCGGGCGTACAGGCCGGGGTCACGGCGATGACCCAAATTCCACGCGTACGGGGTAGAATCGTGATGGTGGCCATTCATTCTGAGCCCAAGGCCGTTGATCTATTCCGCTTTTTCTGGCGTGAAATCAAACTGATCGGTGCCAGGGTTTACGAACCGGTCGACTTTGACGAAGCCATTGCCCTGGCCGCCAGTGGAAACTTACCGCTGGAAAAAATGATCACCCAAATTTCACCCTTGGCCGCAGCGCAAGAGGTGTTTGAAACCATTGACAAAAACCCGGCCGGGATGAAGTATTTGCTGGAATTGGCCTAAGATCTTCTCTAAAAAAATCAAACATGAAATCTTTAGCACTTTTTGATCTTACTGGAAAAACCGCCCTTGTTACCGGCTGCAAAAGAGGCATTGGCCGTGCCATGGCCATCGCTTTAGCCGAAGCTGGTGCCGACATCATTGGCGTTTCAGCCTCACTCGAATTGACCGATAGCGACATTGAGCGGGAAGTCAAAGCCCTGGGGAGAACCTTTTATGCCTATCAATGCGATTTTAAAAACCGTTCGGAGCTATACACCTTCATCCACAAAGTCAAAGCCGAATGCCCACCAGTGGATATTTTGGTCAACAATGCGGGCAACATCCTTCGCAAACCCGCCGCCGAACATCCCGATGAATATTGGGACGAAATCATGGAGATCAACCTCAATGCGCCCTTTATTTTGGCAAGGGAATTTGGTAAAGAGATGATAGAGCGGGGCTATGGGAAAATCATTTTCACCGCTTCCTTGCTCACTTTTCAAGGTGGCATTACTGTTCCTGGTTATGCGGCCAGCAAAGCCGGAATTGGCTCCCTCACCAAAGCCTTGGCCAATGAGTGGGCGGCCAAAGGGGTCGGCGTCAATGCCATCGCGCCTGGTTACATCGCCACCGACAATACGAGTGCTTTACGTGCCGACGAGACCCGTAATGCTGCGATTCTCAGTCGGATACCCGCCGGACGTTGGGGCGGTGCCGAGGACTTAAAAGGGGCAACCGTTTTTCTGGCTTCAGCGGCTTCTGATTATGTACACGGTACGATTTTGACGGTGGATGGTGGTTGGATGGGTCGCTAACCTTTTACATTTTTTTGAGCAGCACTAAGGTTATTCTCAACAAAGTTTCGTCATTATTAAAATTGGAGTCAAACATGGTAAAACATTACCTACTCAGCAACGCAAGCTCACTCCAAAAAATCCGATTCTCATGAAAGTTCATAAACAAACTGAAGAATCGGCATTGTGGGAAGCCTTTAAACAGGGGGACAAGGCCGCATTGGGCCGCATCTATGAGCAATACGTAGAGGCACTGTTTACGTATGGCTATTATTTCGCCAAAGACAAAGCCTTAGTGGAAGACGCCATCCACGAATTATTTGTCGAATTGTGGCGAATGCGGGCCAATTTGAGTGACACCACTTCGATCAAATATTACCTATTTAGAGCCTTACAACGCAAGATTTGCCATTTGATGGATCAGGAAACAGTATTCTCGAGGTTGGTGGATACTGCCAATTTAGCCAGGGATACAGCTCCTTCCATCGAAGAGAACCTGATTGCACAGGAACAATCCGAAGAATACAAACAGATTCTTTCCAAAGGTTTAGTATTACTGCCCCAACGCCAGTTGCAGGCCGTACATTTGCGCTTTTTCGACAATCTTGATACCAGAGAAATTGCCGACATCATGGGCATGAATGAGCAATCGGTACGCAACATCATCACCAGGGCTTTGCACAAACTGCGCGCCTCCTTTTCCTTATTCTTGCTTTTTTGGCTCCTTTGGTAAAAGTTTTTCCCAAAAAACGAGTTGAAAAGTAAAAGATTCCCTTTATTCAATAGTGATTCAAGGTTAATCCTGAATCCGTACACAAGCAGAGTCATCAATGAACCGGGCGTTATGAATTACAAAGACTATAAGGTTGAAGATTTTCTACTGGATGAAGCATTCATAGCTTGGGCCAAAACAGCGGATGGGGATGCCTTTTGGCAGGCCTTTTTTCAAGAACATCCTACGCAAAAGGCCATTGCTACCCAAGCTAGAAATATGGTGGTATTGGCCCAGCACCAAATTGATCAGCAACAAAAAGAAAGGCTTAAATCACGTATTCTGAATGATTTAGAACCAGAACAAACAATCCAAAAAAGATACAAGTCATTGCATGCTTTGAGGCCATACTGGTCCGCTGCTGCGGCGATATTGCTGTTAATTGTTGGATTGGCCTGGTATTATACCGCCAATCCGTACAATCCGTTTGGCCCCGATGCGCAGCAGGTTTATCACGATTTGGTAGCGCAAGCTGACGAAGCGCTTATCGAAGTACACAATGCTGAAAACAGCCCCAAACTGGTGGTATTGAGTGACAATAGTTCCGTTTTATTGAAAAAAGGTAGCCGCTTGAGCTATCCCAAATCTTTCGATGGCCTGGCTCAAAGAGAAGTTTACCTCTCGGGGGAGGCTTTTTTTGAAGTAGCCAAAAACCCTGAAAAGCCCTTTTTTGTATACGCCAACGAACTCATCACCAAAGTGCTGGGCACCAGTTTCACAGTAAAGGCATACGCTACTGACAAAAAGGTAGTGGTGATGGTCAAAACGGGGAAAGTGACCGTTTATTCCAACCAGAAAGCCAGCATCCAAACCGCTGAATCAGTTACACGCAGTACGGACGGCGTGGTATTGACCCCCAATCAGCAGATTTATTACAATCGCTCGGATGCCCAACTGTTCAAGGCACTGATACAAAAACCCGCACTCCAAGATTTGGGTTCTGCCCAATTTTTATCCTTCGAATTTGACGATGCGCCTTTGTCCAAAGTGTTGCAACTTTTGGAACAAGCTTATGGAGTAGACATTGTATACGATGAAGAATTGCTGGCTTCCTGCAAACTAACTGCCTCCTTGGCCGATGAGCCCTTGTTTGAAAAAATAAAATTAATTTGCCTCAGCATCGATGCGGAATACGAAATAATCGATGCCCAAATCGTCCTTAGTTCAAAAGGATGTATGTGATTGAGAAGCCGGACAAAAAAAAATTTTGATAAAAGTGAGTTGTTTTTCCAAAAGCCCCCATTTAGAGGGTAGCAGGCTAAAACAACTTTGTTCACTTTTATCAAACGCTCATTATGGGTAAAAGAAATACTTTTTGTCTAAATCTACTGGTTTCAATCATGAGAATAAGTTTGATCCAATTCTCTTTGGCAGTCACCTTTTCCAGCATAGCCCTAGCCTACGATACTAAAGGCCAGGACGTACTGAATCAAAGGATTACGTTGGACTTACGTGATCAAAGTGTAAAACTTGTATTTGAGGAGATCGAAACGCTAGTGAATGTCAGTTTCATGTACAGTTCCAGTCGTATTGCTTCCACTAAGAAGATCAGTATAGTGGCTCAAAAAGAACCACTGGGAACCGTACTAAACAAAATGCTTAGTCCTTTGCAGTTGACATACCAAATCTCTGGTCGCCACATTGTGATCAAACGCGCCAAGCAACCAGCATCGGGCAGTGTAAACAAAGACGACCGCTCTTCGTCAGAACTTGAACTTTCCCCGCGTGAGCTTATTCCAGAAAATTTAGCGCCCATTACCGTTCCCGTCAACGGAGAAATTGTTGACGATAAAGGCGAGCCAGTTCTGGGTGCTACGGTACAAGTGAACGGCACCGACATTGGCACCGTTACTGATCAAGATGGAAAATTCTCTCTCGAAGTACCCGACCTAAACGTGGTATTGGTCGTGTCCTACATCGGTTTTGAAAGGCAAGAAATTGCCCTCAATGGGCGTGAGTTCATCAAAATGACCCTTGCGGTAGATACCAAATCTTTGGAAGACGTAGTCATCGTTGGCTACGGTATCCAGAAGAAAATCACCAACACAGGAGCTCAGGCCTCGATGGCCGGAAAGCTGCTCGTTGAATCACCCGCTGCCAACATCAGCAACTCTTTGGTAGGCCGCTTACCCGGACTCTTTGCTTCGCAAGCAAGTGGTGAACCTGGAAATGATCAATCTACCTTAAGAATCCGCGGCGTAGGTACCTTCAACGGCAGCCAGGAACCCCTGGTACTGGTAGACGGCATCCAAGTAGACAACTACAACAACCTGGATCCCAACGAAATTGAGAACATCACCATCCTCAAAGATGCTTCCAGCACTGCAGTGTATGGCATCCGGGGGGCCAATGGGGTCTTGCTCATTACCACCAAACGGGGCAAGGTTGGCCCTGCCAAGGTCTCGTACACCTTCAACCAGGCCTCGAACACCTTTACCGATTTAAGGGCGCAAATGAACAGCTTTGATTACGCCAATTCATTCAATCAGGCCTTACAAAATGACGCCTACATCTCCGGTGCCAACTACACACCAAGGTATTCCCAGACCGATCTGGCAAAATACAAATCCGGTGAAGACCCGATTTTTTTTCCCAGCGTGAACTGGTATGATGTCATGTTGAAAAAAACATCGGCACAGCAACAGCACAACCTAAGTGTCAATGGAGGAACGGATAAGGTTCGGTATGCCATCTCGACGGGTTATTTCAACCAGGAAGGCTTGTTTAACAACACCAACCTCTCTCCGGGGTACGATGCCAACATCCGTTTCAAACGCTTCAACTTCCGCTCCAACCTGAACTTCAACATCAGCAAGCGCTTCAAAGCGGCACTGGATGTTTCTTCCCAAAACGAATTTCGAACGGGCAATGCCTTGAATACCCAAACCGTGATTGACAACATCGCCCGTGCCAACCCTACGGTTTCACCAGGTATTGTGGATGGGAAATTGATTCAGCTCAGCACGGCAGGTGGTAATCCGCTCGGCAGTTTATATCAGGCGGGGTATCAACGAGAGTTCCGCAATTTTTTGAACGGTTCCTTCCGTTTGGACTATGACTTGGAAGATTTTGTCAAGGGTTTGAGCACCCACGCCATTGTATCTTACCAGAATTTCAACAGTCAACGGTTTTTGAACAGCAAACCAACCTCAACGGTTATCAATTACATTCCGCTAAGAAATACCGATGGTTCGGTGGCTTTCCTCCCACAAACCGACGATGCGGCGTATAGTTTTTCGGAAACGATTGGCAAAAATCGCCGGGTCACGGCGGAATTTGCACTTGATTACAAGCGAAAAATCGGCAAAAACCACAACGTTTCTGCGCTGTTGTTGTACAACCAGTTGAAAAGCATCGACCCCAATTATACCTTTCTGGTTCCCAATGGTTATCAGAGTTATGTAGGTCGCGCAACTTACGATTTTCAAGGCCGTTACCTGGCCGAGATCAACATTGCTTACAACGGTACTGAGAACTTTGCACCAGGCAATCGTTTCGGCCTTTTCCCCGCGTATTCATTGGGTTGGGTTGCCTCCGAAGAATCTTTTTTTCCAAAAAACGATTTTTTGACTTTGCTCAAGTTTAGAGGATCATACGGCGAAGTGGGCAATGACCAGATCGGTTCGGGTTTTCTTACGTCCAACAACCGCTTCCTGTACCGCCCCACCGCCTGGACCTTCACGGGTGGCTCCCGCTTTGGTGAAGTGGGCTCTTCTTACAACGTACTGGCCGGCTCGCGGGAAGGTCGCGGCAGCAATGCTGATCTGACTTGGGAACGCGCCGTAAAAACCAACCTGGGTGTAGAAATGACCTTCTGGAAAAAGAACATCACCCTGAACGTCGATCTATTTGAAGAAACCCGCGACAACATCCTCGCCAATCCCCAAACGGTTTCCTCCATATTTGGGGTAGCCATTCCGCCTCAGAACCTGGGGAAAATGCAAAACCGGGGCTATGAGTTTGATTTTACCCTCAACAACAAAATCGGAGCGCTCAATTACCAGATCAAGGCCAACTACTCTTTTGCCCGGAATGAGATCTTGTTCCAGGACGAAGTAAACCGCGCTTATCCTTATCAATTCCGCACTGGCAATCGTTTTGGCCAATATTTTGGCCTGCTCAGCGATGGCTTTTTTAATACCTGGGATGAAGTAAACGATGCTTCACGGCCAGTGTATGGCTGGCAAAACAACAAAATTCAGCCCGGAGATATCCGCTACAAAGATGTGAATGGTGACGGAAAAATCAACTTTGACGATGAAGTGCCGATTGGGTTTTCTCAAGTACCCGAAAAGACTTTTGGCTTATCGGTGGTCTTGCAATTCAAAGGGTTCAGTGCTTCCGTGCTGTTTCAGGGGGTAGACAATGTTTCGGTCAATTATACCCGCCGGTATACCCAAGCCTTTTATGACGCCAATCCGGCTAGCGCCGTTGAGTACCTGATCAACAGCTGGACGCCCGAGCGTTATGCTGCTGGCTTACCGATTGTGTTTCCCCGATTTTCCTTGGGTACCAATGGTGGCGCGCCCAATAATTACCAGTCTTCCGACTTTTTCACCGTGGATGCCAGTTACGTCCGCTTGAAAAACGCTGAATTGGGGTACACGTTTAGTGGATCCCGGCTCAAGAAGGTGGGGTTCAGTTCCATCCGAGTATTTGTGAATGGCAACAACCTGGTCACCTGGAGTAGCTTGTTCCCAGGGGTTGACCCGGAAAGTCCACCCACTGCTACCAATTTTGAGCCCTACCCACTGGTAAGAACCATTAACACCGGCATTAATGTCAATTTTTAAAGCACGATTCATGAAAAATTTCATCAAAATATCGGTCCTCATTAGCATTTTTTGGGCAGGATTCTCCTGCAACAAGCTTGAGGATTTTTTAGACAAGGCTCCCGGGGTTGATGTCACCGAGGACAACATTTTCACCTCACGGCAAAATGCGGAATCCTATGTGTCTACCCTTTACCAATATGGCATGGTGTCCATTTTTCCCAACCGTGATGCAGCCGTAATCAGTTCTCCCACTGGTGCTTCCTCATCGCTTGCGGGTACTTTATCGGGCGCAACCGATGAGAGTGAAAATGAAGCCAACTTCCCCTTTGCCCAGCAATGGAATTCAGGGAGTATCATTCCCGGCAACATCATTGGCAATGAGGATTCCAAGTACCACGGTCGCTGGAAAGCCATTCGCAATGCCAACATCCTTTTGGAGCGCATCGACGAAGTGCCTGATGCCGATGACACTTACAAAACACAGGTGAAAGGTGAGGCCCAATTCATCCGGGCCTTGAACAACTTCGAAACCCTCAAACGGTATGGCGGTTTCCCAATTGTCGACAAACGTTTTGTGACTGTGGAAGAAGCCAAAATATCCCGGGCTTCACTGGAAGAATGTGTCAATTTTATCCTCAAAGACTGTGATGATGCCGTGGCAAATTTGCCAGCAAGTTATCCTCCTACCCAACGGGGCAGGGCGACGAAATTGGCTGCACTTGCCCTCAAGTCGAGGACTTTGTTGTACGCCGCGAGCCCCTTGTTCAACACCGGTACGCCCTTCATCAGTATGGCCAACGCGGCAGACAACAAGTTAATCTGTTATGGCAATGCCGACAACAATCGCTGGAAATTGGCCGCCGATGCCGCGCAAGCAGTTTTGGATGCTGCGCCCGAAGCTGGAGTTGCCCTGATCGATGTACCCGCTAACCGCGATCCTGCGGTCGCCACGGTAACCCAGGGGAATTATCGGGTAGCTTGGGAACGTCGGGACAATGCAGAAATCATCATAGCCGACAAGACCTACCCTTCTTCCAGTCGATTTGGATTTCCTTGGTACCACCTTTATCCGGTACCCATGGGTAGCTTTTGGGTGAGCAATACCGCTACGCTCAATTTTGTAAGGAAATATGAAAAAAAGGCCGACGGTTTGCCCCAAACCTGGGAACCTGCGGGAGGAGATGACCTGGTGGCCAAGTACAACGAATTGGACCCACGATTCAAACAAACCGTGGGCTACAATGGCGCGCGTTTTAACGCTGAACATCCAATCATCGAAACTTTTGCGGGTGGTAAACACGAAAAAAACTGCTTTGGCGGCGCATGGGTACTGAAACACATTCCCGAAGGCCTCGCCAATGGTGGCTCGGTCGTACCTTCCATTGCATTGTACCGCTTGAATGAATTTTACCTCAACTATGCCGAGGCGATCAATGAATTTCAGGGGCCAACTCCCGAAGCGTATGCCGCCGTCAATACCATCCGCACCCGATCGGGCATGCCCGATTTACCTCCGGGGCTTTCCAAAGATGAATTCAGAATCCGGGTACGGAATGAAAGAGACATCGAATTGGCTTTTGAGGATCACCGGTTTTGGGACATCCGCCGCTGGTTGATTGCCGAAGAAGAAGGCGTGATGAAAGGCGCCATCCAGGGCGTAAAAATCACCAAACTCACCGCGACCACTTTCCGCTATGTACCCTACGTGATTGAGACGCGCTCCTTCAACAAGCAGATGTACCTGCATCCCTTTGATTTAAACGAAGTGTTGAAAGGTAACCTGGTTCAAAATCCGGGCTGGGAGTAATGCACCTGTTTTAAGTTTCATACATCGATAAAGCAAAATTGAATCCCCAGTTTTTTTCTAATTGTTACTTAACCGTATCCGCAATGAAGTTACAATTTTACCATAAACTCTTGCTTGTAGCACTGTGTATAGCAGGGCTGAGCAGACCATCTGTTGCACAAAATGCCGTAGATTCGGTGGTAGTTGTCAATTCGGACATACCGACCACTACTCAGATTGGCTACGCCAAACAACGGTCTAAAATCATAAGCAGCGCCATTTCCACCGTCAAGGGGAGTGAGTTGCAAAAAACTTTTAACACCAATTTTGCCAACACCTTGTACGGGCGCCTATCCGGGCTTACCGTCAACCAAGGGGGCAATGAACCTGGAGCCAACTCGCCTTCTTTGTCTGGTCGAGGGGTGAACACATATGGTCCTGGCAACAACCTATTGATCATCGTAGATGGTTTTTTGGGTGACTTCACCCAATTTGTACCCGAAGAAGTAGACGAAATCTCCCTGTTGAAAGATGCTTCTGCAACGGCAATCTACGGCAGCAGGGCGGCGAATGGCGTGCTCTTGATCACCACCAAACGGGGCCGCGAAGCACCTTTGACCATCAATTTCAGTACCCAACAGGGGTTTACCCAGGCTAGCAGCTTGCCTAAGTTTTTAGACTCCTACAATTACGCCACTTTGTACAACGAAGCATTGGCCAATGATGGAAAACCAGCCTTGTATACCGCAGAGGATTTGGCAGCGTATCAGAATGGTAGCGACCCTTATTTTAGGCCAAATGTGAACTGGTTCGATGAAGTTTTGCGCGAAACAGCTCCGGTTTCCAATTACAATTTGAGCTTTCGTGGGGGTAATGAGACCGCCAAATATTTTGTACTGTTGAATTCCATCAGCAGCCAGGGGTTGCTGAAAAACTTTGGCGATCTGGATGATGAAAGCAGCAACTCGAAGTACACGCGTTACAATTTCCGCTCCAATATCGATGTCAAGTTGACCAAAAGACTCTCCGCAACTTTGTTGTTGGGCGGCACCGTAGAGGACAAGGCGAATCCTGCTGCGCTCAGCTCGGGGGGTACCTTTGGGTTGTTGGCTTCGCTTCCACCCAATGCCTTTCCCGTTCGCAACCCCGATGGTACTTTTGGCGGAAATTCCACCTATGCCAATCCTTACGCCAACTTGTTAAAAACGGGCTATGCCGAGTCAAATGGCCGCACCCTACAATCTTCCTTCCGACTCAATTACGATTTGAGTGCCATCACCAAAGGTTTGAGTACTGCGGTGGCGGCCAGTTTTAATACTTATTTTAGTTCTGGCTCAAACCGGGTCAAAACCATCGAACGTTTTGCCATTTCCAAAAGTGTCGATGGCGATACCGTGTACACCAAATTTGGACAAACGACTTCCATTGTGGGTTCTGAACCCAATTTGGGGCAATACCGCAATTATGCCATTCAGGCTTTTTTGAATTACGAGCGGGTGTTTGGCAAACATGAGATCAGTGCTTTGGCCATGTTCAACTCGGATAATTCTACGATCAACAAGAGCGATATTTTTGCGGGTACCGATGCCGCCAACCTCAGTCTGGCGTACAAGAACAATGCGGTAGCCAGCAGAATAACCTACGTGGGCAACGAAAAATACATTGTTGAACTTTCTGGCTCCTACATGGGTTCGGAAAACTATGCGCCCGAAAAACGCTACGGGTTTTTCCCCGCAGCATCCTTGGGCTGGATTGTTTCCAACGAAGGATTTTTAAAAAACAGCAAGGCGATTAGCTTTTTAAAAATCAGAGGCTCTTACGGTTTGGTGGGCAACGATGAAATTGGAGGCCAACGGTTTATGTTTGATCAGCGTTACCCCAACGTTGCTTCTTATTACCGGGGTACCAACAACAACAACGCCTTTTCACTGGCCGAAGGTAGACTCGCCAATCCTGACGTAACTTGGGAAAAGGAGAAAAAAACCAATATCGGCATAGAAGCTACTTTTTTCAATCAACTGGATTTTTCACTGGACGTATTCAACCAAGATCGCTACGATATTCTGGCCGTTGCCAACCGCTCCATTCCTTTGGTGTTGGGCTATACTGATCTGCCTTTTATCAACCAGGGCAAAGTGAACAACCGGGGTTTTGAAGCCGTTTTGCGCTACCGGAACAAAGACCAAAATGATTTTCACTTTTTTGCCGAAGCGAACCTCTTCTACGCCCGGAATGAAATCGTGTACAATGCACAAACCATCCAGTTGAATCCAGGATTGGTCAATGAAGGCCGCCGGATTGGCCAACCTTACGGCTTACGGGCTTTGGGTTTGTTTCAAAATGAAGCCGAGATCAACGCTAGCCCCCGGCCAGTGGGTATCGCGGTATTGCCCGGCGACATCAAGTATGAAGACGTAGGAGGCCCCTTGGGTGTGCCCGACGGCATCATTGATGGCAACGATTCGCAGCCCATTGGCAATACGGGCCTGCCCGAATTGACCCTAGGCTTGCATTCAGGATTTCGGTACAAGGGTTTTGACCTGGATTTTGTTTTTCAAGCCATCAGTGGTAGAACAGCATACCTCGGCGCCAGTCAATTCAGGCCCTTTCAAAACAATGGACAAGCCGGGGAAATCGCCCTGGAAAGATGGACTCCAGCCACTGCGGCTACCGCCACTTTTCCCAGATTATCCGCCGACAACAACCTGAACAATTACCGCTTCTCCTCTTTTTACCAGCGCGATGGCAGCTTTATCAAACTGCGCAGTGCCGAGTTGGGCTATGCTTTCCCCAGCACCTTCATCACCAAGTATAAGTTGCAGCAGGCCCGGGTGTTCCTTACTGGTACCAATCTTTTTTCACTGGATCACATTGAGTTTGGCGACCCTGAAGCCTTGAGCGGTTATCCGCCTTTAAGGACCATCACTTTAGGCGCACGAGTTCAATTTTAATCTATTCAAATGTGTAAGTCATGAAATCAAAAATACATCTATTGGGGGGGCTTGCCCTTTTTATACTGGTCTCCTGTCAGGAGCTGGAGCGGGAAATCATTACCGATTTGAACAAGCAGCAAATTGAAGAATCCTACACCAATGTGGGTAATCTTTTGAATGCGGTGTATTCAGAGTTACAAGAAGGTTTCCAAAACATTGATGGTGCCATGATGGCTGCCGCTACCGATGAAGCAGAGTTTACCAACGAAACCAGTACGGTACAAACCTTCAACAACGGCAGCTGGAATTCCATCAGCAACCCCAACAACATTTGGGGCACCCATTTCCGAGGCATCCGCCGGGCCAATGTGTTCCTGGTGTCCACCGATGAGGTGAATCTCGATCGCTTCCGCCTGGATCCTTCCCCTTCTCAGCAACTGGTGTATACCACAAGATTGGCGGAAGTCAAGCGCTGGAAGTACGAAGCCAGGTTTTTGCGGGCTTTTTTCTACTTTGAATTGATCAAACGTTACGGTGGAGTCCCCATCATGACCACTGCCTTGACTACCGACGATATTCCTTCCATTAAGCGCAATACCCTGGAGGAGTGCATCCAGTTTATTACCAGTGAGTGTGATTCAGCAGCAACCAATTTGCCCTTGAATTACACGGCGACCAATGCGGCGGACCTGGGTCGGGCGACCAAAGGGGCGGCGCTCGCCCTAAAGTCTAGGGTGTTGTTGTACGCCGCCAGTGAGTTGTTCAACAATCCGTCTTGGGCGGGTGGCTATCCCAATCCCCTATTGATTTCATTGCCCGCAGGTGATCGTGCTGCGCGTTGGAAAGCCGCTGCTGATGCTGCCAAGGCTTTGATTGATTTGCCAGGAACGGGTTATGCCTTATTCAACAACTATTCCACTTTGTTCCGAGCGTTCAACAACAATGAAATCATTTTTACGCGCAGAAATTCGGCATCCAATGGTTTTGAAGCAGCCAATTTCCCGATTGGTTTTGACCGCGGGCAGAGTGGAACTACCCCTTCCCAGGATCTGGTCGACGCTTACGAAATCAAAGTGAATGCCACGACCAGTATTCCATTCGACTGGAGCAATCCCAATCATGCCGCCAATCCTTATGCTACCACCGGCGCAACGGCTCGGGACCCTCGCCTGGCCTTGAGTATTGTGACCAATAATGCTTCTTTTTCAACTGTGGCCAGTGTGAAAAGAAATGTGGAAACATTTACGGGTGGACGCGATGCAAAGCCAATTGCCAATGCTTCCAAAACAGGGTATTACTTGAGAAAATACGTCAATGAAGGGTTAAACCTGCAAACCAACCAAACTGCAGCGCACAGCTGGATCTATTTCCGCTTGCCCGAAATATGGTTGAACTACGCGGAAGCCTTGAATGAATACAGCCCCGGTAATGCCGACATCAAAGCATTTTACGACCGGGTACGCAACCGGCCCGGGGTGTTGATGCCCTTGTTGCCCACGGGTTTAAGCCAAGCCGAGGTGCGGGAAAAAATCCGCAATGAACGAAGAATAGAATTTGCCTTTGAAGACCACCGGGCCTGGGATGTACGCCGCTGGATGACTGCCCCCACCGCATTGGGAGGTGCCGTTAGGGGTGTTGAAGTCACCAAAACAGGCACCACGTTTTCCTACAAACCCGTGGTGGTGGAAAATCGTGTTTTTCAACCCAAAATGTATTTCTACCCGATTCCACAGGGAGAGATCAACATTTCTTCCGCATTGGTGCAAAATCCACTTTGGTAGCGGTGCTAATGTGATAAAAGTGGAAATGGTGCCATCAAAAAATGGATTGATTTTTTTGATGGCATCACTTTTCTTGTTCATTTCAGCTAAGTTAGGCTGTATATCCACCCAAAATGAAACACAAAACTTGGTTTGCGCTGGTTTTTCTTTTGGCCTGTTTAAATGGTAGTGGACAGTCAAAAGTTGAAAAAAAGGACCTGATGCTCCCTGAAGTACTGACCAGCAATCAAGGCAAAAGGATCCGCAATGCTAAAATGTGGATAAAAAAAAGACGCCCGGAAATCCTGCAATTGTTTGAAGACAACCTCTATGGGCAAGTTCCGAAAGAGGTGGACAGCATCCGTTTCAACCTGAAAAAAGAAGAGCATATGGCCATGAACGGAAAGGCCAAATTAAAGGAAATCCAGATCGATGTCTACCGCAATAAGCAATCCGTCACCATCAATCTCTTGCTGTTTATTCCCGCCAATACTTCAAAACCTGCCCCCGTTTTTTTACTGATCAACCACCGGGGGAAAGACAATACCGACCCTACCAGAACCCTAAAAAGTGAATTCTGGCCAGCAGAAGAAGTCATCGCCAGGGGTTACGCCATTGCTGCATTTCATGTCAGTGATGTAGCCATTGACCATAAAGAAACCTACCACGAGGGCGTGCTCAGGCTTTATCCAGAACAAATGACCATGGGCAATGGGATGAAAACAATTGGTGCCTGGGCCTGGGGTGCCAGCCGGGTAATGGATTATTTTGAAAAAGACCGCGATATAGATCGGTCAAAAGTTGCAGTGGTAGGTCATTCCAGAGGGGGCAAAGCTGCCTTATGGGCTGGAGCGCAAGATCAACGTTTTGCCACGGTAATCTCCAATGACGCCGGAGAGGCAGGAGCTGCATTGTCGCGCCACCTGATTGGGGAAACAATACTGGACATCAATACGAATTTCCCGCATTGGTTTTGTGACAATTATAAAAAATTCAATTCCAACATAAACGCTTTGCCGATAGACCAACACATGCTCATCGCCTTAATGGCACCCCGGGCAGTATATGTGGCGAGTGCTTCCGAAGACAAGTGGGCAGACCCAGTTGGTGAATTCCTTTCCCTGAAATATGCGGAACCCGTATTTAACCTTTTTAACTTAAAACCCCTTCCAGCCCCAACACAACCCGCCGTTAATGTACCTGTAAAAAGCTCAAACCTGGGTTACCATCTGCGCACAGGCATCCACAACCTGACCCTATACGACTGGGAAAGATTCATGGATTTTATCTCAGTGCCTGTAAAATGATCTTTCAACTCACTCAATACCAATCCTTGAAACCATGGAAAGAAAGGAATTTTTAGAAAAAACAGCGTTGGCTAGTATGGGTATTTTAATCCCCATTACATTGACCAGCTTATTTGCAACAGGAAAGAAAAATCCAGTCATTTTATTGGTTTCAGGCTGGCAGGATGTCAACATCGGTGACATCGCGCATACGCCCGGCTTGCTACATGTACTGCAAACGTTTTTGCCGCAGGCTAAAATCATCCTCTGGAAAAAGAGCAATGGCGCTGAAGTAAAAAAACTACTCAATACCAACTTCCCCAAAGTAAACATCCTCTACGGCGGGGTCAATGCGGAAAAAGATGTAAGCAACCCGGAAATCATGCGTGCTTTTGAGGAAGCCGACTTGATGATTCATGGTTCTGGCCCCTTATTGGTCGGTGCCGACAACCTGGCCTGCTGGATGAAACACACCAGCAAACCCTTTGGCGTTTTTGGTACTACACTCCAGGCACCCAGTGAATACCATCAAAGCATCCTGAAAAAAGCGGCTTTTATTTATACCCGTGAAACCAAGTCGATCGAAGATTTGAAAAAAGTAGGCATTACCGGATCACACATTCAATTTGCCCCCGATGCCACTTTTTACATCAACCTTCAAGACCTGGCAAAAGCGGATCAATTTTTAAGCGAAAAAGGATTGGAGGACAAAAAATTCATATGCGCCATTCCACGCCTGCGCTATACCCCTTACCACCAATTCAATCCAAACAACAATGGCTGGTCGGCAGAAAAGGTCAAACAGGTAGAGGAGACCAACGCAAAGTACAAGGAAGTTGACCACGCCAAACTCCGCGAAGCCATGATCGCCTGGGTGCGCGAAACGGGCAACAAAGTATTGGTCTGCCCCGAAATGACTTATGAAGTGGCCCTCATGGACGAACTGTTGATCGATCCCCTTCCAGCGGACGTAAAACCCTTCGTAGTAAAACGCGGCTATTGGCTACCCGATGAAGCTGCCTCAGTTTATCAAAAAGCCCACACGGTCTTGAGCTTCGAATGCCATTCGCCCATTATTGCAGCGGCCAATGGTACGCCTTGTTTTTACCTGCGCCAACCGGAAGACACCATCAAAGGCCAAATGTATTACGACCTGGGCTTTGATGACTGGACTTTTGAAATTGATCAAACCAGCGGGAAACAGATCACCGACCAACTTCGTGCTGTATGGCAGGATTATGGAAAGGCGCAGTCAAAACTCAAAACCAGCATGAACAAAGTGGAAAAAATCTACCGGGAAAGCACGAGCAAGATTCGGAAAATGCTGGCAAAACAATCCAAATAGTTGTCAAAATCACCATCATGAAGCATCTACTACACATCTTCCTTTTGTTGTTGTCAATCAACTTTCAAACCTTCGCCCAGGTTTGGCACGTTTCCGGCACTGGCAACGATACAAACGACGGCAAATCTCCAGAAACCGCTTTCCGCAGCTTGCAAAAAGCCGCTGATGTAGTGGAACCCGGTGATGTAGTGATCGTGGGCAACGGTACGTACACCAATTCCGACAAATCCAATGGCAGTGCCGTCTTGTCCATTACTCGTTCCGGGAAAGCGGATGCCTGGATCACCTGGAAAGCCCGTCCGGGACATCGTCCGGAAATCCGACCAATTGGTTGGGCCGGGATTCAAATTTCTGGATCTTATCATATTTTGGACGGACTTGCGGTCATCGGCAGCAACGATTCCATCGTCTTGCTCCAGGCACTGGAAGACGCCAAAAAAAGCCCTCCCGATCCTTATTACAACACCAATGGCATTTTTTTCAATGGCCGCAACAACAAACCCAGTGAAAAACCCCACCACCTCATCGTGCGCAATTGTACGGTGAGCAAATGCCCGGGTGGCGGAATCGCAGCCATCGAAATCGACTACTTAACCGTTGAGGATTGTAAAGTGTATGAGAATGCCTGGTTCATGCGCTACGCCGGATCCGGTATCACGACCCTCAACAATTGGGCTTTCGACGATGCGCCAGGCTACCACATTGTCATCCAACGCAATGTAGTCTGGAACAATAAGACGCTGGTGCCTTGGGAAAGAACTGGAAAGCTGAGTGATGGCAACGGTATTATTCTGGATGTTACCGATCAAAACCAGACCCAGGGTGCGACCAATCCCAATGCCGATGCAGTGGTCAAACCTACTGAAAAACCAACTACTGTTCCCGCTACTACTGATCCTGAAAAACCCAAACGCCCCGAGTGGAAGGGGCGAGCTTTGATTGCCAACAACCTCAGTGCATTCAATGGCGGCTCGGGTATCCATACCTTTCGCACCAGCCATGTGGACATCATCAACAATACCACTTATTGGAACGGACAAATTGTGGGCTACCAAGAGTTGTTCCCCAACCGCTCCGACGACATTGTGATTTTGAACAACATCATTGTTCCTCGCCCTGGCGGCAAGGTTACCTCCAACAACAAAAACACCAACATTCGCTGGGATTACAACTTGTATCCTGCGGCGCAGGAGGTTTTCGTTGGGCCAAATGACATTGTTGCCGAGCCACAATTCATCAAAGTTCACACCGATATTTTGTTGGCTGATTTCAGGTTGCAAAAAGGCAGTAAGGCCTTGCAGAGTGGATCGAAAGATGTAGCTCAGCCAAGCGATCTGCAAAAGAAAAAGCGGCTGGATGTGGGTAGAGACCGGGGCTGCTATGAACAATAATGGTATAAGTTTGGTAAGCGTCAAAATCTGAGCAAATGAAACGCCTAAAAATTGCACTGATTCTGGGATTGATGGGTTCAGCAATGGGAAACATCCATGCACAAACCATTATTGCTACCGATTTTAACCGGGAACAACCCTGGTTCAAAGATTACCGCCCCGAGGAAAAATGGAATGACCTTTCGGCAAGTGCCAGCCATTCGACGCTGGTGGCAAAGGCTACCTGGGGCAAATATGGGATGATCGACGTGGCGAACACCACCATCGCCTCGGATGGATTACAATTGTTGGTGGAAAACACGGGGTCGCTAAAAGAATGGTCGGCCACCCTGCACTCGGGATTACTTCCTGCCAAAAACAGCGAAACCAACCTGGGAAAACTCACCCTCAGTTTTGATCATGCTGTTACTTCACTGCGTCCCATTGTGGTGCGAATAGAATCCTTTGACCCCAATAAAAAACGTACGGGTGGTTTGGAAACAAGGGTTTACCCGGCAACCAGCCGACATTTTTTACGTGCTGCTTTTGAACTGTCGAGCATGCAAGCTTACGGAGACGGTAAATTCAACCCCAAAGACCCTTTTGTGCAGGTTAGTTTTACCATTGCCGGATTGCCAAAGGATGAAGTTTCAAGCACGAAATACGAACTCCAGATTGACAACTTTTCCTACGCTCCCCCTGCTTATTATGTCAGCCCCACGGGCAAAGATGGCAATAATGGCCGTACCGAAAACACCGCTTTAGCTAGCCCCCAGGCAGCCTTGAACCTTGCTCAGCCGGGCGACATCATTTTGCTGATGAATGGCAACTACAAGGCGGATGACAAAACCCAACTACCTGCCGTAGCCAATTTTGTACGCGCGGGAAGCCCATCCGCCTGGATTACCTTGAAGAATTATCCTGGTCATCAGCCAGTCATTTTGTGTCACGGCAAAGACGGCGTGCGCATCGCCCAAGGTACCGCACGCACTGCAACCCTGGCTCCGGTTTTGGCTTACCTCGAAGTACGTGGTTTGCACTTCAAGGGCAACAGTGAAGAACTGCTCAAACAAAATTCCCCGGAATTGGGCACTTCTACTCCGGCTACCGAAACCACTGGCGTGTACATTGATGGAAGTTTTTCTCCCGTCAGGATGTACCACCACATTCGGGTGGCCGATTGTATCGCGGAGTATTGTGGTGCCGATGGCATTTATGGCGATTATACCGATTGGTTGACCCTTGAAAATAACATCTTGAGGTACAACTGTTTTACCTCGGTTCATTGGGCCATGTCTGGGTTTTCCTTGATGCACTATGCCGATTTTGACAAGGTGGATAACGTCACCAAAATTCTGGTGCGCGGAAACCAGGCCTATGGCAACCAATGCAAAGTGTACAAAAAGACCGGGCCACACAAGATTTACAACGGCAACGGAATGCTCTTTGATGCCAATTGTGAAGAGTACCTGCACCCCGATGCCTATCTCGGGCGTACGCTTGTTCAAAGCAATCTGGTGTATGGCAACGGCGGCGGTGGCATTCAGATGTGGGGCAGCTACCGCATCGATGTGGTCAACAATACCTTGTACCACAACGGGATAACGCCCGAATTGAAATGGGGCAACCTGGGATTCGATTATTGCAAAGACATTCGGGTAATCAACAATATCGTCGTGGCGCAACCCGATCGACCGCTCGATTTTTGGATCATTGGAAAAGCGGATCGAAACACTTCCAACATTGAAAGAATCAACAACCTCTATTTTGGAGGCATCCAGCCCAACCTTCCCGGCACCAATGACTTGGTGGCAAATCCACTTTTTGAAAACCCTTCGCTCGATCCAAAATTGGCCAATTTTCGCCTAAAAGCAGGTAGCCCGGCCATCAATGCGGGGAAAACCGCCTTTGAAAGCCTACCACTCATTGACGTATTGGGTAAACCTATTCCTGAGCAAAAAATCGGCACAACTTGTGGTGCTTATACCACCCAACGATGAAAAAAATGAAACGTTTTCTGCTATTCCTGCTGGTCCTGGGTTCCTCTTTTGCGCTGGCAAGTGCCCAAGCGCTGATTCCACAACAGGCTACACCTGCAAGCTGTATAAGCGCTGCCCAATGGCAAAAACTCCCGGCGCATCCCCGCTTATTTGCCAACGATGCCCGGATTGCTGCTTTGAAATTGCAAAAGGATTCGGTATCCAAAACACTTTTGCTGCTCCTGAAACAGGATGCGGAAAAGACCTTGTTGGCCGATAAAATTGTCTATCCAACGGAGGGATTCAAATTTGGTGCAGTGCGCAACGTGCAAGGACGAATCCTGACTTTGAGCCTGAGCTATCGGGTATTTGGGGACAAACGTTATTTGGAACGGGCCAAGGCAGAGTTGATGCAGCTCGTGGAGTTACCCGACTGGTGCCCCAGTCACTTTCTGGACGTAGGCGAGGCAACTCTGGCCGCCGCAGTTGGATTGGACTGGTTGTACAATGCTCTTTCCGCTGCGGAAAGAGCAAAAATAAGCCAGGCAATTGTCAAAAAAGGCATTGTCCCATCCCTGAATGTAAAAGAAAGCAACAACAATACCAGCTGGTTAAACGGAAATTTCAACTGGAATCCGGTATGCAATGGAGGACTTCTGGTAGGTGCATTGGCCATCTACGAAACTGAACCCGAATTGGCGCGTCAAATTGTGGAACGTTCGATCAAGTACATTCCTTTTGCGGGTGCCGACTACAGCCCCGATGGCGCGTCTTCGGAAGGGCCTAGTTATTGGTCGTATGGAACCAGTTTTTACGTCATTGCGATTGAAGCTTTGCGCAGCGCATTGGGAAGTAGTTGTGAGCTGGAAAAAATCCCCGGATTCTTAAAAACCGCCGATTACAACAATCAAATGGTTGGTGCCACGGGTCAGGATTTCAATTATTCCGATTACCATGTCGAAAACCTGAACGAACCGGTCATGTTCTGGTTTGGCCGCGAGTTGAAACGTTCAGACCTCATCCAGGATGAATTGAGCGATTTAAGCCGCTTGCACGAAAAAAACGCTACGGGCCAAAATGCCAAACCGGGAAAAAAAGTAGAACAAAGTCGTCACTTCCCCCTCGAAATACTATGGTGGGAACCTGCTTTACTGCAAAAAGGCCATACAAGTTTCGCGCCCTTACACTGGACGGCCAAAGGTGGCCTCCCCATTGGGGTCATGCGATCCGCCTGGAACGACCCCAATGCGACCTATCTTGCCATCAAAGGAGGCACGCCCAATAACTCTCATGGGCACATGGACGTGGGCAGTTTTATCCTCGAGGCCGATGGAGTACGCTGGGCACTCGATTTGGGAACCGAGAATTACAATAAAATGCGTGCCGCAAAACTCGATTTGTGGAACTATAGCCAACAAAGTAATCGCTGGTCTACGTTCCGCTGTGGCCCCGAAGGGCACAATATTCTGCGTTTTGATACCGCCCGGCAAGACATCAGCGGATTTGGGACAATCCAGGAATTACCCGCTGACAATGGGACCATGGGCAATGTGCTCGACCTGAGTTCCCTCTATAAATCAAAAGTTGATCAGGTAAGCCGAACCGTGAAAATGCTACCCGACCGCTCCATCAGCATTGAGGATCAATGGACTACGAGTACCAATCCTGTCGAAGCCTCTTTTCAATGGTTGACCAAAGCAAAAGCAATGCTTAAACCTGATGGTATTTTGCTCGAACAGGATGGAAAATTTTTGAGCATCAAAGTGGAGGCCTCGGGTGCAAAATCAGCACCTGAAATATTAATCGAAGACATTTCGAAAGCCAAGAACCTACAAGACTCTGACAATCCAGGACTCAGTCGAATTGTTTTCCGGGTAAAAACACCCGCAAACAGCCATTCAATTTTGAACATCAAGGCCACTCCGGGTGATCCAGATCGTCTACTTGCCAAGGGGGCAACGCAAGCAAGTAAGCAAGCAGTTGAAGCACTCAAGTCTGGGTTCACTTTTGCCGGTCAAACCGAAGCCGAGACCGCTAAAAAAGCCGCTTTGGAAAAAGAACACCTGGCCAAAGCCCGGCAAAACATCGAATCTCACCGCAAGGGCGACGCAGCCCTGGTTTTTGTAGATGCAGCGGGCAAACCCCTGAAAAATGCCAAAGTGGAAATCAATCAGGTGAGCCAGGATTTTTTGTTTGGCAACCTCAGTGAAGAAATGTTCAGCCCCCGGCTGACGCCCGAAGAGGTCAAAAAATTCCAAGACCGCTTCACTGCCTTGTTCAATTTCACGGAATTGACCGTCAAATGGGGCCCTTATGAGCCGGTACAAGGAAAACCCGAATGGCAAAAATTACAGCAAAAACTCGACTGGTGCAAACAAAACGGCGTAACCCCCAAAGGACATACCATCGGATGGACCAATATGTCGGGTACCCCAGCCTGGCTTTTGAAACTCCCCCATGCAATGGCGACCGATTTGTACAAAGGCCGCATTCATAACCTGGTTGGAGGTTTCAAAAACCAAATCCACATGTGGGATGTGGTGAACGAGCCCGTCACAACCGTTCCTTGGGAAAAAGCACTCCAGGACTCCATTTTTGGCGAAAGCAAGATCGATGAAGGAAGCCGGTACAATGTGAAGGACATTACCCTGGAAGAAACCATTCCCTGGGTCGAAAACTCCTATCGATGGGCCAAAGAAGCGGACCCTGTGGGTGATTTTATCCTCAACGAATTTTACGTAATCGCCAAACCGAGCGTCCGCGAGAAATTTTATCAATTGCTCAAAACCCTACAACAACGCAATGCACCCGTGACCGGGATTGGCATTCAAGCCCATGAACCCCGCGAAATGTGGTTTTCTCCGGTAGAAATCCAAGCTACTTTCGATAAATACCAGGAACTGAACCTGCCTTTGCACATCACCGAGTTTATTCCACAATCCTCGGGCAAGGCCATCACCGGAGGCTGGCGCGAAGGAGTATGGACCGAGGAAGCTCAAGCCGAATTTGCCGAACAATTTTATACCCTGGCTTTTGGTCACCCCTCCATGGTTTCGATCCATTGGTGGGGGTTATCCGATCGGATGATTTGGTTGAAAGGAGGCGGTTTGTTGGACAAAGATTTTAACCCAAAACCTGTTTACACCCGCCTGCTGAAGCTCATCAAAGAAGACTGGATGACCAAAAACCTCAGCCTGACCACGGATAAAACCGGAGAGGTAAACTTCCGGGGCTTTTACGGCAACTATCAAGTGACCATCACTAAACCCGATGGAAACAAACAAACCTTGAGCATGCATCTCCGCAAAAAAGCAGTCAATTCCCAAACATTCATTTGCAAATAATCCACCATGAAAAAGTCATCTTTTCTCCTCTTTTTACTTGGTTTATCGCTCAAAACCCTAGCCATCAACTACTACGTTTCGCCTTTTGGAAACGACAACGACACGGGCGAATCCAGTGCAAATCCATTTAGAACCTTGCAACAGGCTGCCAATCTCAGTCTGGCCGGAGATACCATTTTCGCCATGAATGGGCTCTACAGCTCTACTTCGGGGCCGGTTTTGAACATCACCGGTTCAGGGACTCCCGAAGGCTACATTACCTTCAAAGCCATGCCGGGGCACAAGCCCAGAATCACTGCTTCGGGCAATGTCTGGAATGCCGTATCGATCAACGGCTCCTACATCGTTCTGGAAGGATTTGAACTCATCGGCAACAACACCAACATCACTTACGAAAAAGCCTTTGCCATTTACACCGAGGCCGCGAATGGGGGCAAAAACTGGTCCGTTTACGCCAACTACAACACCAATGGCATCTCCATCGGCGGTCCACGCGACGAATCGAAATTCCCGCACCACGTGACCATCCGCAACTGCAAAGTACACGATTTTCCGGGCGGTGGAATTGGTGCACTACAGGCCGATTATACCACCATTGAAAATAATGTGGTGTACAACAATGGTTGGTACATGATGTACGCGGGCAGCGGCATCAGTATTCTGAATCCCTTCAACAGCGACAAGGCCACGACCTACAAAAACATCATCCGCAACAACATTTGCTCCAGCAACAAAACCACCATTCCCTGGATCAGCCTGAAAAGACTGAGCGATGGCAACGGCATCATCATTGATGTGAATCAATATCCTTACGGCGCAAAAGCGGGTGAAGGTGAACCTTACGTGGGTAGAACCCTGGTAGAAAACAACGTCTGTTTCAACAATGGCGGTTCCGGCATTCATTCTTTCCTGGCCGATCACGTGGACATCATCAACAACACCGCCTACCACAACGGAACGGTTGTGGGTTATCCCGACATCTTTACCAACCAGTGTAAGGATGTGAACATCATCAACAACATCATGTATGCCCGCGAGGGGGGAGATTGCAACTCCAGGCCCAGATCTACCTCCGAGGTGTACAGCAACAATCTTTATTTCAATGGCAAAGTGGGCTTTCAGGGCAGCAACGATAGGATCGCCGACCCTCAATTTATGACCCTTTCCACTGACCTGGCCACGGCCAATTTTAGACCCAAA
Source organism: Haliscomenobacter sp. (assembly GCF_041740695.1). GTDB lineage: Bacteria > Bacteroidota > Bacteroidia > Chitinophagales > Saprospiraceae > Haliscomenobacter. Next base: position 17,509 of record NZ_JBGSLK010000098.1, on the reverse strand, counting down.
AAAACGAGCCCTGCCGTTGACCAAGGCAGTAGTCTCGAAGGGCAATACAGTGCAGTGGATATTTTGGGTACGCCTCGTCCTCAAGGTGGAAAACCGGATCGTGGCGCTTACGAATTTGTCAGCGAAAATGTGTCTACCAGCAGCACTACCCTGCTCGCCAAAGCAAAAGTCATCCTGTATCCCAATCCGGTCAAAGAAAAACTGAACATCCGTTTAACGGATCATCAAAGCAGCCCCTACCGCATCGACATATTGGACACTCGGGGCACCCCGGTACAACAACAAACCATTGCTGCCCAAAACAAAGAGCTGGATGTCGCAGCATTACCGGCGGGAATGTACCTGATGGTGCTTTACCAAAAGGATCAAGGGACTTCGGTTTATAAATTTGTGAAACAATAAAGGGGCGATAAAAAAATAAATGTCATGGGTCAGTTTTTCATTTTTACACGGGTGTTTTGCGCACTTTTTTTGTTGTTATCCGTCAACTTATCTGCTCAATTCATCGACACTTCTCCTGATCGGGTGAAAACGCCCTTATCGGTCAAGTATAAAAAACTGGGGACACTCAAACCCCGTAGTACCCGGGAAATTGAATCCTCCAGAATCACCGTTGGCTGCGAGACCCTCGACCGTGGTCACACGGTATGGGACAATTACAAAGCCTATTTGCCTGCACTTGGGGTGAAAAAAATCCGCCTACAGGCAGGTTGGGCCAAATGTGAAAAAGTGCCCGGTGTATACGATTGGAAATGGCTTGATGAAGTCATTGATTATGCCGTGGCCAATGACATCGAACCCTGGTTGCAACCTTCCTATGGCAATCCAGCATACCCCGGCGGCGGTGGCATCAACCTATTGAACAGCATGATGACCAGCCCTGAAGGTTACGCCGCATGGGACAGATGGGTGGAAGCGCTGGTGACGCGCTACAAGGATCGGGTGAAGGAATGGGAAATTTGGAACGAACCCGATCATCCCGGACAAAAAATCACTCCGGAAACCACCGCTGCGCTGAACATCCGCACGGCAAGCATCATTAAAAGAATCCAGCCGGAGGCAAAAATTGCCGGATTGGCTTTCGCTTCCAACAGCAACATGGAATACCTGGATGCTTTTTTGAAATTCATCGCCGAACAAGGCAAACTCGATCTGTTTCAATGGATTTCGTACCACAGCTACACCATGAGACCAGAGGATGCCTATACCGAAAAAAGGGTTTTGGGCTTGCGCAAAGTCATCGAAAAGTATTCCAAGAACATCCTGTTGCGGCAGGGCGAAAATGGCGCACCTTCAACCTACATCCCTAGTTTTGCCCTTGACAAATACTACTGGACCGAATACACCCAAGCCAAATACGATCTGCGCCGTTTGTTGGGAGATTTGGGGCACGACATTGAAACCTCGGTGTTTACCATCATCGACATTTATTACAATTGGGGCCCGCCCAATGCGGTACTCAATACCAAGGGGCTAATCCAATCGGATGTTACCATGGCCGCCATTCGCCCTAAAGTAGCCTATTACGCCGTGCAAAACCTGGCCTCTATTTTTGACAACAATCTGGTTCTCAATCCTGGTGTCACCTACACCAGCACCGGCAATGCATCGCTCTCGGTTTTTGGCTATCAACACAAAACCAGCAAAAAACCCCTCGTCACCCTATGGTTGGACGGCAAAGAGGTGAACAATTCATTTCAGACCACCCCCGTAGACATTACGTTGGAAAATGTTACTTTTAAAGACCCGGTTTGGGTCGATCTGATGAGCGGGCAGGTGTACGCAATCCCCAAATCAGACTGGAGCAAATCAGGAAACAGCTATAGATTCAAATCGATTGCGCTTTACGATTCTCCGGTTTTAATTGCAGAAAAAAGCCTGCTGAAGTTGCAATAATTGATCCACTACAAAAGCTCAATAAGTTTTGAAAAAACTCGCCATTGGCATTGACATCGGAGGAACCCGCACCAAAATCGGGTTGGTGGACTTGACCATCGGGCAAGTGTTACAAACCACAATTCAAGCCACCGAAACCCTCGACGCCGTCCGTTTTGAGCAGGCGATTGGCGAAGCCATTCAAACCCTAAAAGCCAAAGCGGCCGTGCTGCAAGCGGACGTACTGGGCATTGGCATCGGGGTATCGAGTTTTGTTCATGCAGATGGTTTGGTCGACTCCACTTATGGCTTCATTGATTTTATGGAGGACTACCCCCTGGCCAACATCATTCAGACCCAACATGCGTTGCCTTGTAGAATCGACAACGATGCCCGACTGGTCGCTTTGGGCGAAGCCTTATATGGGCGTGGGCGTGGATTGGAGCGGGTGTTGGTACTTACCTTGGGCACTGGCTTAGGTTTAGGCTTTGTCATCAAGCAAAAACTGGATGGAAAACTGCCCTTTGCCCATATGGGTGGCCACCTGAGCATTGTGCAAAATGGCGTCAAATGTTACTGTGGTAAAACGGGTTGTCTGGAGTCGCTGGTTTCGGCTACGGGCATTCTGGCGGCAGCCGAGCGAGCAAATTGGTCCGCCAAAAATCCCTCTTTGCCTTTCACGGTGGAAAGTATTTTTCAGGCCAGTGCAGCTGGCAATACTGGTGCAAGGGAGCTGATTGATGCCTTCATCGAGCAGCTTAAAACGGGCATTTCCAATTACATCAATTTGTATGCGCCCGATGTGATCGTATTGGGGGGAGGTGTAGCCAAAGGTTTGGCGCCTTACTTGCCAAGGCTACTGGATGAGGATTTGCTAGGGCCCTACAAAGGATACCAGACGAGCATTACCATTTCTGAACTTGAAGAACAGGCTGGCATTTTAGGTGCTGCCGCGCTATTTTTGTAAAACAAGCATTACTACTCATGAAAAACAACGCCTGGATTTTTTACTCCATCGCCGCCGCGCTTTTTTGGGGCGTCTGGGGGGTGGTTGCAAAACTGATTTCTGAAGACGTAAACCCCTATGCCAATCACGTTTTGTTCACCATTGGCATGTTGTTCACTTTGCCACTGGTGTTGAAAAAACTCCGCCGGGAGCGTCCCAATCGCAAGGGTATTTATTGGGGGCTGATTTCCGGTATCCTGGCCATAGCGGGCAATGTAGCCGTTTTCCAAGCCTTCAGCAGCGGTGGTTTGGCCGCTATTGTGATTCCCTTGACCAATCTGTACCCTTTGGTGACCATCGTGATTGCCATTTTGGTTTTTAAAGAAAAACTCAATTGGTTGAATGCATTAGGTATTCTGCTGGCCATACCAGCCGTGGTCATGCTCTCCGGGCAAACGCTCCTGTTTGACGACCCGGCAGCATTTGTCAGAAGTATTGGACTCAACACTTGGCTGCTGTTTTCTTTGGTGGCCCTCTTTTTCTGGGGGGTGTTCAGCGCCGCGCAAAAAGTAACCACCAATTACATTTCGGCGGAATGGGCTTATGCGGCCTTCATTGTCTCCAGTATTTTTTTAGCCTTGGTTTTTATGGGCACTGGCATGGTGGATTTGCAGTTTTCCACCCGCACCTTGTTGCTCGGTTCATTGGCTGGAATGCTCAATGGCCTGGGCGTGCTGTGCAGTTTTGCCGCCTACAAAGCCGATGGAAAAGCCTCCAAAGTAACGACCATTGCCGGGGCTTTGCAGCCAGTATTCACCATCGTATTGGCCATTGCTTTTTTGGCAGAAAGTATCAATAGGGTGGAGTTTATTGGCATCTCCCTGGCCATTGTAGCCGCCCTGGCACTGTCTTATGAGAAACAAACCACAACTGAAAGTAGTCAATAACCTATTCACCATGAATAAAATACTAGCCGAAATCCTGGAAATGCCAGATCGGGCTCAAGTGGTTTTGCAGGCAAAAATCCCTAAACTTCCCTGGCAAGTGCCCTATTTGGGCATGGGCTCCTCTTATTTTGCGCCGCTGGCCTTCAAATACATGGGCATTGACATCTACCCGGAGCTGGCCTCCGAGTATTTCCATTATTTGTCCTTACAAAAGCAAAAACCCTGTGGCGTCATCCTTTCTCAATCGGGCAAAAGTAGCGAAGCGCTCTGGTGTAGGCCATTTTTTCAGAAGTACTACGCCATCTCCAATTACCCGGAGCATCCCCTCAGCACTGCGCCCAACGTAGTTGAGGTCATCGACATTCGGGCGGGCGAAGAATGGTATTCTTCTTCCAAAACTTACCTCAACACCCTCCTGGTTTTGTTCAAAGGATTTGGTTTTGACCCAAGTCCTGCGGTGGATTTGCTGACGCAAAAAATGGAAACTTACGCGGCTCAGGGGAAACAATTGGCGACAGAAGTTTTCCAATTGCTCAGCAGCCAAAAAATCCACGGCATCTACATCACGGGCAGTGGCCCCAACATCGCCACGGCCCTGGAAGCCGCCTTGATCCTGAGTGAAAGTACCAAGCTGAATTTTCACGGGTTGCCCATGGCTCAATACGATCATGGGCCCAAAGAAACCGCGCAAAACAGCATCGTCATCCAGATCATTGCCCCTGGCAAATCCCGAGAAAGAACGATCCAACTAGGTGAAAAAATTGCCGCAGCGGGTGCCCATGTTTTTAGTGTGGAAGAATCAGACGTAGCTGAGCATTTTTCCATTTTGACCAATATCATTCCCTTCAATTTTATGGCCTATTACCTTGCTGAACAGTTGGGGATTGAGGAAACCTTTGCCGTGGGGGGAAAAATCACGGAAGTACCATAAAACCTGCGCTATCCATTTAAAATGATATTCTTTCAAAATTCAATGGGATGAAATCAACAACCATTTTGTCATTGCTCTTGGCACTCACCTTAAGCCTCCATGCTCAAGTAAAAAAAATCTACCTTGCCAACGACGACCACACCGATTACATGTGGACAGGTGATGAAGAAACCTATAAAAAAGCATTTTCAGAAATGCTGGACTATTACATCCAACTCAACGATTCCACCGCTCACCTCCCTTACAACCAGCAAAGCAAATGGAATTGTGATGGTTCGTACTGGGTGTACAATTACAAACAGACCAGAAGTGCCGCCCAGTTTGCCAAACTCATTCAACAAATCAAGGATGGTAAAATTACCGTGCCCCTCAACTCCATGATTGTTTTACTAGGCGCTGCGCCAGCCGAAGCCACTTTGCGCGACATGTATTACGCGGGCTCCTTGCAACGAAAATACGGCCTGGATTTGTCTTTGGTCTTGAACATGGAAGACCAGGTACTGCCACTGGGTTTGTCCTCGCTATGGGCAGGATCAGGAGCCAAATACTCCTGGAAAGGAGTCTGTGCCTGTGCCACAAAAGTAACTGCACTGGAAAGAAAAAGGAATCAGATGTTCTGGTACAAGGGCCTGGACGATCAACGGGTGTTGATGAAATGGTATGCGGTCAATCCCGATTACACCAATATGGCCAAAAGAAAAGAATACCGCTATTTTTTTGGAACGTATTTAGAAGCCAATCATCAGGCCAATGCCGTTTTGGATTGCAAAGCTTTACTGGATGATCCCATTTATCCCTACCACATTGCCGGGGCTTTTGGCAAAGGTGGTGACGACCTAAAAACCATCACCAACAACTTCCCCAAAATTGCCAAAGAACAAACAGATTCCAACTATCAAGTCATTGTTTCCAATGAAATCGATTTTTTTAAAGATTTCGAGCAACACTATGGCGCTGATTTACCCTCCGAAACCATTTCTTACGGCAGTACCGAATGGGGCAACAGTTTCGCCTCCCTGGCTGAGGTATCGGCTTCGGTGAAACGTTCCATTGAAAAATTAAGAACGGCCGAGGCACTTTACACCCTGGTTGCTCTAAAGGATAAAACATTTGCTGCCGATCTTGCGGAGCAAAAGGAAAAAGCCTGGCTGGCCTGTGGCATGTATTTTGAACACGACTGGACTGCCGACGGCCCGCACATCACCAGAAAGCAAAGAGCGGATTGGCAAAAGAAAACCGCGGCAGTATTCAACACTTATGTGGATACCCTCTACAATCGTTCGGCCAAACGACTGGGGCAGTTGATTGCCAAAGCCCCTGGAAGCGAGTCCTTCTATGTATTCAATCCACTAAATTGGGCCCGAACGGATTACAGTGATTATTTGTACTCGGGCTCAAACGCCATTAGTGTGGTGGACAAAACGACCCAGCTAGAAGTCCCTTTTCAACGCATCACCAAAAACGGAAAGTCTTATCTCAGGATTTTAGCCAGCGAGGTACCCTCTTTGGGATACAAAGTTTTTGAAATCCGCAAAAAAAGTAGCCCCACCAATTTCCCGTCCAGCCTGGTCGTGAGCGACAGCACCATCGAAAACCAGTTTTACAGCATCAAGTTTACCCGCCAAGGCGTGATTACCAGTTTGTACGATAAAATCAACCGTCGGGAATGTGTAAAACCTTTGGATAAATTGTACGTCAACGACCTGGGGTCTGGCCTTGGCAATCAGGGCGAGCCCATTCAAATTGAAAACAAAGGTGCTGTTTCGGTGTCCTTACTGGCTACCTCATACAAGCCCATCAAACACCAATCCCGGCTCACCCTTTTTGCCAACAGCGACCGCATTGAAATTGAAAATTACATCCTCCAAAACCTGGATGCCAAACCAGTCACCTATTCCTTTTCTCTAAACCTCACGAAACCAGAGGTCTGGCACGAAGAAGCCGGTGCCATTTTACGCGCAAAAACGCTGGCCAAAGGTGGCCATTATGCCGATGTCGCCAATCGGGTGGATTGGTTGGCCATGAACCATTTTGCCGACATGTCCGATGCTTCCCATGGCATGATTATTTCCAACCGGGACGCCTATTTTATGAAAACAGGCAGCAGTACCAACACCCGGCTCGATGATTCTACGGCCCAGCTAAAAGTATTGGCCGCCGCACAAGTAGACAATGCGCTGGGCATCATCAATCAGGATGGTGATTCCTATTTTGAACATTTTTTGGCACTAAAACCCCACCTTGAGGGCTTTAAACCCGCGGATGCGATGCGTTTTGCCTTGCAACACCAAAACCCCATGGTCGCTCAAAAAATACAAGGTGGCCCTAGTTACGATGGCAAACAGTTTTCCTTGTTTTCTTTTTCTGATCCCAATGCCGTAATTTGGGCTTTAAAACCGGCCGAAGAGGGTATAGATCAAGGCATCATCATGCGGGTTTGGAATGTTTCGGGCGAGAACAAAACCGTAACCATTGGGGCCAACACCCCAATTTTAAAAGGTTTTAGTACGACGCATATCGAAACGAACGACCAAGCCATACCGCTTGAAAAAGGCAAACTGAATGCGGATTTGGGGCACCATCGTTTACATACCTTTAGGCTGTTTTTAGCTAAAACCTCCAAGGAATAAACCGCGGCGTTTTCTTCTGATAATCCTGATACTCCAGATACTTTTCACTAGAGATTTTTTCACTAAAATCCGAGCTACCCAAAAACAACAAGACCAGCAATATTGCGCCTGTCAATGACCAATTGAGCCATCGGCCCGTAGCTGCTACACTAAAAAGATAATAAGCTAGCCAAATGCCTTGCTCAGCGGCATAATTGGGGTGGCGCACCAGACGCCACAAGCCAGTCGCACAAAATCCACGGGCATAGTCCCCATCCAGGGCTTCGCCAGCTTTGATGCGGCGGTATTTTTCGGTTTGGAAATCGTACTGTTGTTGGTCGGCGATGAATTCGATGACGACGAGGGCCAAAAACAGGCCAATCGCCAGGTAATCGATCCAATTCAAGGGCTTTGCAGCACCTTCCCAAGCCACCACAATAGGCAAATTGAACAACCAGATCAGCGTATTCTGGTACAAAGAGATGAAAAAAAGGCCAAAGAGCACCCAGTTGATGCGTTTCTGAAACAGTGGACTTTGGCGCAAAACACCCCAACGGTAATCCTCTTCTCCTTTCCAGGGAATCCAGTGGTAGCCCCCGCGGCGGGCAAAATTGAAAGTAAGCCGCAGTGCCCAGATGCTCACCAACACGGCCATGATGACCATCCGTGTATTCCAATCACTTTGTTGGGCAAAAAACCAGGCGTAGGCCATGGGTACAATGCTCCAGATTTTGTCGACCTGGCTGTAGTTTTTGGTCAACTCACTGACCAAGAAACAGGTCAGCGCGACCCCCAACATGAGGTAAAAGGAACTTTGTAGGGCGGCCCATTGTGCTTCATTCAGTGGTGTATCGTACTTGAAAGCAATGATGGGTAAGGCGATCAGCGTAAGGATCAGGAGAATGATGGTACGCAACATAAATAATCGAGTCAGTGTGGACAAATAAGGTATTGTTCATCCATTAAGCAGGGTTCTATAAATAACAAAAGGCATCAAGCTTGTGCTCAATGCCTTCCGTATGGATTCTGTAAGTGCCTAAGCGTACTTCGCTTCCAGGCCTAATTTTTTAACCAAGAGGTAGTAAAAAATAGCACGGTACTTGTTCCGGTTGGCTGACCCCATTTGTTCACAAACCTCTTTCAAGGCTGCATCAAGGTCGGGACCATCGGCAAGTCCCATTTTTCCGATGAGGAAGTTGTTTTTTACGCGATCCAACTCAGTCTTGTCAGAGCAAGAAACCCGAGAGGAGTCATCATTGTAGATAGATGGACCTAATGCTTTTGTAATGGCTGTCAATAGGGTTTCGTCTACGCCACTTACGTCGCGAGTACCGCCCAGTTCTTCCTTGTACTTTACAAGCAAGTCATCAAATTGGCTCATGGAAAAAATTTTTGGGTTTTGAATGAGGCAGTAAAATAGAGATTTTCCGGTAATGGCACTAATTTTTTCTTGATTTGTTCCTTTCTTTGTTGCTTCGGAGAAAATAAACAAACACAAAAATTCAATCCAATGAAAATTCTTTTACTTTTTGCTTTCCTCTTGCTTGGTTTTATTGGGGGTTATGCACAAGCTTCCTCCAAAAAGATCAAAGCCGGGGTGGTACATACCGTATACTTTTGGCTTAAAAACAAGGGCAATGCCCAAGACCTGGAAGCACTTTACAAAGGGGTTAAAACCTTAACGACGATCAAGGAAATTCAAGCCGCCTACATCGGCACTCCCGCCGATACGAAAGAGCGCCCGGTAATCGACGGTTCTTACGACCTGTCCATCACCTGGGTATTCAAAAACTCGGCGGATCAGGACGCTTACCAAATCCACCCTACCCACTTGAAATTTGTGGAAGAAAACAGCCATTTGTGGGAGCGGGTGATTGTGTATGACGCGAAGGGAAAGCAATAGTCAGCACTCAAAAAAGAAGAGCGCCTTGTAGACTAGCTATAAGGCGCTCTTTTTTTATAAAATTATACCCAACTTAGAAATATCTTATGGTTTAATTCGCTTGCCTTGCTGGGCGGCTTTTTGCATCGGGTTGGGTTGCGGATCCGCTTTGTTCTGCTTGAAAACCTGGAATCGCGTCGGCAATTCTTTGACGGGCCAATTGTTGCTTTTTTCATCAATGTCCGCCGTTTCTTTGAAGGGGTCAATCACAATGCCGCTCACTTCTTTTTCTTTCATAAACACCTTGGAAAATTTGTCTTCATTTTTACGCCAGATTTCCACTGGAATGCGTTCAATTTCCTTTGTGCCATCCTTAAAAGTCCATTCGATAATAATCGGCATGACCAGCCCACCTTTGTTGCTGAAGTACAGTTCGTAGTAGTTTTTATCGCCGAAGAGCTCTTTTTTCTCCTTATCGGTCAAGGTTTCAGCGTACATCGTTTGTTTGAATGTTTGCACTGAATCTTCGGTTTCCCAAGGCTTGTAAGTATCGTAAAAATCACGAAGGTTCGGGTCTTGCTCTACCGCAAATCCGACGCCCGCTTCGCGGTTGCGTTCCTGCGTTAGGGTACGCTCCGGTTTGCTGCTTTTACGAGGGAAGCTGCGCTCTTGCGGTTTCGGGTTGTTTTCCAAATCGGCCTTGAACCATTTTACACTGTCCAACGAAACATCCACCGGCTCAATGCCATAGAACCAGCCGCGCCAAAACCAATCCAAATCCACGCCACTAGCGTCTTCCATCGTGCGGAAAAAGTCAGCCGGTGTCGGGTGCTTGAACATCCAACGGCGGGCATATTCTTTAAAGGCGTAGTCAAACAACTCACGCCCCATGATCGTTTCGCGCAGCATATTCAAACCCGCGGCAGGTTTGGAATAGGCATTCGGACCAAAGTTGACAATATTTTCACTATTGGTCATGATCGGTTCCAACTGATTCTTCGGCAGACGCATGTAACTGGTGATGCCCTGGAATCCCGGACGGCGATTGTTATCAAATTCCTGCATGGCAACCTCATCCATAAAACTGTTGATGCCTTCGTCCATCCAGGTCCACTGGCGTTCATCGCTGTTGACGATCATTGGGAAATAATTGTGCCCCACTTCGTGAATGATTACGCCAATCGCTCCGTACTTCACCCCTTCGCTATACGTGCCGTCCTCTTCAGCGCGGCCGTAGTTGAAGCAAATCATTGGATACTCCATACCATTCGAGGCTTCTACAGAAATCGCAACCGGATAAGGGTAAGGGAAAGTGTATTTAGAATACGTTTTCAGGGTGTGCGCCACTACTTTAGTCGAATATTTGCTGTAAACCGGATAGGCTTCCTTGCCATAATAGCTCATGCACATCACGCGTTTGCCTTCCTCGGTGAAGTGGGGCATGGCGTCCCATACAAATTTGCGGCTGGAGGTCCAGGCAAAATCACGCACATTGTCAGCTTTGTAAATCCAGGTTTTGGTGCCGTTTGGCTTGGACTTTTCGTTCTTCTTGGCTTCATCCAAGGTTACAATTTCCAAAGGCTCTTTGACACTTTTTGCCTGTTCCCAGCGCTTCAGTTGAGCTGGTGTTAAAACGGTAGAATAGTTCAGGCACTCGCCTGTAGAACCAACGATATGGTCTTCGGGTACCGTCATTTTCACAATAAAATTGCCGAAAGTGAGCGCGAATTCCCCTCTTCCGGTGAATTGTTTGTTTTGCCAGCCTTCAAAATCACTAAAAACACAAAGCCTTGGATACCATTGTGTTATTGTGAACAAATAATTTTTATCTTTTTCAAAGTATTCATAACCACCCCGCCCCCGAAAAGTCATGCGGTCGGTAATGTAATAATGCCAATCCACCTGAAAATTGAAGGTTTCGCCGGGTTTGAGTGGCTGTAGTAATTCCACCCGCATCATCGTCTGATTGATGCTAAATTTTAAAGGTTTGCCAACGGCATCGGTAATTTTTTGAATTTTATGCCCATATTTACTGATGTCCTCTTTATCATAATTCTTCAACGCACCTTCACTCATAATGGGTGTCAGGTGGCTGGGATTGGCTTTTTGAATGCCTGCCGATTCTGAGGAATGCTCATTTTCATCCAATTGCAACCACAAGTAACGCAAGGTGTTCGGAGATTGGTTGTAATACGTAATCATCTCACTGCCATCCAGCCGTAGGTTTTTTTCGTCGAGCGTACACTGAATATCATAATCCACGCGCTGTTGCCAGTATTCCGGTCCTGGTGCGCCGTCCATGCCGCGAACGTCGTTGCCTGGAGGTAGAACCGTACCCATTTGCTCGAACTTGTTACCATGATTTGAGCCAGTTTGGCTAAAAACGGTGTAAAAAGAACAATTGGCTAGAAACAAGATCAAAAAAAGCTTAGGTAAGTTAGGACTCGAAATTTTCATAGTCGTTTGATTTGAAAAAAAATTGATGAATCTAGACAACAAAAGATGCCATTAAACGAATTTACAACGAAATCTTTTAGGGTAATTCCTATACAGTACTATTTTCTGACAAATAACTGAAAACAAATGATAGAAAGCGAAAAGCGAATAGTGAAAAGTGAAAAGCAGGTATACCAGTTGTTTTTCAACCGCCTCCTATTATTTTGCAATAAAATTAGGAATGGTAGAAATGTCCCTCTCACTTTTCACTTTTCACTTTTCACTTTTCACTCCCCTACCGCCCCGACGGCTTCGGTATCGCCTTGCTCCCATCCACTACCGTCTCTATGCTCGAAACAGCTGATACCGCAAAGAAGCCCAGTACTTGCTTTTTGTTGTTTTGATCCAGGGGTTGGATGTTAGTGGGGATATTGCTGGGTACCGTGGCAAAAATACCGCCGTTGGTGGATTCTGTGCGCACCAATTGCAGGAAATAAAAAGCTTCTGGTGGAATCGAATAGAGTTCTACTTTCACCTTGTCGTTGGCATTGTACAAGTCGGGGCTTGCTCCAGCGCGAATGGGCAGGATAAACATCAAGCCATCGGCAGAACCTCCCGGACTGAAACTAGCATCGTAAACGGTCAAAATCTGGCTGGGTTTGTCAAAAAGGGTATCGTTGCGATAGGCCCGCACCCAGTAACAATCGCCTTGCCCAAGCGGGTCGCGCGCATAAAAATCCACCTGATAGCCCTCTTGCCGCAAATCTGTGGGTGCTACGGGATATTTTTGTTTGAAATAGTTTATAGAATCAATGGGCGGTACCCGATTGACCCTGCTGATGGAAAAATACTCCTCTGCGCCATACTTCACGTACAAGGCGTACTGTTTGCCCACTTCCAGGATTTTTTCGCCCACCACGCTGGGTTGCCAAACGTAGTTGCCATCATTTTTTAAGTCGATGAAAGGATAAGGAATGCTGTCTTCTGAAAAAAGAATGACTGTCGCGCCTTTGGCGGGTACAATCCCACCCCGATCAAAGTAGGGCTGGGTCAAACTCAACTTGATGGTTTGGATTTTGGATTCATCGGTTACCCAGGCATCGATCACTAATTGGGTTTCGCCTGCTTCAGTTTCAAGATCAATGACGTCCGTACAAGCGGTGCTGACCAGCAGAATGAGGAAAAAATAAAACCACTGTATGTTTTTCATGGATGTTCTGTTTTGATTAAAATTTAAAATTGTAGGTCACCGCCGGGATGATCGACCCAAAAACGGAATAACGCACCGCCTCGGTCTGACTCGGATTGTCTTCATTTTGGCGAACGTACACTGAAAAAGCATTGCGTCGATTGTACAAATTGTAAATAGAAAAAACCCATTCGCCCTCACCTTTGCCAAACAGCTTTTTCTTTTGCTTCACGATTGCGGCCAAGTCAACACGGTGGTAATCGGGGATGCGGTAGCCGTTGCGTTGAGCATAAAAATTGTGCGGCAGCGCATAACCTTGCCAGATGAATTTACTGGTAGGGAAGGTCGCTGGAGTGCCCGTTCCATAAGTGAAATTAAGCGAAAAACTCACCCGCTCATTCAAGTCATAAATCCCCACAAAATTGAGGACATGGGTTTTGTCAAAACGGCTGGGAAACCAGTCGTTGTTGTTGAGCCCCTTGATTTGACGTTCGGTGCGCGACAGGGTGTAGCTCAACCAGCCATTCAATTTGCCTTTGGTTTTTTTGATGAAAAACTCTGCGCCATAAGCTCGGCCATCGCCAAAGAGTAAGTCACCTTCCAGTTGCGGATTCAACAAAAGATCAGAATTGGGGATATAGTCCACCTGATTTTGCAGGCTTTTGTAATACACCTCCACCGAAGTTTCAAAGAGGTTGTCTTTGAAGTTTTTGAACAAACCCAAAGCGACTTGGTCAGACAGTTGTGGTTTGATGTTGTTGCTGGTGGGCGTCCATACGTCCAGGGGCGAAGCCGCTGCCGTATTGGACAAGAGGTGCAGGTATTGCGCCATGCGGTTGTAACTCACCTTGATGGAGCTAGCGTCACCGATGCCAATGTTGGCAGAAAAGCGGGGCTCCCAATTGCCGTATCGGGTGATTCGTTCCCCTCTTTCGTAGGTTTGTGTACTGATGGGTTCGCGGCGTTCGCCCGTTTGGGGGCCATAGGTGTAGGCGTTGCCCGGTCCGATGTAATCATACATGGAGTAACGGATGCCGTATTGTAAGGTGAAGTTTTTGCCCAGTTTTTGCTCATTGCCAAAATAAGCTGCGTATTCGATGGCGTATTTGCTATCCTGCCCGATGACCCGGGTTTCGCCGCCCGAAATGGCTTCCGCCTTGCCGGGCTGGAAGGTGTAATAAATCATTTGCCCGCCAAAGGAGATCTTGTTACGGGAATTGAGGTAGTAGGTGAAGTCGGGTTTGACACTGTAATTTTTGATGTTGGAATTCCAGCGAAAGGCATCCTGAGGGTTGGGTTCTCTGAGGTCGGATTGGAGGCGGTAGTCGTAATTGCTAAAAAAAGCCGTGGTATTGAGGAAGAGTTTGTCGTTGAAAATGTGGTTCCAGCGCGCCGAAGCGGTGGTATTCCCCCAATCGAAGCCAAAGTCAGCCCCAAAAACGTCGCGGCCAAAATAGCCTGATAGAAACACCGTATTTTTATCATCAATCTGGTAATTGGCTTTGGCTGTCAGGTCGTAGAAGTAAAAACGGCTGTCCTTGAGGTCGCCACTTAAAAAGGGTTTGGCCAATACGTCGATGTAAGAGCGCCGCGCCGCTACAATGAAAGAACCCTTATCTTTGATGATGGGCGTTTCCAGCGCCAAACGGCTAAAGATGGTGCCAATCCCACCAGATGCGGCGAATTTTTTGGAATTCCCTTCCTTCATGCGTACATCCAGGATGGAAGATACACGGCCTCCGTATTCGGCAGGAATACCACCCTTAATGAGTTTAACATCTTTTACCGCATCGGGATTGAACACGGAAAAGAAACCAAAAAGGTGGGAAGAATTGAACACAGGTGCTTCGTCGAGGAGTACCAGGTTTTGGTCAACGTTTCCTCCGCGCACGTTGAAGCCCGTAGCCCCCTCTCCTACCGTGGTTACTCCCGGCAAAAACTGGATGCTGCGGATCACGTCCACTTCGCCCAACAAAGCGGGCATTTTTTGGATGGTGCGCATGTCCACTTTGTTGACCGACATTTCGATGCTGCGCACATTGGCGTCGACTCGCTCGGAGCTGATGGTGACGGTTTCCAGCACCAGGGCGCTTTCTTTCAATTCCAGGTCGAGCTTGACGTTGGCGTTTTCCAGTTTGACCTGGCGTTTTTCTTCCAGGTAACTGACGTAAGAAAAGCTGATGTCGTAGGTGCCTCGAGGCAGGGTAAGGGAGTAAAAGCCATAATCATTGGTGGTGACTCCCTCACCCAGAGTGGGTACAAAAACGGTTGCACCAAGGAGGGCTTCCCCGTTTTTAGCATCTTTGACATAACCGCTGATGGTGAGTTTTTCCTGAGCAGCGGCATGGCCAATGCTCATAAAAACCACCAGCAACGCAAGTAGTAGTTTGTACATAAATTTGGGTTTTTTTAGATCCTTTCAGGTGATGACAAGGTATGAACAGTCGTTTGAAGAGATAAGTTTACTCGACCAAAGGTTGTAAAGCCTAGAAGGAAAGAACATTATATTTTTGAGCCAAAGCGCTTTACACCTATCGTCACTTTTCCTCCTTTCAATCGCTGTCCTCGGCAATCGCTCTTGTTTTGTCGATTATCCCGTTTATTTCCAGTGATTAAGTTTTAGATTTACCTAGCTCCAAATCAAAGAACCATTAACCCATTAAATATGGACCTTAGCCCGATTGATCCTAACGAGAACACCGCTGCCGAAGAACCACGGGAATTGTGCAGCAACTGTGGCAAAAAAATGGCTAAAAAAGGGAAGTTTTGCCCGCATTGTGGCCAAAAACGTTTCGAGGGCCGGATTCCTCTAAAATCCTTGACCAAAAAGTTCTTTTACAAACTCACCAATCTGGATAGCCAGTTGCTGCGCATGATGTGGCGCCTGTTTATCCCGGCGCGGGTAAGTTTGGACTATTTTGCGGGAAAAATCAAACAGTATCCCCATCCCTTTCAGTTCTTCTTTGTGGTGATGTTCTTTTTTCTATTGATGTTCAACAAGATAACTGACAATGGAACCAAAGGCTTACATTTGAATTTTGTTTCTACAGATACCACCATTCCGCTCAATGAGCGCGATAGTACCAAAAAAGGCAGCAATGCAAAAAAGCCGAAATCTGCCAAACCAAATCTGGAGTTTGGCGGCAATACCAAACAAGCCAGCAGTGCAAAACAAGCCGATTTTTATTTTTTACTGGAACGTTACGTTTTTTCCCACCAAATCCAGAAAGCTTTTGATTCACTGCCGCCCCGCTTACAAACGCCAGCGGTGAACGAATCTTTAGACATTATTCTTGAAAAAACCAATGGCCACTGGACGAAGCAATTAGATAGTTTGTTATCCAAAGATAGCTTGAGCATTACTTTTGGCTCCCGAGTAATAAGAATTGCGCACCAAGACATCGTAGAATACAGCCCGGAGGAACTTACTGAATTGTATGGAGTAACCGACTGGTTCAGTAAAACCTTGCTCCGGCAGGGCGTCCGTTCCATTCAAAAACCAAGTGACCTCATCAATGCTTACATTGGTAGCTTTTCCTGGACCGTTCTGGCCTTGATCATTATCATGGCGGGGGTGATGCACCTTTTTTACTGGCGGCAAAAGCGGTATTATGTCGAGCATTTTGTGGTTTTGTTGCATTGGCATTCCGGGGTCTTATTGGCACTTACTTTTTTAATGGGATTGGACTATTATTTTCCCTTGGGTACCTGGTGGAGCGCAATAGGAATAGGTATTTTTGTTTTTTTCTTCTTGACCATTAAGCGTTTTTATGGGCAAAATTGGTTTAAGACCAGTTTAAAATGTATTTGTTTTTCCTTCTTGTATTCGCTTGGTTTTTCGATTCTTTTTGTGTTGGGGTTGTTGGTGGTATTTACGTTTTTTTAACAAAATTTTTTGAATCAATTTTGCGACCCGTTTTTACCGCCGCTGTCTAATGGTCAAATTGCGGATGAGACCGCGAGTGTTTTTTCACAACCAACTTATTTATCACCTAAAACCTGACTGTTATGTTTGCTTTCAAAACCTGGAGCCGCCTGGCTTCCGTAATGGCTATTTTGTCGATTGCTCTGGCGAGCACTTCCTGCGAATTGTTTGACAAAGACGATGATGATGACAATGATGGTGTCAAAGCCAAAATTGTAGGGACCTGGCAATTAAAGGCCCTCACTTGTGATCCCGCCATCGATTGGTTTGGTACCACGGTAACTAATGTATTTGCACAGTTGCCCACCTGTATCAAAGACGACCTGGTGATCATCCAAAACAACAATACTTACCTGGAAGATGAAGGCACTTCAAAGTGCCAAAACAGCGATCCTCAAACCGTATCTGGTACCTGGGCGCTCAATCCAGCTCAAACCATCCTGTCTGTAAGCAGAGATGGGGATACCGAAAGCTGGAACCTGAGCAACTTGGGAAAAAGTGAATTCACCGCGGAATACGAGATTGAGGATGGCGGCGTGACTTATACCTTCAAAGCTGTTTACGTGAAGAAATAGACTTTATGTTTTAATGGTAATTTGTTGAAGCGCTGCTGGATCGAGGGGATCCGGGGCGCTTCTTTATTAGACTTGAGGCAAGTTGATTATCAGGTAATTGAATCATTTTTAATGATTTTGAGTTAAGAGTTAAGAATACATGACTTAAGAGTTTAGAAGTGGCTACCGCAGCGACTTATTCAGCGTTGCAGGTC
>NZ_JBGSLK010000097.1:0-11734 GCF_041740695.1 Haliscomenobacter sp. | reverse complement strand
AGAGGACGATTTCTTGGCTCATGTGGTCAAGAAGGCTCTCCCTTGATTACGAAGCCGACACCAGAACTAGTGAGACTTTTGTTTTGATTGCTAACATTCATCTCATATTGAGAAAAACGTAATTTTTTACAGGCTCTAAATAAGAGTATGATGGTTTTTTTTTCTTTGCTTGATATTTTATTGTCAATTTGTCTTCAGTTTTTTCAACTGATTTTATTTCTTGAAATTTTCGTGTTTTATTATAAAACTTTATCGTATCTGCGTAACTATCAGGAGAGTATATTAGTCCATACTGTGTGGATGCAATATTTCGTGATAACCTTGTTAATGCAGCATTAGAGAGCATTAAATGATAGGAATCGAATATCAATTTTATAGTAGAGCCTTCGTTTTCAATCTTATAGCCTCCCCATATTATTCTGTCATACTCCTGTTTTATCACATTATAAGATGACCCAATTGTGCTTAAATTTTTTATTATATCAACTTGCTCTAATTCATTATTTATTTTTTCCTCCTCACTGAATTTGACATATTTTAAGTAGTTGAGATTCAATATAGCTGTATCAATTGCAGAGTCTATTAAACCCCATGAGGATTCTGTCGTGTTTTGAAATTCGGATTTTTGAATGTAAATATTTGATAGAGAGTCTATATCTAATGAACTTCTTGATGACAATGTGCGTTTCGTATGTTCAGAGACTAATAACTCAGATCTATTTAAGTCCGCTATAATCAATTCAATGAAAAGAGATTTATGTAGACGCGATTTGCTTAAAGTTTTTTCTAGGGCTTTGCAAATAGCCTTGAAATATAAATTAAAATATTGAGAATGTTTAAGTATGGATTCAGAGGTTGAATCGAATTCGAGTAATTCCAGATCTTTTTTATGACTATTAATAGATTTTTTTAGATCGAATTTAAAAGAGAACGGATAAAACCCTTCTTCCCAGAGCATTATATCAATAGCTTTCTTGGACATGGCGAATTAAATTATTAACGGTTCTGCTATTCATATTGGTCTCTGCTTCCAAAGTTCCACATGAAGCAGAGACCAATAAGCGGGATGACCAATTATGTATTATTAGTACAAGGCTTTTGGGGCTTTTCACGCGATAAATTCTGTGCAATAATACTAACTCTAGTTTAATTTTTATCCTTAAATGTATGATTAAAAAAGATAAAGCCTAACAAAACCCACTGCTATCTTTTTCGTAGAAAAATACGAAATAGATGGTTGAGCGGCATAAGCAACTCCTTGACTCCCAGCAGGAAGGCATCAAATTTTTTGAAGCTGGAAAGAATAAGGAAGATTGACTTACGTCAAGTGATAGACGGCATTCGCTACATCGTAAGAAAGGACAACCATTTCCCAAAAACTCCCTATTTTTCCCCCACAAAAAACCAAAAAAAACATGCGTCACCACCTCACCCTTCTCCTCCTCCTTTTTACCACCCTTTCATTCGCCCAAACCTTCTCCAACCTCCCCTTCCGCTTCCTCGGCGTCGACGGCAACCGCGCCTCCGCCGTCGTCGGCGAGCCCGGCAACCCCATGGTCGCCTACGTCGGTGCAGCCTCGGGTGGCATCTTCAAAACCGAAGATGGCGGCCTCAACTGGCGGCCCATTTTTGACGATCAAGACGTTGCTGCCATCGGTTCCCTGGCCATTGCCCCCAGCAACCCCAATCAAATCTGGTGCGGCACCGGCGAGACCTTTGTCATTCGGCCCGCGCACCCGCTGGGCAATGGAGTGTACAAGTCTTCCGATGCGGGCAAAACCTGGAAGCACTTAGGGCTGGAAAAAACCGGGCGCATTGGGCGCATTGTGGTGCACCCTACCGATACCAACACCATCTTCGTGGCCGCCATGGGCAATACCCATGCGCCCCAGCAGGAGCGCGGCGTGTACAAAACCAGCGATGGCGGCAAAACATGGGCGCGGGTCTTTTTTCTGAACGAATCCACAGGTTGCAACGAGATCGAAATCGATGCCAACAACCCATCCATCCTCTTCGCCGCCATGTGGCAGGTCGACATCAAAACCTGGGGGCTCAACTCTGGCGGCCCCTCCAGCGGCATTTACCGTTCGACTGACGCGGGCAAAACCTGGGAGCCCATGAACACCCGCGGCATCCCCTTTGGAGAAAAGCACCCGGTCGGCAAAACCTCCGTGTGCATCGCCCCCAGCAATTCCAACGTGGTGTACGCCCTGATCGAAGACAAGGAGCCCTGCCTCTACCGCTCCGACAATGGCGGCAACAGCTGGACCCTGGTCAAAAAAGACCATTCCATGGCGCAACGTGCACCCTACTACACCCGGGTGCGGGTCTCCACGGGCAATGCCGATGAGGTGTACACCATCTGTGTCAACATCTCCAGGTCCAAAGACGGCGGCAAGTCCTGGGTTACGGGTGAAGGCAGTCCCTGGGCCATGGGCGGCGATTGCCACGACATGTGGTTTGACCCCAAAAATCCGCAGCGCCAAATGGTCGCCCACGATGGCTGCATGAACATGACTATGAACGGCGGCAAAACCTGGAAAAACGTCAACCTGCCCATCGCCCAGCTCTACCATGTGGCAGTGGATAGCATGATCCCCTACCACGTGCTCGGCAATCGCCAGGACGGCTATTCCTATTACGGCCCCAGCAACAGCCGCAGCGGGAGCATTCCTACCAGTGCCTGGCAATTTGTGGGCGGCTGCGAGTCGGGCTTTGCCCAGGTCGACCCCTTCAATCCCAGCCTCGTTTGGTCGGGTTGCTACGACGGTGGTCTGGATGTGACCGACCTGCGTACGGGCATCGCGCGCGACGTACGCCCCTGGCCCGAAACCCAATATGGCTGGAACCCCCAAAACGTGAAATACCGCTGGCACTGGAACTTTCCCATGGTGCTCTCGCGCCACCGCCCGAACACCGTGTGGGTGGGCAGCCAGTACATCCACCAGACCACCAACAGCGGGCAGTCCTGGCAAGTGATCAGTCCGGATCTGACCACGGCTGACCCCAAAAAAATGGACAATTCTGGCGGTATCGCCTACGACAACCTCTATACCTGGGATGGTTGCACCACCCTGAACATGGCCGAATCACCGGTCAAAGAAGGCATCCTTTGGGTAGGCACCAACGACGGCCTCTTGCAACTCACCCGCGACGGTGGTAAAACCTGGGAAAACCTGACTAAAAACCTGCCCGGACTGCCCGCGGGCGGCAGTGTTTCCTGCATCGAACCCTCTAACTTTGAAGCAGGAACCTGCTACGTATCCTACCGCTTTTTGTACGTGGGCAACACCCAGTCCTACATCTTTAAAACCAGCGATTATGGCAAAAGCTGGACGAAGATCATCGGCGATTTGCCCCAGAATCAATCCAGCACCGTGTTCCAAATTCGCGAAGACCCGGCCCTCCGAGGCTTGTTGTACTGCGGCACCGACAATGCCCTCTACTTTTCGCCCAATGACGGCAAAAGCTGGCAACGCCTGCGCAACAACCTGCCTCCCGTGGCAGTGTACGGCATTGCGGTGCAAAAACACTTTGGCGATCTGGTGCTCGGCACTTACGGGCGGGGGTTTTACATCCTGGACGACCTGACGCCCATTCGCCAATTCAGCGCCGAGGTGCAAAAGGCCGAAAGCCACTTGTTCAGTCTGAGGCCAGCGTATCGCTTCCAGCGCGTATTGGGTACCCACGCGGATGGCGACTCTTTTTCGGGTCAAAACCCTACTTACGGTGCATTGATCAATTATTACCAAAAAGATACCTTGCAAAAAACGGCAGAACTGCTGGTGCTGAGCCTACAGGGCGATACCTTGCGCAAGTTAAAAACCGTCAACAAAGCGGGCATCCAGCGGACCAACTGGGATTTGCGGCCAGAACCCGCCCGTTTGCCCAAACTCCGCACCAAACCCCGCGACAAGGACTGGGTGGAATTGGACAAAAACGGCGAGCGCAACATTTACCCCTGGGATTTGGACATGCAGCCAGGCATGAATGCGCCACTGGCGCCAGCAGGCAAGTACCGCGTGGTGTATGTGGCGAATGGCAAAAAACAGGAGCAAATCCTGGAGCTGCGCAACGATCCGAACGTAAAGGGCAATGATGCCGACATCCAAAAGCAATACAGCTTTGGCCTGCAACTGAACCGCGACCTCAAAGCCACGGTCAAATTGATTGAAGACATCGAAAAACAACGCGCTGATCTGCAAAAGGCCAGCGCCCGGGAAAAATCGGCGGAGGTAAAAAAAGACCTGCTCGCTCTGGAAGAGCAATTGTACCAAATCGAAAGCGGCTTGCTCGACCTGAAACAAACGGGTGCTCGGCAGGATAACTTCCGCAACCCGGTGGGGGTGCTGGAGCGTTTTTTGGCGATTGGCAAGGAGCTACTGGTAGCCAGTGGGGATCATCCGCCGACGGATCAGCAGGTGGAGGTGCATCAGTTGACCAAAGGGAAACTGGAGGCTGCGCAGGCGGCTTATCAGGGGGTGTTGAACTCGGCTTTGTGGAAAAAGGCGGTGTGGAAGAAGCCTTGAAGCATGTCTAAATTTTGGCAAAGATGTGAATGGATAACTGGCATCTATTCACATCTTATTTAAAAGGCCCGTACAGCTCGTACGTTGAAGGAGTTACTGCCTTTGCTCATCATGGTTTGGAAACCAAAAGCAAAGGATTGTAACCATGCATGAGTCGTACCGATTTCAGTAGAAGACCAATAATACAAGCCCAGATCCTTTTCAAAAGCTTCGCCACCATTGGCAATTGCGGTTGAATCAATCTCGCTTCTTTTTTCGTAAATCTGATTCAGTTCTTCTTTGGTGGGAAGTCGCCATTCTTTGAGAAAGACTCCATTGTTGGTAACCTGAAAGAACGTGGCACATCTTTTGACCGCTTCATCCCAATCCGTAAATTGAAGGACGTCAAATTTTGAACAGACCAAACCGTGTTGCCCACTTTTGTCCACCGAAAATACAATGCCACCATGGACAAAATCCCCAACTGCGTAGGTCTGAGCGATGATTGACAATGGTGACAAAATAAAAATTACTTGAAGGATCAAGTTTTTCATAGAGGTTGAATTTTTGTTTGCCTTAAAAAAGTTTTTCAATTAAAAAGACCGAACTGCTCGGAAAAATTCGAGCCATAAGTTACTCATCCTATAAAATAAACCGAAATTAAGAACATGTCTAAAAATTTTTAAACAAACTCGTACATACACATTAGGGAGCGTTGGTTTTTTTCAACACTTAATTTTTGAGGATAAATGGCTCGGATTACCTTCGGTATTGTTCACTTTTTGCAAACGCAGCAAGACAAAACCAAACGTTGGGGTTTAGTGACCAATGATGCGGTTTTTACCCGTGATTTTGTACCCGTGCGCCAGGCTTTATTGAACCATGGTTTTCAGTTGGTTCGCCTCTTTTCGCCCGAACATGGCCTGCAAGTCATCGGGGCGGATGGCGCCCTGATGGCCCATCAAACCGATGCTTTGACCGGCTTACCCGTGTTTAGTTTATACGGTGATAACTTGCGCCCACCTGCTGAGGTTTTGGAAGATCTGGATGGCATTTTGTTTGATTTACCCGATATTGGAGTACGCTTTTACACCTACATCTGGACGCTTTCCTACCTAATGGAAGCCTGCCATGTAGCCCGGGTGCCTTTAGTCGTTTTGGACCGACCCAATCCCCTCAGTGGTAATCTGGCCCTGGCCGAAGGCCCGATGCTGGATGAAACCCGAGCTGCCTCGTTTATTGGCCGCTGGCGCATGCCCATTCGGCACAGTCTGAGCATCGGAGAGTTGGCCTTGTTTTGGCAAAAGGAACGTTTTAGTGAGGCGCTGGATCTGAGTGTTTATCAAGTCCAACACTGGAAACGTGAGCAGTTTTTCCAGGATTTGAAACTGCCTTTTGTGCCGAGCTCGCCAGCGATTTCGAGTATAGAAACTTTGTTGACTTACCCGGCTTTGTGTTTTTTGGAAGGTTTAAATGTGAGTGAAGGGCGGGGCACCACATTCCCGTTTCGGGTATGTGGCGCGCCTTGGATGAATGGCTTTGTTTTGGCCAGGGCTTTTAATGACTGTGGTTTGGATGGGGTGAAAGCACGACCGTTTTCGTTTACGCCAAGTGAAGGTTCGTACAAAAATCAAGTCTGCCAAGGCATTATGTTGCATGTGCTGGATGCACCTGTTTTTCGCCCGGTTTATGTGGGTTTATACCTGGTGGGGCTGTTGAAAAAACTGTACCCTGAGCAACTTCAATGGGCGAATTATCCGACCCATGTCAATAAAACAGGGGCACGGCATTTTGATTTACTGACGGGTACGACAAAAGTACGTGAGACATTGGAAGATGATGTTGATCAGTTTTTTAGTCAAATTGAGGAATTGACGAGAGTGAGTGATTGGAGGGAGAGGACGGAAGCATTTTTACTTTATTAATGACTCACATCACGCATTTTATTTACCGCAGAGTTTCACAGAGTACACGCAGAGTTTCACAGAGTTTTTAGGGCACCTGCGGTGCCAAGAGGCCTCAGAGGTCGCCTTTGCTGAAGGCTGGTCGTTACTCGTTATCAAATCCATTACACTTGATCTTAAGCAAGATTTCCCTGGAGCCCTAACTCCAGCCACCGCAGGTGGCAAACTCCTTAAAACTAAAAAACTCCGCGAAACTCTGCGTGTACTCTGTGAAACTCTGCGGTAAATAAAATGCGTAAGTGAGTTAATAATCCAAACCTACTGTTGCTGAAAAACCTTCCACGCCTTCTCCGCCAATTCCTCCGTCAATTTTTCAATGTAAAAACTCCCCGCCGCCGGGTCTTGCACCTTGTCCAGGTAACTCTCCTGCCGCAGCAGGTGTTGCACATTGCGTGCAATCCGCCGCGTGAATGGGGTAGGGGACTCGCCTGCACCAACATTGGATGGTAGGACATATAATTCCTGTGCGCCGCCAATGATGGCCGACATGGCCTGGGTAGCTGCCCGAATCAGGTTGGTATTGCTGTTTTCATCCTGTGATTCTGGCGCAAAATGAGCGGCGATGGTGACCACAGGATTTTGTACTCCGTACGCTTTCAGCACATTGAACCAGAGGATGTGCAAAGCCCGCAATTTGGCGATTTCTACAAAATAACTTTTGCCAACTGCAACTTTGAACAGGATGATTTGTGCGACTGTCTCCAGCTCGGCATCCGAAGCGTTTGCCAAATAAGCTTCACCCATTTGCAACAAGCCAGCCAACTCTTGCGTACTCGCCGCATGACCCTGGTGCAGGGCAAGTCCATTGACGACACCGAGTTTAAAGCCCGGCAAGTATTTTTGCAGCGTAGCAATAGGAACAGTTGTTTGGCCAAAATCCACCGAACCGTGCAGTTTTTCGATTGCAAAACCCTGGCCCGTCAAATAGCCCTGCAAGTTGTTCAGAAAAACGTTTGGCTCCTGTCCCACCTGCTGCAAAACCAGATTCAGCGCGATGTACTCCAGTTGCACGTTTTCCAGCAAAATTGCCCAATCCTCGGTAGTCATTGGGCTGGTGATGCTCAGCTCCAATGCTTCCGCCCCACCCTCGAGCGCCGCTAATATCTCTTGATTGCCCAACTTGAGTTCGCCAACTTTCAGGGATTCTCCAATGGCCCAATGGGTTTTTCCCTGTCCAGCCAGCAAGGGCAAACGTTGGGGGAAATACTGATCGGGATGGTAAAATGGATCGACCACAATATCATCACCCAGGTGCCATTGCAAATCGGTCCAGGGTTTGCCTTTGAGGTCTTTTTCGAGTTGTTGGCGCCAATCGGCGTAACGGGTTTCTGGAAACATAGCGTGAAAGATGAGAGATGAAAGATGAGAGATGAAAGATGAGAGATGAAAGATGAGAGATGAAAGATGAGAGATGAAAGATGAAAGATGCTGCCGCAGAGACTTAGACAAGGTCATCGTCAAAAACGCTGCGGTAGCATCTCTCATCTCTCATCTCTCATCTTTAATAATTGCCTGTGGCAAAATCATTTTTCTTCTTCATCCAGCGCCCCCGCGTAAAGTCGGGGAAAGTCTGGGCGGAACTGCCGGTAGAGATACTCGCTTCCGACAGCGGGGTGATCGCCAGCCAAGTTGCCGCGTCGTACACGTCGATTTGGGCGGGGGCATTTTGCTTCACGCACTCGATGAAAGAGTTGAGCACAAAAAAGTCCATGCCACCGTGCCCTGCGCCTTGGGCGTCATTTTCGTAACGCTTCCACAGCGGGTGATCGTACTTCGTGAGGTAATCATCCGCTTTTTCCCAGGCGTGGGCCTTGGGGCTGGTGCCTTCGATGTAAAGTGACTTGTTGACGTCCATCCAAATCCCTTTGGTGCCTTGCACCCGGAAACCGAGTGAATAGGGCCGCGGGGCGTTGGTATCGTGGCTCAAAATTATGGTTTCACCATTATTACATTTGATGACACTTGTCACTATATCGCCTAATTTCCATTCGAGGTTGGCGTTGGGGTGATTGGGGCCACCTTTGGGGTGTTTGGCCACGTACTCATTCAAGGCACGGGGTTTGGAAGCGGTGGAAGTCAGGTGCACGAAGCGATTGCCCCGGTTGATGTCGACCATCATGGCTACCGGGCCGATGCCGTGGGTAGGGTCGAGGTCGCCGTTGCGGTGAAGAGAGTGCGTGGTGCGCCATTTGGCCTCACTGAAACCTTTGTCGCCGAATTCCACCCCGCCGCCATAAGGATTCACTCCATCGTTGAATTTTACTTCGCGCAGGTCATGCTGATAGCCCCCTTCCAGGTGTAGGATTTCGCCAAACATTTCCTGCCGTACCATGTTCAAGACTGCCATGATGTCGCGGCGGTAACAGACGTTTTCGAGGAAAAACAGGTGCGATCCGGTTTCTTCGTGTGCGTTGACCAGTTCCCAACATTCATCAAGGGAAAAACCACCACACACTTCGCTGCCCACATAAATGCCCCGTTTCATACAAGCTATCGACTGCTCAGTATGCCATTCCCAGGGGGTAGCAATAATCACCGCGTCCAGTTTTTGTTTGTCCAGCATGCGCAGGAAATCGCGCTCGCCTTTGTCGCCATAAACCGCAGCCGCAGGTTTTTTCGCCTCGCTGATCATTTTTTGAGTCTCCGCGATGGCCTTGGGATCGATGTCACAAATGGCCACTACTTCACAGTCTTTGCGGAGCAGCGCGAGTTCTACGTGGTTGCGGCCTCGCATACCCGTGCCGATGAAACCGATGCGCACTTTATCTACCAAAGGGCCCTTGCGTAGATTCGGTGCGCCAATAATTTCAGTATTGGGCAGGAATCCTGCGCCAGCTGCAAGTGAAGACATTTTGAGAAACTTGCGACGAGAAGTTGTTGATGACATGGTGAGAGCATATTTTTTGCTAAAAAATTCAGTACAAGTCAAAATCTAGGTAAAAATAAACGCAACGCCGCAATAAATACCTTTGAATTAAAAAAGCTTTGCTTCCTTAAAGAAAAGTTTTCCACTTGCAATGATTTTTTACTCGATTAGAACTTTTTTCCCCGCCAATCGTTATCTTTGTGTCAGTTTCAATAAGATTAGATTCAATCTAAATAAACTTAGATCATGACCAAGGATACACGCCGCGTGTACGTGGACAACAACGCTACAACTCCCACCGACCCACGGGTGGTGGAGGCAATGTTGCCCTATTTTTATCAGATGCCGGGGAATGCGGCCAGTCGTAACCACCCTTTTGGCTGGGAAGCAGAAGAAGCAGTAGATTATGCTCGCGAACAGCTTGCCGCGTTGATCAACGTCGATCCTAAAGAAATCATCTTCACCTCAGGAGCAACCGAGTCCGACAACTTGGCGATCAAAGGGGTATTCGAGATGTATGCCAGCAAAGGCAACCACATCATTACTGCAACTACGGAGCACAAAGCGGTGTTGGATACTTGTAAAAAATTGGAGAAAGAGGGGGCGGAAGTAACTTACCTCCAGGTCAATTCTGAAGGTTTGATCGACCTAGCCGAGTTGGAAGCTGCCATGAAACCCAGTACTATTCTGGTGTCGATCATGTGGGCCAACAACGAAACCGGCGTGATCCAACCGATCAAAGAAATCGGTGAATTGTGCGCACGCAAAGGGGTTTTGTTCTTCAGTGATGCTGTACAAGCGGTGGGCAAAATTCCCGTTGACCCTAAAGCAATGGGGGTACACTTGATGGCCTTTACTTCTCACAAAATGTACGGCCCTAAAGGTGTAGGTGCTTTGTACGTGAGCCGGAAAGGCCCACGCGTAAAGGTAACGGCTCAAATGGACGGTGGTGGTCACGAGCGCGGCATGCGTTCGGGTACATTGAACGTACCAGGCATCGTTGGTTTTGGCAAAGCAGCCGAAATTGCCAAAGCGGAAATGCACCAAGATGCAGCCCGCCTGAGCAAAATGCGCGACCGTTTGGAAAAAGCTTTCCAGGACAATTTGGAAGAAATTTATGTGAATGGCAGCCGCGAACACCGCATGCCACACGTGACCAATATCTCCTTCAAACACGTAGAAGGAGAAGGTTTGATGATGACTTTTAACCAAAACATTGCCCTTTCTTCGGGTTCTGCCTGTACCTCGGCCTCTTTGGAGCCGTCTTATGTACTGGTAGCCCTGGGCTTGGGAGATGATTTGGCACACTCTTCACTGCGTTTCAGCCTTGGCCGATTCACTTCGGAAGAAGACATCGACTACGTGATCGAAAAAGTGAGCGAAGGGGTAAACCACATGCGCGACTTGAGCCCGATTTGGGAAATGTACAAAGAAGGAATCGACCTGAACTCCGTTCAGTGGAGCGAACACTAGGGCGACAAAAAATAAGTGTTCCTTTGGCTCAAGAAAAATGAACACTTATTTTTGCCCCACTATTTAACTTATAAAAAAACGCTAAGATTATGGCATATTCCGATAAAGTCCTCGAACACTTCCAACATCCACGCAACGTAGGAACCTTGGACAAAAGTAAAACAACCGTAGGTACTGGCTTGGTTGGTGCACCCGAATGTGGTGACGTAATGCGCCTGCAAATTGAAGTAGATCCTGCGACCAGCACCATTGTGGACGCGAAGTTCAAAACCTTTGGTTGCGGCTCGGCGATTGCTTCTTCTTCTCTGGCTACTGAATGGCTGAAGGGAAAAACCATCGATCAGGCTTTGACCATCGACAACATGACCATCGTAGAAGAGCTGGCTTTGCCACCGGTTAAAATTCACTGTTCAGTATTGGCTGAAGATGCCATCCGCAGTGCAATTGCTGATTACCAGCAAAAAAACGGCATTGAGGTAGCACTTGCTGAAAAAACACACTAAGAATATGCTTTTTGTAGCTGAGAGTGCCAAAGAAAGAATTTCAGAAATTCGCTCACAAGGTAAGTTGGGCGAAGATTTCTTTGTGCGGGTATCCGTTACCAGTGGCGGTTGTTCTGGCTTGAGTTACAATATGGATTTTGATAATGAATCCAAAGCCAACGATCAAGTTTTTGAAGACAACGGCATCAAAGTGGTAACCGATCTGAAGAGCTTTTTGTACCTCTTCAATTCCACCCTCGAGTTTTCGGGTGGTCTGGAAGGTAAGGGCTTTTTCTTCAACAACCCCAATGCTGCGCGCACTTGTGGGTGTGGGGAGAGCTTTGCAGTTTAGTAGAGGTTTAGAAAGTTGAGGGAGGTTGAGAAGGTTGAGGCTACCGCGAGCGATTTTGACAATATCCTTGTCTAAGTCGCTCGCGGTAG
>NZ_JBGSLK010000096.1:0-65489 GCF_041740695.1 Haliscomenobacter sp. | reverse complement strand
CTACCGCGAGCGACTTAGACGTGTCCTTGTCTAAGTCGCTCGCGGTAGCCTCAACCTTCTCAACCTTCTCAACCTCCTCAACCTTTTCAACTTACCCATGCAATTCTTCTCCTTCTTCGACCTCCCCGTCAGTTTCGTCCTCGACGACGCTGACCTGCGCAAACGCTACCTGAGCAACAGCAAAAAGTACCACCCCGATTTTTATACCCTGGAATCGGACGCCAAACAAGCGGAGATCCTCCAATTGTCGAGCCTCAACAACGAAGCTTACCGCACTTTGAGTGATTTTGACCAAAGGATGAAGTACATTTTGGAAGAAAAAGGGCTGTTGGTCGAAGGGCAAAACGAAATTCCGAAAAATTTTTTACTCGAAATGATGGACATCAACGAGCAATTGATGGAACTGGAATTCGACTTTGACCAGTCGGTTTTTGACGCTGTAAAACAGGAAGTTGAAAGCGCAGAAAAGGAACTTTTTGACGAAGTTGAGCGCATTATTCAAGAGTATACTGAAGAAAAATCGGGCATTGAGGAACTAAATCAGGTCAAAAATTTTTACTTAAAAAAACGCTACCTATTGCGCATAAAGGAAAACCTTTCTACATTTGCGCACCGCTGATGAAAAAAGGCGGTCAGGGTAAGAGATACAGATCTCCTGCTTTATCTTGATAGGAGGCCGGAGTGGCGGAATTGGTAGACGCGCTGGATTCAAAATCCAGTATTGGCAACAGTGTGCGGGTTCGAGTCCCGCCTCCGGTACCATGCCGAAGTGGCGAAATTGGTAGACGTGCACGCTTCAGGTGCGTGTGCCTTCGGGCGTGGGGGTTCGAGTCCCTTCTTCGGTACAAAGCCAGTTCTTCATTGAACTGGCTTTTTTTATTTTTACCCAGAAGTTTTTGGTGAAAAATGCAAAAATTGCGTTGTACTTAAAAGAATCACCAAAACATGAAGGATATTTTTCTGCTCTATTTCCTCATTGTCTTTTCCACGATTTTACCCGCACAAGAGGGCTTCTGGAGCATTGATCAACTGAGTCAGGTTCAAGAAAAATTACAGCGCATTGGGCTACAAGGCGCCTTTGAAAAGCTGAGCCCGCCCAGTCATGATGGCCTGACCCAGGCAACCCTACGTTTTCCATATGGCAATGCAGTCTTCCTCAATGACCAAGGCTTGGCGTTAGGGGTTTTCAACCATTATGTCTTGCCCGACACCATCTGGCCATTGTTGGGTGCCCAAGGCATCTGGTTGGCCAAATCAGATGCAGGGATCCCACTCCGGGATGTTATGGCCGCAGAAATTTACCACCACTCCAAGCCTATGGCCTCCAATCAAGCCCAGGCGAATCTCGGTTTTTCCGTAAAATCCTTCGAAACCGATGCCAATGGAGCAAACTTTGCAGTAGAGACCCATTTTGCAGGGCTGAATTCAAGCCAGGAATTTGAACAATATTACAAACGGTATACCCGGATCGAATTGCTGGGCGTTTTTTTGCTCCCCCAAAATGACCCCATTTATCAAGTTGCGGTCCTGCTGCGGGTGCGGGAAAAAGTAGGTAGTCAATCAAAAGCTCAAAATCCGTTTATTCCCTGGGCCGCAGTTGAACCTGAGCAGTCAGCTCATCTCGTTTTAGGCCACCCCAATAGCTCGTCGCTTCACCGGCAATCGGGTGAATTACAATATGCCCAAGCCTGGAGTCAATGCCATCAGGATTTGGACCGGGCGCTCGGCACCTATGTCACCCGTCAGCCCTTCATCACCCAGGATGGGGTATTTCGCCAGTACGAAGACCTGCAACTCCTGAGCCAGGCGCTCCCCAAACGAGCCCTTGTTGAAGCCGAATTCCGCCATCAACTCACGACCAATCCCCCCCTTAAAGCCCGTTATGGCGGCCTACTGGACTCTTGTCACGCTGCTTTTGACCACTTGCGCAGCTATGCTCCGGCCCAAGTTTATACCAAGGGCATTGTTTACAGTCCGTGTAGCTTTTTCGAAGGGGTGCGCCTGTTTACGATGTGGCGGGGAAAGACGGGGACTTCGGCTCATCGCCTGCCCACGGCCGAGGAAAGTCAATATTTCCCGGATGTGTTCAATCGTTTGCCGCCTACGGAAAATGAGTTGTTGCTGCCGGAATTGCTCGAACGCTATTTCACCAAACTTCCTGCTGCGCACCTCGCGCCTTATGCCATGCGCCAGGCCATTTATGCTCAGAAAGATTACGCTCAACTCAGCTCCACCTTGTTGATCAAAAGTAAATTCAGCGAACCTGAATCGGTCAGCACCCTACTCAATGAGGATTTTCTGGCCAACATCGACCTCATTGCAACCGACCCAGCGGTGCAACTGGTCGATAGTATGCTCCAGCATTACAGCGACCGAGTAGCTCCGAGTATGGAAAAAGCCCGCAAGAAAGCTTACCAAAAAGGGAATGAATTAACCCAGGCCATGCGGGAAGTATTGCCCAATTATCCCGGGTATCCCGATGCCGATCACAGTTTGCGCCTGAGTTATGGTACCAAACTCCAAGCCCCTACGCTTGACGGGGCTTACTGGTTGAGCAATGCTCACCTGTTGGAGGATCATTCTGGAAGTCCTGTCATAGATCAAAAAGGCCAATTGATCGGAATCGTCAAGGGTTTAAGTCCTGAAGCCAATGGTAATGCTTATTATTACGATTCTGAAAAGAGCCGAGCCCTCATTTGGAGCATCGATTCGATTCGTTCACGCATCGCCACACATCCATTGGGTTCACTAATTTTGAATGAATGGCAATAAATGCTGGCGTTGGGCTTGCAAGTGTTGTTGTTTTGTCGGCTCAAGGCGTTTGAAATATTGTTCACTCCGCCATTGCTGGAGGTATTCAAAATAATATAGACTAAACCAGGCGAACCCTCCTAATACAGCCGCAAAAACCAAGATCAGCCACTGTCCGCTTGCAGCCGCAAGGACTAGCCAAAGCAGGTAATACAGCAGAAAAGCCCCCCAACTGGCACACGCCCATACTGGCATTTTGTACTCCATGCGTCGCACTTGTTTGTGTGGGATGTAACGCCCAAGTTGTGCAGGTAAAAACCCAAAAATATACCCCAAATAAGCCGGAATCAGCCCTAGCAAGTGCCCTACTCCAAGTTGAGTTGATCCAGGTTTTGCAACTGATTTATCATTTGTTTGCGCTACTTTCAGGGCTTTAAAATAGGCTTCAGTCTGGGTTTTAAGGGTAGTTTTTTCTTCAGCTGGCATTGAATTGATGCGATTGGCAATGTTTTTTTCCCGCCACAAACAATCCGCAGCGTCTTCAACCATTGGAAATAGCTTCTCCTTGCGCTCACTGCGGTCTAAAGTCAGCAACTGTTCAGCCAAAACATCATCGGCAGGATCTTCGACAATGATGATGTTTTGCGTCATGGCCTGGGCCAATGCTTCCAAGAGTTGATCGCCCTCTACGGCAGTTCCGGTTTTGTAAAATGAGCGAGCCGAAAGGGGTTCGCCAAAATTAATCATCACCTTGCCCCGGGGCCGTTCTCCATCCGTGAAATTGACCCCTACTGGTACAATGTATAGGTCCTCCAACTCGGGATAACGCCCCAGTGTTCCAAACGCAATCCGTACCAAGCCCCGTTGCAAGGGGCGCAAACGTTTTTCGAGCACAGTACGGCCCTCTGGGAAAATCATGATGATTTTTCCCGATTTAAGGCCCGCATAACAAGCTTCGAAGGTAGAGAAATTGCTTTTTACCCCACTAAATCCAGTATTGTCGCGCATGCGGAAAATCGGAATCATGTGGAGTGCCCGCAGTAAGGTGCCATAGATTTTTTTGGAAAAAAAATCACCTCTTACCAAAAAATGCAGCGGCTTTTTCATCAATACCGCCATGATGATGGGCTCCATAAATCCCGTAGGGTGATTGATGGCCAGAATAACTGGTTTATCCCGAGGAATACGATTCTCGTTGGCAAAGTAAATCTTTTGAAAAAACAGGTAAGTTCCCAAACGGGCTAATGGACGCACCAGGTAATAAAACATCTGCTCTCAGGTTTTGGGCAAAGTTAAAGAACCGCCATGAAATAGTTTTGATTTTTGAAAATGGGGAAACTTTTCCAACTTGCAGGCTCAAAGGAACGGTTTCAAAATCAACTGCTGTGGAGCCAACACATATTTTTTCGGAACCAAAGTACCTCATTGTAGTGGGTGGACCTACGGGCAGTGGCAAAACGGCGTTGGCCATTCGTTTAGCTCAATATTTTCATACCGAGGTGCTTTCCGCTGACAGTAGGCAGTTTTTTCGGGAAATGTCGATTGGTACCGCAAAGGCTAGTCCAGAAGAATTACAGGCGGTTCCCCATCATTTTATCAATAGCCTTTCCGTCGAACAGACTTACAGCGTTGGTGATTTTGAGCGGGAAGCCTTGGCACTGTTGGCTCGTTTGTACCAGAAACACCGGGTAATTATCCTGGCAGGTGGCTCGAGTTTGTACATCAAAGCCTTGTGCGAAGGCCTAGACGAGTTTCCCGATGTTCCTGATTCCATTCGAGCTGCGGTAGAAGAATTGTACCAAAAGGAAGGGATTGCTGCTTTGCAACAAGAGTTGGCGCAAGTTGATCCCCTCTATTTTGAGCAGGTGGACCAGGCCAACCCTCAACGTTTGATTCGGGCAATCTCGGTATATCGGGCATCGGGCTTTCCCTTTTCCAGTTTCCGCGCCCAACAGTCCGAGCCGCGTTTTTTCACCCCGATTTATCTGTGGTTGGAACTGCCTCGCGAGGAATTATACCAGCGCATCAATCAGCGGGTTGATCAAATGTTTAGCGCGGGCCTGGATGCTGAGGCGCGTAGCTTGTATCCACAACGCCATTTGAATGCCCTGCAAACCGTAGGCTATCAGGAGTTGTTTGATTATTTTGCAGGCAGTATTAACCAAGAAGAAGCCGTAGAACTCATCAAGCGAAACAGTCGCCGCTACGCCAAACGCCAGGGCACCTGGATGCGCCGCGATGGGTTTTGGAAAACCTTCGCACCTGATCAATTTGACGAAATCATTCAATACTTAGAAGTGAAGAGTGAAGAGTGAAGAGCAAATACAAAAATGGTTTTCAACTGCTCTATTTCTATTTCCATCCGGAGACAAAAAGTTTAGGAATCAAATACAACTGGTGTATTCAATTCTTCACTTTTCACTTTTCACTCTTCACTTTTCACTTTAAAAAATTGTCTCATGGCCAAAAAAGACAACAACAAAGACAACAAAGGCCGCATCGGCGTAGTGTATTCCACCGATCCTGAGTTTAAATACAACTACGAGGAGGAGGAGGAAGCCGCAGAAGCTCCCGCCAATCAGCAAAAATTACGCGTTTTTATCGACCGTAAGCAACGCGGAGGCAAAGAAGTGACCTTGATTACGGGGTTCTCCGGCCCTCTGTCCGCCCTCGAAGAACTAGGCAAATACCTCAAAACCAAATGTGGGGTAGGTGGCTCGGCCAAAGACGGCGAAATCATCGTTCAAGGCGATCACCGCGACCGGGTAGTGCAGTTGTTATTGGAAAAGGGGTATACGCAGACGAAGAAAGCGGGAGGGTAAAAAAGTGAAAAGTGAAAAGTGAAAAGTGAAAAAAATATACCAAACGGTGGAATCCAAATGGTGTATCCACTTTTCACTTTTCACTTTTCACTTTCTCATACGCCTCCGCCAACATCACCACCCGATCATAATTCAATACACCCTCCGCAATGCCCTGGCTTTTGAGGTAGGCATTGTAAATGCGGGGCTGTAGGTCCGGAATCAGGTCGGGAAAGCGCAGCATGGCTTCGTTGACTGCATCTAGGTCGTATTGAATCGTTAGTGGGAGTTGATCACGGGTGGCTCGGAAAGCATCGGGATCGTAACGGCGGTATTGTGCCGCCAGGGTACGCCAATAGTTGAGTCGCCCCGAATAGCGGATCGCAAGGTCTTTGGAGCCATCACAGGCAATCAATGCCAAAAAATTACAGGTTCCCTCATCACCAAAACCATAGCCGTGGCTCAACTCGTGGGTCAATGTAAATGGCCATTGCAAGGGGTGTAAACCCGGGTCTACGTGCCCCTCGCCTGTGTAAGGAAAATACAAACCCGCCGTACTGAAGCGCAAAAATACTCCTGGAGGATACAACAAACGCCCCCTCACTGTACCCGTAGTAGGAAATTGGTGCTCAGCCAACCAGGCTTCCAAACCTTCGCGCAGGGTTTTTTCCAATTTTTCGGGAAAATCCGAGCGGAGCAAGGCTCGATTTTGGGCCTCGGGAATTTTGGCGCGTAGTGCAATCAAATTGCTCGTTTCTTTTTTAAATGCTTCCTCCAGTTCGGTTTTATTCAGCGGTTTTAAGGTCAAGCCCAGTTGTTGTTCTATGGGCAAACGGCTGTAATTAAATCCCCAGAGTACAAAGAAAAAAAACAGCAAGGCCCCAATAAAAGAGCAAGTGCCGAGGACAAATTGCCAGATGTTAAAGCCGACTTTGCGCCAACTTTGCACTTTGCGCCAGGCGGCCCAAAATACTACAACCCAGAACAAATACATCAGTGGAAAGGGTATCCAGGACAAGAGATCAAAAAAATAACGCACGCCCAAATAAAGTCCACGACTGTACCACTGTTCAACCCATTTCGAACCATTGCCTAAAAAAGTTTTGAGCAACAGCGCAAAAACGCCAGCCAATATCCAAAACAAGTTCCATTTTAAATTCCTCATTTTCTGCATTTTACAAAAAAATCAAGACTTAGGGCTAAAATTTTTCAAAGATAAAACATTTACACTTGTCGATATCCGGACATTAAGTCGACCCAATTAAGTATCTTTGAAACCGAATCAACGTCTGAATTGTTATCAAACGAAATAAATTTTAAATCAATAAACTGTCACAACATGGCATTCGAATTCACGGATTCAAACTTCACTGAAAAGGCCTCGGAAGGCGTAGTATTGGTTGACTTTTGGGCTACCTGGTGCGGACCTTGTCGTGCTATTGCTCCAACCATCGAAGAGTTGCATGCTGACTATAAAGATAAAGCGTTGGTAGGCAAATTGGATGTCGACAACAACCCAGAAGTGGCGATGAAGTACGGTATCCGTAGCATCCCCACCCTGCTGATCCTCAAGGATGGCCAAGTCATTCACCAACATGTCGGTTTGACCACCAAACAAGTTTTGGCCAACAAACTCGATGCCGCATTGGCTCCGGTTGTAGCATAAGTAGGACTGGTGTTTTTGGGTTAAACTGCTTTTTGGAGTGGTTAAAACAAAAAAAATCCACCATTCTCTAATATACCGCAAATAATGCTTTTCTTTAAAGCCTTTAGTGCCTCAAAACACTAAAGGCTTTTCTGCGTTTATTATTAAAATCTACCATGAAATTACTCGACAATTACGAAGTACGCGATTTGGGGAACCTCGAATTGCTGGCCCAACAGGTAGTGGAAGGCTTTATCATTGGTTTGCACAAAAGCCCTTTCCATGGCTTTTCCGTAGAGTTTGCCGAACATCGCCTCTACAACCAGGGCGAAAGTACCCGCAACATCGATTGGAAGGTGTACGCCCGTACCGATAAAATGTTTTCCAAACGTTTTGAAGAAGAAACCAACCTGCGCTGCCAAATTGTAATTGATGGTTCTTCGTCGATGTATTTTCCGGAAGATACCGGCCAGAAACCTTATGTCAACAAATTGGGTTTTTCGGCACTGGCTGGTGCGGCATTGATGAATTTGCTGCAAAGACAACGCGACGCCTTTGGCCTCACCCTTTTTGACAGTCAAGTCAACTTGCACACAAATTGCAAATCCAGCACTACCCATTACCGCTTGTTGTTGTCGCACCTCGATAAGTTGATCAACAACCCCGAACGCAACAAAACGACTGCGGCGGCTGATGCCTTACATCAGATCGCGGATAGTGTCCACAAGCGTTCATTGGTGGTTATTTTTAGTGACATGTTCGAACACCACGCGGAAATGGACACCCTTTTTTCCGCACTGCAACACCTCAAGCACAACAAACACGAGGTAGTTATCTTCCATACGGTGGATAAATCGAAAGAAATCCAGTTCGAATTCGAAAATCGCCCTTACCTATTTATCGACATGGAAACGGGCGAAAAATTGCGCCTGCAAACCAATCAAATCAAAAAGCATTACCTGGAGCAAATGACCAAGTTTATGGACGAGCTTAAGATGCGTTGCTTGCAGTACCGAATTGATTTTGTCGAAGCGGACATTCATCAGGGCTTTCGGAATATCCTGCAAACCTACCTCGTAAAACGGGCCAAAATGAAAGTATAGTTCAAAAAATTAGTTTGTTTCTTAGAGGTAATTTCTATTTTTACAGGCCTGCTTGTGTCCAATGTCACAAGCAGGTCTTTATTTTTCACTTCATTTTTTACTCAATGATCAAGCTGAATCAAATTTCTACCGACGCCCCTCCTGATTTAGACAAATCGGAAGCCAAAGAACAAACAAAGGTTTATGTCGAACGTTTGGGTGAATTGCAAAAAATGCTCATTGCTCAAAAGAAATACAGCGTTTTGGTGATCCTGCAAGGGATGGATGGAAGTGGAAAAGATGGCGCAGCGGAAAATGTATTTAAAGATTGCCACCCCAATAGTTTAAGGGTCATCAGCTTTAAAAAACCCACTGAAGAAGAGTTTGCCCACGATTTTTTGTGGCGCATCCACAAAAATGCACCGCCTAAAGGTATGGTCCACATCTTCAATCGTTCGCAATACGAGGATGTGCTCATTCAACAGGTACACAAATGGATCGACAATGAGCGGGTAAAAAAACGCTTGGAATCCATCAATGCCTTTGAAGAGTTATTGGTATATGACAACAATACTGTACTGTTCAAGTTTATGTTGCACATTTCCAAAGAGCAACAGGAAATAGAACTCAAACAACGTTTGAACGACCCGGAAAAATTTTGGAAACACAATGCTGGAGATTGGAAAGAACGGGAACATTGGGACGAATACATGCGTTGTTACGATGAAGTGCTGAATCAAAGTAGCATTCCCTGGACAGTGGTACCCGTCGATCAGCGTTGGTACCGCGATTACCTCATTGCTAAAACCATGGTGGAAACCCTCGAAAAATTGGACCTGGCGTTCCCACCATTGCAAGAATAAAACATGGATAAAATCCGCATTGACAAATGGCTCTGGACTGTACGGATGTTCAAATCCCGTACCCTGGCTTCCGACGCCGTTAAAGGGGGGCGGGTCAAAATCAATGGAGCACCCGTCAAGGCTTCCTACAACATTGGCCGAGGAGAGATCATTGAATTGAAAAAAAATGGCTTTTACTTTCAATTTAAGGTGGTCGAATTGCTCAAAAATCGGGTAGCCGCACCTATTGCCATTACTTGTTACGAAAACATGACGCCGGAGGAAGAACTGAACAAATACAACGAATGGTTTGTAGGCAAAGGTGGTACCGAGTTTCGCGACCGGGGTACTGGACGACCTACCAAAAAAGATCGGCGTGAAATAGATGGCTTTAAAGATGACTGGTTTGATGTAGACTTTGAAGGAGACCTGGAATGAAAATAAAAATTTCAAATCTGTCCTTTGAAACAAAAAGCACAGCGAAGTAATATTTCATCAGCAAATAGCATTAATTTTATGCCATCTTGATAGCTGATCAAGACCTAAGCAGCACAATCAGCACTAAAAAACACAACTAGAATGTTATCAAAACTTGAGTTAGTCAGAAAATACTGGGATCACTTCGACCAAGCAAATTTCAAAGCCGCAGCTACCTTAATGCATGAACATGCAGTAGTATGGGAACCTAACACCAGAGAAGTTTTTCGCTCTCGCGATGCTTTCATTAACATGCACGAGGCAAATCCACAGCCTTGGCGCATCGAAGAGATTGATATTCTCTCAGAAATAAAAGAAGGAACTATTGTAACTGTTGTCAAAGCTTACTCCGATACCACTCCTGAAAGTTATTTCATCACCTCCTTCTTCAATTTCGCGGGTGAAAGAATAATAGAGATCTTGGAGTATTGGTCTAAAAATGGCGAGGCACCTGCCTGGAGAGCCAATTTGAATTTTGCAGAAAAATATTGATACCTCCGTCTATAATTCCAATATTCAATATTTGGTTTTGTAAAAACACCAATAATGAAACCAATTTTTGCGCTTGCAATAATTATACAGGTCTTGTGTTTGATTGCATGCGAATCAAAACCATCTCCTTCAAACAAGACAGTCTCGCCTAAAATCAATTCCCTTACTGAAGAATTGCTTCAAATAGAAAAGGCCAGGCTTGATGCCATTAATCAATTGGATACAACCCAGTATAAAAAATGGCTTAATCCAGAATTTGAAATGATTGACAGTTTTGGCAAATTAAATGACATTACAGCGCTGATTCGACAATTCAAAGTAAAAATCAATGCTGGTGTCCGTGAAAAACATTATACAAGGTCAACCCAGGTCAAATTATTTAATGAACAAACAGTAGCGATTCTCAATGGAATATACACCATCGAAAAATCCGAAAACAAAGGAGTTATCGTCCTAACAATGCGATATTGTGACATTTATGCCAAACAACAAAATAAGTGGAGCTTACTTTTTTCTCAATTATCAAGAATACGAAATGTAAATATGTGAGAGGATATATTTATTCCAATGACAATAAATTGATACACAAAGCCGTTGAAAACCATTTCCATATAGCCATCATTCAGCTATTAAAAGGAAAATTGTCAGGAAATAATTAATAATGGGTCTTTTTTATTCAATATTAATTTGTACCTTTGCGTAAATTTTAAAGAAATGGCAAAATTGGATTTAAGCATTTATGAGTTAAGGGCATTGATTGACAAATATTCAACTGACCTTAAACTACTTGACTTTCAGGCTTCTGCGATTAAAGCAAATATTCAGGCACTGGAAGAAATGATGGAAGGAGGAGAAAAACCTGCGAAAGAAAAAAAAGCAGGCAAGGCAGGAAGACCTCCAAAACAAAAAGAAATACTTGAAGTTTCTGCAATTGCAAAAGAACCTAAAGCTCCCAATGCAGAAAAAACTGGCAAAAAAGGTCCAGGTCGCCCCCGCCTCATTCCTCTTGATGAAATCAAAGTTGACCCTAACCTTCCACCATTAAAAAAAGAAAAAGCGCCGAAAGCAGAAAAACCTGCCAAAGTTGCTAAGAAAATCAATGGTGACAAAGGCAAAAGAGGCCGTATCCCGGGTTTTAACCGTTGGGAAGAGGCAATCTTGGAGATGCTGCGAAATGCCAATCAACCTTTGAAAAACGAAGATTTGATGGAAGCAATGCAACTGGTAGCCAACCGCGACAAGGTGCAAGAAGGCAAAGCACAATTGAAAGTACGGCTCAATCAAGCCTTGGTCAAATTGGGCAATAAACTCGACCTTTTGAACAAACAATCGTTTGAAGGTAAAGGGTTTATGTACAGCTTGAAGTAAATTACGGGGGTTAAAAGAATCCCCAACCCCCAGGGTTCTTTTAACCCAACCCCAATTTAGTACACCTCCACCCGTTTGCTTACCTCACTTACCATCTCGCCGATGGGTTGCAATCCTCCCAAACCTAATTCGGCAGCATAGCTCAAAAAAGCTTGAACCTGACTTGGCTCTACCGCAATCAGCAGGCCTCCAGAAGTTTGTGGATCACATAATATGTTTCGTTGCGCATCGGTTAATGGGCCGATTTTATGCCCATAACTGTCAAAGTTCCGATTCGTCCCACCTGGAACACAATGGTTATACAAATAATAATCAATCGCATCCGCATCCAACAAGGGTACTTTAGCCAATTCAATCCGCGCACTCGTACCCGATGCTTCACACATTTCCAAAAGATGCCCCATCAAACCAAATCCGGTTACGTCCGTCATGGCTTGCACATAAGGTAAGGTAGCAAAGGCTGCTCCGGCACTATTGAGTTGCAACATCGAATTGCGGGCCAATTGAGCGTGTTCATCCAGGAGCAATCCTTTTTTCTGCGCAGTAGTCAGGATGCCTACGCCTAAGGGTTTGGTCAAAAACAATTTGCTTTTTACTTTCGCGCCACCATTTCGCTTTAAGTGCTCCAATTTAACACGACCAGTAACGGCCAGCCCAAAAATGGGCTCCGGACTGTCAATGCTATGCCCTCCCGCCAGGGGAATTCCCGCTGCCTGGCAAGCTTTGCGGCTTCCTTCCACCACTTGATTGGCCACTTCGGGCGGCAAACTATTCACTGGCCAACCCAAAATGGCAATGGCCAAGAGTGGAGTTCCACCCATGGCATAGATATCACTGATGGCATTGACCGAAGCGATTTGGCCAAAATCTGTCGGATCGTCCACGATAGGCATAAAAAAATCGGTAGTCGAAATGATCGCGGTGCCATCACCGAGGTCCATCACGGCAGCGTCATCACGCTCTTCATTACCCACCAACAAGGTGGGGAAATGCACTTTTGCACCAACTTGATGCAGGATGCGATCCAGCACGCTGGGCGCAATTTTACAGCCACAACCTGCGCCATGACTGTATTGGGTCAACTTATAATTGTTGAGCATTGGCAAATTGAATCAATTGTTCGGCGCGTTCGCGCAGTGATTGGTTTCCGACTTCAAACGGCCAAACGGGATGAAAGTTGCATTTTTCGTTGGCGTGTAGATACGACTTATCATAATACCGCAAAGCAATCGCGGCAGCACTGGCAAAGTCACCTGTTTGTAGGGCAGCCAGCGCTAGCTTCAGGTTTTGGCCACCCAAGCGGCGTTCGATGCCATAAAAGGAGGCCATCAAATCTTCTTTAGCGAAAGAAGCATAAGTTTCTACCAAAAACGCAACCCGCTGTTCAAATGGCATGACCAAATCAATCAGTGGGCTTTGTCGAAACTGCTCCCAAAAGCCTTGGGGCATAAAGACCTTGCCGATTCCCCGGCTTTCATTTTCTATCCAGACCCTGCGTTGGGGGTCAATGTTGGCAAATGTGGCATACAACTCATTTTCAAACTGTTCCACTGTAGGTTGAGCTTCCTCTCCCAATGCTCCAAAAGCAGAGCCTTTGTGCTGGGCCAGTTTTTCCAGGTCAATGATTTGTTCGCCCAAAGCAGCCAGTTCGTGTAAAATTTTGGTCTTGGCGCTACCCGTTGGACCCCCCAAAACAAGCATGCGCAATGGGCGTTCGCCAAACTGCCGATGGATGAATTGGCGATAAGCTTTGTAGCCCCCTTGCAACACCTGCACATCCATCCCAGCAAAAGACAACAACCAGGACAAACTGCCACTGCGCTGCCCACCTCTCCAACAATGCACTACAATTTTACTACGTGGTGCCAGTAAACGAGCTTCTTTGACATAATCGGGCATCCGCGCTCCAGCGTACTCCAGCCCCTTGAGAAAAGCTTTATCCGGACTTTGTTGCTTGTATAGGGTACCCACCACTACCCGTTCTTCATTGGAAAATAGCGGCAGGTTATAAGCTCCCGGAATATGCCCAATGGCGTATTCTGCGGGGGTACGTACGTCAAGCAGCACCCGGTCTTTGGTGTTTTCCAATAAAATATCAGCAGTGATTTTATGCATTTCCCTAAAATAAAAACTAGTTCATTTTACTCAATCCAATCTTTCCCCTTGTCCTTCAACCAAGCCAAGGTTTGCGCCTCGTGACTTCCTGGCTCTGGCTGGTGGTTGTACACCCAATTGGCCGTTGGAGGCAAACTCATCAAGATGGATTCGGTACGCCCGTCAGTGTCTAGGCCAAACTTGGTGCCCTTGTCCCACACCAGATTGAATTCCACATAACGCCCCCGGCGCAGGTATTGCCAGTTTTTCTCTCGCTCGGTGTAAGGATCATTTTTATGCTTGTGCAAAATGGGGATGTAAACTTTACAGAAGGTCTCCCCTACCCCTCGCACAAAGGCAAAAAGCTGTTCCTTGCTCTGGCCATTTTGTCCCTGCAAACGATCAAAAAAGATGCCCCCAATTCCCCGGGTTTCGCCCCGGTGGCGGATGTAAAAATAGTCATCCGCCCAGGTTTTGAATTTGGGGTAATAATCGGGATGGTGTTGATCACAGACTTCCTTTAGGCTTTGGTGAAAAAAGGTAGCGTCTTCCGGGAAAATGTAATGCGGTGTAAGGTCAATGCCCCCGCCAA
Organism: Haliscomenobacter sp.; assembly: GCF_041740695.1. Taxonomy (GTDB): domain Bacteria; phylum Bacteroidota; class Bacteroidia; order Chitinophagales; family Saprospiraceae; genus Haliscomenobacter. Next base: position 51,345 of record NZ_JBGSLK010000096.1, on the reverse strand, counting down.
ACCACCAATTGCCCCCATCCGTTTCAAAATAGCGCACATTCATGTGGATAATGGGCGTAAAAGGGTTGCTGGAGTGCAAAACGATGGATACCCCAGTAGCGAAAAAATTGGCAGATTCCAGTTTCAAAGCCTGAGCGATTTTATCGGGCAAAGTGCCGTGTACCGCTGAAAAATTGACCCCACCTTTTTCAATGTGTTGCCCCATGATCACCCGACTGCGGCCACCGCCGCCACCTTCGCGGCTCCAACTATCCTCCTGAAACCGGCCCGTCCCATCGGCAGTTTCCAACTGTTGGCAAATATCGTCTTGCAAATCTTTAAAGTATTCCGCGATGGAATCTCGATCAACAACTCCGTCATTTGCAGAAAAAGTTTTCATTTATCTTCCCTTTGTTCGTTAGATTGTTGCAAAGTAAAATGATAATTGTTATTTTTTCCTCCTTTTACTTCGCTCCATGAATGGATTGTTAAAATAAAACCAAATTGTGACATGCAAGCACTAGCCGATACCGAACTGATCATTACCCCTGCTGGTAAAATTTACCACGTCGATCTGCACCCTGATGAACTAGCCGATACGGTCATCACAGTGGGTGACCCTGGGCGCGTCGCCGAAGTTTCCAAACACTTTGATGCCATTGAATTCCGTGAATCACACCGCGAATTTGTGACCCATACAGGCAGGATTGGCAACAAACGACTAACAGTCCTCTCCACAGGTATTGGCCCCGACAACATCGACATTTGCCTCAATGAGCTGGATGCCCTGGCTAATATCGACTTTCAAACCCGGATGCCAAAGGCTGAACACCGCTCACTCAACATCATCCGGCTGGGAACCTCAGGAGCTTTGCAACACGACATCGCCCCCGGCGCTTTGATCGTTTCCCGCTACGGCATGGGGCTGGATAACCTTATGCATTTTTACCAATACCAACCCAATCTGGCTGAGGTAGAGCTGATGGATGTAGTTTTGGAATTGGGACAACACATCGAAAAATTTCCGGTACAACCCTACATCTGCGAAGGAAGTGCGGCCTTGGCCGACCAATTGAGTCAAGGTGACATAGAACAAGGCATCACCATCACCTGCCCCGGTTTTTATGCCCCCCAGGCACGCAGCCTGCGCACGCCTGCCCGCATGAGCATCGCCACACTGGAAGCCTGGAGCCAACTACAATACAAAGGTGTGCGTTTGACCAATTTCGAGATGGAGACTTCGGCTATTTTTGGGCTCTCTCGCTTGTTGGGGCACCGGGCAGTATCCTGCAATGTCATCCTGGGCAATCGCCTGAATGGCAATTTCACCGGGAGTACCGCTGGGGTGGTGGAAAAGATGATTGAGGTGATGTTGCCGAGGATTGTGGGAGTTTAAGGCTTTATCAGGGCGTAATCTAAGCCAATGTTTAGGCCAATGGACTTAAGCGATTGAAACCCTTGATAATTACTCCAACTTAAATCAGCGGAGAGAAATGTGCGTTTATTCACGCGATAAGATGTACCTAAAGAGACTTGCCAATTGGAAAAATTAGGACGAGCTTTGCCTTTAAATCGATGACTACGCTGGATATTTACAGTATCGCCCAATAATTGCACACTACGGTACCCAAAAGTATAGGTATGTAGTCGCACATTGCCGGTGAGTGCCCAAGGGCTTTTTTTCCTACGCAAAGTAAATCCTAATTCTGCGGGAATGCCTAACAACCTCGTTCTAGCCTGTAAACTGGCCGTACATGAATCCTTTACAAGATAATAATCGTAACTTATTGCTGTAAGCTGGAGAAAGTCCGGTCTTTTATAACGCAAGCAGCTTGCACAGGCGTTCAACCATTCCTCTTGAAGTCCAATTCCAACATGAAAGTAAGGCCCCACTTTGAGTCGTAAGAATTGCCCATTCCGGTAGTAGAACTGTGAAGGATTAATGTAATTGCTTGCACTATTGTAAAGAAGATTTTGCGACAAAGAAAAATTGGGGCTGGTCTCAACCCTTAGATACAATTGTCCAAAAACTGGCATACGAGCCAAGAACATTAACCCTAAAAAAATGAGGTATTCTTTTTTCATGGTATAAACACGAGAAAATCCCTAAACTGTTTTGTTAGAATAATTCATTAACACATAAGTAGCAGATCACAGGTAAAAACAAATCCTAAGAACAGACTAAATTGTAAATTTCAGCCCAACAAACGGAATCAATCGCAAGCACCATGAAAAACTCACGGCGTCAAGTTTTAAAAAGCCTTTCGGTGACAGGTATCCTGAGCAGTTTAGGCCTACCCTTCGCAGCCATTGCTCAAGCTACCAAACCAAGTCCAGCAGTTACCAACTCTGGCACCGATGACCGCCTTTTTTGGGCCAGTACCCTGTACAAAATCGCCCAACCCGTGCTCTCTAATCTCGCTGTCGGCAAATTAAAAAAGAACATGCCGCTGGAATTGGCACCGGGCTACTACCTCAAAGCCGAACAGGTCACTTATCTGGAGGCGGTGGGTAGAACCCTGGCGGGTGTTGCGCCCTGGTTGGCTTTGCCCGACGATGATACCAAAGAAGGCAAATGGCGGGCGGAATTGCGCAGCGACGCGCTGAAAGGTTTGGCCCACTGCGTGGATCCACAAAGTCCCGACTACCTAAACTTCCGCAGCGAACTACAGCCCATTGTGGATGCGGCTTTTTTGGCACATGCCTTTTTGCGTGCACCAGATGCGTTGTGGCATCCTTTGGATGAGCTGACCAAAAAACGCTACATCGAAGAGTTCAAAGCCCTGCGCGACCGCAAAGCCCATTACAGCAATTGGCTTTTGTTTTCGGGCATCATTGAGAGTTTTTTGCTACAAATTGGCGAGCAGTACGATCCGGTGCGCATCGACATTGCCATCCGCAAAACCCGCGAATGGTACGTGGGTGATGGTTGGTACAGCGATGGGCCCAAGTTTTGTATGGATTATTACAACTCCTTTGTGATTCAGCCCATGTTGGTGGACATTTTGAAAGTTACCTCTGAAAAGAATTTTTCACCCAAAACAGAATACACTGAGGCCCTCAAACGGATGGTGCGCCACGCTGAGTACCTGGAGCGCTTGATCTCCCCAGAAGGTACTTTCCCCGTGTATGGTCGGTCCATGGCTTATCGGACAGGAGCTTTTCAGGCGCTGGCCCAGGTGGCTTTGATGGAGCAATTGCCGGAGCACATTAGCCCTGCGCAGGTGCGCTGTGGCTTGACCAAAGTTTTGCAAACCTTATTTGACCATTCCAATAATTTTGACTCAAAGGGTTGGTTGATTCTGGGTTTTAATGGGTCTCAACCTGCTATCGCGGATCAGTATACCTCCACTGGTAGTTTGTACCTGACCACCCTGGGCTTTTTACCACTCGGTCTTCCAGCTACCCACCGCTTCTGGACCGATCCGGCAGCGGATTGGACGGCAAAAAAGGCTTGGTCGGGGCAAGTCACCAAAAAAGACTACAAGGTGGATTTTTGAGCTGTTTTTGAATTGCCATTCCTCTCTGCAACAATAAATTCAAACCAATGAAAATCAATTTTTTATTCCTATTTTTTTGCACCTTAAGTGCTCAAATTTGGGGTCAGGTGAAATTCAGTTTTAAAGAATGGGAAGACCCTGCTATTGTTGAATTGGGTAAAGAACCTGCGCATACCTATGCCATGTCCTACCCCAACGCTGTGGATCTATTTGAAAATGATTTTTCCAAATCGCCTTATTATCAGTCCTTAAACGGTTCCTGGAAATTCTATTACGTCAACCGCCCGGAAGAACGGCCACAGGATTTTTACCAACCCGATTTCAACGATTGGAATTGGAAAGACATTACGGTGCCTTCCAATTGGGAAATAAAAGGTTTTGGCATCCCGATTTACACCAATGTAATTTACCCTTTCCCCGTCAATCCACCTTTTATCAACCACGCTTACAATCCGGTGGGGTCTTATCGACGCACTTTTACGGTGCCCGATAACTGGACCGGGCGGGAGGTATTTCTGCACTTTGGTTCAATTTCGGGTTGTGCTTATGTGTGGGTGAATGGCCAGGCAGTCGGCTTGTCCAAGGTGGCCAAATCGCCTGCCGAATTCAACATCACCCCTTTCCTAAAAAAAGGAAGCAACACCCTGGCGGTACAAGTTTTCCGTTGGCATGATGGTTCCTACCTCGAAGACCAGGACATGTGGCGCCTGTCGGGCATCGAAAGAGAAGTATTTTTAACTTCCAAAAGTAAAACACATATTGCCGATTTTTGGGTCAAAGCGGGGCTGGATGACGCTTATCGCGATGGTACAATTGCCGCCACCGTTGACCTGAAAGTCCCCTCCCCTGCTACAGGATCCTACAGCATTGAACTCAGCATTTTTGATCAAAATAAAAAAGTGGTTTTTAGTCAAAATAAACCTGGGCAAGCCAAAGTCACCTTTGAAGGGAAAGTACTCGCTCCTGCTCAGTGGTCGGCCGAAAGCCCCAATTTGTACACGGCCATTTTGGTATTAAAAAATGAAAAAGGGCAAACCATTGAAGCGACGGGCAGTAAAATCGGTTTCCGCCGCAGCGAGATCAAAGGCAAAAACTTCCTCATCAATGGCAAGCGGGTGCTGGTCAAGGGCGTGAACCGACATGAGCATGACCCAGATTTGGGCAAGGTACCTACCCGTGATTTGATGATCAAAGACATTGTTCTGATGAAGCAATACAACATCAACACCTGCCGCTCTTCGCATTACCCCAATGATCCATTATGGCTACGCCTTTGTGATGAATACGGCTTGTACGTCATTGATGAAGCCAATATTGAGGCGCATGGCTTGGGTGCAGAATTTCAGTCTTTTAGTGTACCCAAAAGCAGACATACCGCTTACGATCCCCAATGGAAAGCTGCTCACCACGACCGTACCCGTCGACTGGTGGAACGGGATAAAAACCACGCCTGTGTGGTAATGTGGTCGCTGGGCAACGAATGCGGCAACGGTGAAGTGTTTTTTGAAACCTATGACTGGATCAAACAACGCGACAACTCCCGCCCCGTGGTTTCTGAGCAATCGGGTGAGGCACGCAACACCGATGTGGTTTCTCCGATGTATCCTTCCATCGACAACATGAATCGCTATGCGGCCGACAAGACCAAAACCCGGCCTTACATCATGTGTGAATACAGCCATGCCATGGGCAATTCCAATGGCAATTTTAAAGAATACTGGGACATCATCCGGGCTTCGGATAATATGCAAGGGGGCTGCATTTGGGATTGGGTAGATCAGGGTATCCGCACCCAAACCCCGGATGGGCGTAGTTTCTTCGCCTACGGGGGCGACCTGGGTAGCCAAGACCTTTACAATGACCAGAACTTTGTGTGCAATGGATTGGTGAATGCTGACCGTGTCCCACACCCTGGAATTTACGAGGTAAAAAAGCTCTACCAAAACGTACAGTTCAGCAAAGACAATAGTGCCTGGGGGCAGATCAAGGTGCACAATGAGTTCTCTTTTACCAATCTACGCGAACTCGACTTCCGTTGGGAAATGTTGAACAATGGGGTAAAACTGACTGAAGGCAGTTTTAGCGTCGAAGCCAATCCAGGGGAAGTTAAAGTCGTAAACCTCAACCTTCCTGCCTATAAACTGGCCGCAGGTGCCGAGCTCTTGCTCAATGTATATGCCACCCAGCGCACGGCGAGCACCTCCATCCCGGCTGGACATGCATTGGCCAGCGAGCAAATGGTCTTGAGTCCTTTCGGCTTTGCACAAAACCTAAGCAATCCTGTAGGAACCTTAAGTATTGAAAAAACCAACAACTCCCTCAAGTTCAAGTCTGGAGAAATAGCCGGAGAAATCAACCTCAGCAATGGCCAAATCAATCAGTATTCGATCAATGGAAAAAACCTCAAAGAAGGCTTTTTCCCCGAACCTTATTTTTGGCGTGCGCCTACTGACAATGATTTTGGGAACGATTTCACCAATTATGCCCGGGTATGGGCCAGTGCTCATGTACGTCGCAGTGTAAAAAGCACCAAGCTTGGTGAACAAACGGCAGAGGGGCTGCCCTTTACCATTGTTTATCACCTGCCCGATGTTCAGGCTGATTATACCCTGGAATATTTGATCCAAAATGATGGTTCGATCAAGCTCAACGCCTCACTTGAATTGTCACAAAACAGCGAAGCGCCTGAACTACCACGGATGGGGATGCGTTTTTCCCTGCCATCCAACTATAATCAGGTACAGTGGTACGGGCGTGGGCCTTTTGAAAATTACAATGACCGCCACAATGCGGCTCATCTGGGTATCTATAACCATCACACCGATGAGGGCTGGGAGCGCACCTACGTTCGTCCGCAAGAAAGTGGTTACCGGACCGATACCCGCTGGGTCAAATTGAGCAATGCGGAGGGGCTTGGCTTGCAAGTGGAAGGTGCTCAGCCCTTGTCTTTCAGCGCGATGTCGCAACTTACCGAAGATTTTGACGAAGGCAGCATCAAAAAGAATCGACATGTAACGGATATTGTCAAACGGCGTTTTGTGACCTTGCACGTAGACCTCACGCAACGTGGTGTAGGTGGGGACAACAGCTGGGGGGCTCAAACGCATGACGCCTATCGGCTTCTCGCAAAAAAATACAGCTATGGCTTCACCATTAGAGCAACCGAAACCAAGCCAGGACAGCAAGATTGAACATAGCGTTAAACCTTCCTTTAGACAAGCTCTTAAAATCTAAAACATGAGAATCTTTTGCACGCTATTGTTGATTGTTTTGATGGCCTGTTCTTCTCCAAGAGCAGGCCAGATCGATGCGCGGGGTCCCGATAGCTCTACACCTAAAGTCATCCCCGGCATGAAACTCGTTTGGCACGATGAATTCAACGAACCCGGTAAACCCAACCCAGCCAATTGGCGCTATGAAACGGGCTTCGAGCGCAACGAAGAACTACAATGGTACCAGAGTGACAATGCCAATTGTAAAGACGGCGTTTTGCTGATCGAAGCCCGACGAGAAGCCATCACTAATCCCAATTACCAGGCGGGCAGTAAAAACTGGAAAACCAATCGCCCCGCCTCGGAATTTACCTCCGCCAGTGTTCAAACCCGTGGCTTGCAGCAATGGCAGTATGGCCGTTTTGAAATCCGGGCGCGCATTGATACCACCTATGGCTCCTGGCCCGCCATCTGGACTTTAGGCAATGGCCCCTGGCCCATGGCTGGCGAAATCGACATCATGGAGTTTTATCAGGTCAAAGAAACGCCGACCATTTTGGCCAATTTTGCCTGGTTGGGCGATCAAGTCAGTCGCAAAACCAAATGGAATGAGAAAAAACTTCCGCTCACCCATTTCACCGACAAGGACAAGGATTGGGTCAAAAAATTCCACACCTGGCGCATGGATTGGACGGCGGAAAGCATCCAAGTTTTTTTGGATGATGAGTTGTTGAATACCCAATCGCTTAAAGAGTCCCTGAATCCAAATGGCGATAATCCCTTCTTGAAGCCGCAATTTTTGTTGCTGAATCTGGCGGTGGGTCGGAATGGTGGAACGCCAAAGCCAAGCACTTCAAAAATCTTTTACGAGGTGGATTATGTGCGGGTGTATCAGCGGGAATAGTTTAAATGCAGGATTAAAATATGCTACAATTCACCAGCATTGAACAAGCATCCAATTGAAGCGTTTTCTAAAAAAATTGCAATGAACAAACTTAACATACAAGATACCTTCAATCAGGAGCTGCCTGCCGATCCGAATTTGAGCAACACCCGTCGGCAAGTCAGGGCTGCGTGTTTTTCCTATGTCACCCCGCGACAGCCTTCCAACCCGGTATTGATCCACGCTTCCGCTGAAATGACTGAGGCCATCGGCCTGGCTGCAGGCGACACCCAATCCGAAGAATTTCTCCGCATCTTCTCTGGCGCTGCCACCCTGGAAGGCACCAATCCCTATGCCATGTGTTACGGCGGCCACCAATTTGGCAACTGGGCCGGGCAATTAGGCGATGGCCGAGCCATCAACCTGACCGAGGTCGTCCACGCAGGCCAGCGCTGGGCACTCCAACTGAAGGGTGCCGGCGAAACCCCTTATTCCCGAACCGCCGACGGGCTGGCTGTACTGCGCTCCTCCGTCCGCGAGCACCTGTGCAGCGAAGCCATGTACCACCTGGGGGTACCTACAACCCGTTCACTCTCACTAGTGCTCACCGGCGATCAAGTGATACGGGACATGCTCTACAATGGCAACCCTGCTTATGAAAAAGGGGCTGTGGTGTGCCGGGTAGCACCCAGTTTTATCCGCTTTGGCAATTTCCAAATTTTCACTGCCCGCGATGAAATAGCAACCTTGCGGAGTTTAACGGACTATACCATTCGCCATTTTTTCCCACACATTGAGCCGGGCACACCAGAGGGTTACGCCGAATTTTTCAAGGAAGTATCCCAACGGACGCTTGATATGGTCATCCACTGGCAAAGGGTCGGCTTTGTACATGGTGTAATGAATACCGACAACATGTCTATCCTGGGCTTGACGATTGACTACGGCCCTTACGGCTGGCTGGAAGGCTACGAACCAGAGTGGACGCCCAATACCACCGATCGGGCCCAGCGCCGTTACCGCTACGGCCAGCAGCCGGGCATCGTCCTGTGGAATCTGGTGCAATTGGCCAATGCGCTGATGCCGCTGGTTAAAGATACCGCACTATTGGAAGCTTCTCTGGAGGCCTTTCAACTAAATTTTCCTAAAAAATACCTGGCCATGCTGCGCAGTAAACTTGGTCTGGTCTCCACTCAAGAAAACGACGCTGAATTAGCGGAAGAATTGGAAAAGTTGCTCACCTCTGCCGAAACGGACATGACCATTTTTTTCCGAAACTTGTCAAAGGTCGTCAAAAATGGCGACCTGCCTGCGAACGAAATCTTCTTTGATAATTTGCGGGGGGCCATGTACCAACCTGAAGAACTGAATGCAGCAATGCAACAAAAATGGGAGGACTGGCTCAAGCGCTACCTAGAACGACTCCAACTCGAAACCGCAACGGATGAGGAGCGCCGCAGCGCCATGAACCTCGCCAATCCAAAGTATGTATTGCGCAATTACATGGCCCAATTGGCCATTGATCAGGCGGATCTAGGCGACTTCAGCACGGTGGATGAGCTGTATCAATTGCTGAAGAGGCCTTATGATGAGCAGCTGGAGATGGAAGAAAAATGGTTTGTGAAGCGGCCGGAATGGGCGCGGAATAAGGTGGGGTGTTCGATGTTGTCGTGTAGCTCCTAAACCCATACAAAAAACAAAATATAACAAATTTTACAAATCAAGACCCCTCAGTTTCATCATTTTCCACAATTCTTCCTTAATTTCCGCCGCAAATACAAAGTACCATGTCAGAGCAAACGCTACTGGGAGTCGGTTCCCGTGTAAAACACCCTGCTTACGGCGATGGGGTGGTGATTCGTCTACACGCCGTGGCCTACGACATTTGTTTCAGCCTTTATGGCATCAAACTGGTGGGCAAAGATTACGAGAAAATGGAAATTGTGGAAGCCATTCCCGCCGAAGATGCAGTGAGTTTCAGCGCCGCTGAAAAATCGCTGATCAAAATCCTGCGTACCTACCTCGAAGGCATGGAAGAAGTAGCCATTGGCGACCGTTGGGAAGGGGGCACCCTGATCCTGCAACCCGCCGACAAAAGCCTCAAAGCCAAGGAGCTTCCCATTGAAGATTTTTTCCACAAAATCGTGATGACCCGCGACCGCCTGCGCGTACTCGAACAACGCATCAACGGCAATGCTCAACTCAGCGACGCCGAAAAAGTCAACCTGCAGCAGTACATCACTAAAATTTACGGCAGTTTGACAACTTTCAACGTCCTTTTTCGGTATAAAGAGCATTACTTTACTGGAGAAAAAAGTTAACAATGAAAATCGCCCATACCGTTCTGTATTTGCTGGTAGTTTTTGGATTGAATTCCTGTTTTTTTTCGGCAGAAAATCCCTACACGGGTTTGCCCCCTGGCGTTTGGCGGGCGGTGCTTAAACTGGAAAACAACCCCATTAACCCTAACCCCCGCGGCGAACCCCTACCCGATAAGGTCAATTTAAAATTTGAAGAAGTCAGCAATGGGGAATTGCCTTTTCTCTTTGAAGTAAAATACGTTACACCCGATAGTTTTTACATCGAAATCATCAATGGTGAGGAGCGGATTGTGGTGGATGACATCCAGATCGGGCGCGACAAAAGCCAGGCCAAGGACACCATCCTGATCAACTTCCCGGTCTTCGATTCCTATATTAAAGGATATTTTTTGGAAAATGCCATTGATGGCCAGTGGGTGGTGCGCAACAAGGAGAATTACAGCATCCCCTTTGTAGCCCGACACGGACGCGATTACCGCTTCACCAATTTGCGCAAAGAACCCGTAATGGATGTAAGTGGGCGTTGGGAAACCACCTTTGAAATTGGCACTCCTGATGAATACAAGGGCATTGGGGAGTTCAAACAAAATGGCAATCACCTGACCGGCACCTTCCTGACTGAAACGGGCGATTACCGTTTTTTGGAAGGCACCGTACAAGCCAATAAACTTTACCTTTCCTGCTTCGACGGTACCCATGCTTTTTTGTTTGAGGGCAAAATTGATCCCAAAGACAGCAGCATGATTGGCTCTTTCCGCTCCGGGCATTTGTACCAAACCAGCTGGGAAGCCAAGTTCAACCCCAAGGCCAAACTGGCCGATGCCAATAGCCTGACTTACCTCAAATCCGGTTACGACCGTTTTGATTTTTCCTTTGAAAATCCAGATGGCAAAAAAGTCAGCCTTAGAGATGCCCGGTACAAAAACAAGGTCAAAATCATCCAGTTGATGGGCACCTGGTGCCCCAATTGTCGCGACGAAACCGCGTTTTTGGTGGAATACCTCAAGGAACATTCCGATCAGGACGTCGAGGTGATTGCCCTGGGCTTTGAACGTTACAAAGACAAAGAAAAGGCCATGGGTGCCCTGCGCACGTACAAGCAACATTTCAAAATGGACTATGAATTGCTCCTGGCCGGAAACTCCAATAAAGCCGAAGCCTCCCAGGTTTTGCCCATGCTCAATGCTGTTTTGGCCTTTCCAACGATGATCGTGGTTGACCAAAATGATCGGGTGCAACTCATTCATACGGGCTTTGCAGGACCAGCCACCAGCGAATACAGGCAATTTAAAACGGAATTTAGCCGTTTCATATCGCAACTTTTGACCAATAAATCCGTACAGCAATAGTAAACGGAACATTTACTGTCTATTTTTAAAACCAAACAACCTAGAAACCGAAAGAAAACCATGGCAACTAAAAAAATAGCACTAGCCTATTGTATCGACAACCTTCCGGTTGCAGAATCGCTTTATAAGGCACTGAGCCAAACTTCTTATAGCGTAAGCCACTATTACTGCAAAAAAAATGTGGATGAGGCCACCCTGGCTGAACAACTACGCGACTTTGATGGCACCATTCTGCTGCTCATCAGCGACAATTTCCTGCGCTCTGAACATTGTATGAATCGCGCCCTGCAATTGGTACAACAAAAAACGGGTAGCATCCTTCCCCTGGTCATTGATGGCCGCACTAAGGATGATGCCACGGGGCAATGGGTCAGCACTCCCACCAAGTTTGAACGGATTGGCGACATCATTCCCTATATCAATTATTGGCAAAACAAATACCTTGATCTGCGCAGCCAAAAGCGCAAGTTTGAAGCTGAAAATGAGGCTGACAAACGGGATGAATTGAACGAAAACCTGCGCGTCCTCCGCCAGGTTTCCAGTGAGGCCAGTGAATTTCTGCGCGTACTGCGCAACATGCGCTACTACCAATTCAGCGATTTTATTGAAAACCATCTCCGTGCTTTCTTTGAATTTGTGGACGATGCGGCTGAGTGGTCTACTTTTAAAGCCAATGTACCCAACTTGAATTTTCAAGCAGATGCGTCGGCAGAGGTGGAAACTGAAACAGAAACAATCAGCGTAGAAGCACCAGCTGAACCCTCGACTATCGATACGCCCATTGCTGAATTATTCCAAGAACCAGAAATAGAGGGCACCCCAGAGGAGCCTGTTGTTCCTGTGGAAGAACCCGTCGAAGCGGTAGAAAGCAGCCATGAGCCCGCCGAAACCCAGGAAGAATGGTCGGGTGCCGAACTGGCCGAAAACCTGGAAGACCTCGGCGTAGTCATTGCGGAACACACAGCGATTGCCAATGAAGAAATTCCGCTGGAAATCCCTGCACTTGAACCAGAAATAGAAGTCAGCGCTGAAGCAAGCCTTGACGAAGTGGCTGAACCTGAAACCGCCGAAATTGCTGACACCCAAACCGATGCTCCGTTGGATGCTCCTGATGCTCAGGCAAATGAAGAGGTAGCGATTGAAGCCTCCAGTTCTGAAGAAGAAGAGGACGAACATGATGATGATGATGATGATGATGATGCCGACGAGGATGAGGACGATGAAGAGGAAGAAAGCAGCGATAAAGTAAGTGACCTCATTCGTGAGGCCCGCGGTTTGGTTGCTTCCGGCCAAGTTGAACCAGGCATCAATTACATGAAACAAGCCATCAAAATCTACCCAGGCAGTGCTGAATTGCACTACTTCTATGGGTTGATTTTGGCACAAAATACCCGCGATCTCAACGGGGCGCTCGAACAACTGGCACTGGCCACCGAAATTGACCCCGATCACGAAGCCGCCTTTTTCCTATTGGGCGAATTGGCCGAACTCCAGGGCGATTTCAACGCGGCCCGCAAACACTACGAGCGGCTGATCGACATCAACGACGATTTTACGGATGTGTACTATCGCTTAGGCACTGTACTACAAGCCGACTTCCCAGAAGAGGTGGAGTACGCGGCGAAATGTTTCAAAAAAGCCGCCAAACGCAATCCTGGCAATGCCGACGCCCATTACCAATATGCCTCTATCCTGGCTGATGTGATGGGAAAAACCGCCAAAGCCGAGGAATATTTCCTCAAAACCCTGGCCATTCAAAGCAAACATCCTTTTGCCAATTATGACCTGGCGCTGATATACCACACTGCAGGTGATGCCGCCAAAGCGTTGGAATACTACGAAGCAGCCATCACGAACAATCCAGAGTTACAAACGCCAGAAAATGAAATTGCCTTCCGGGGTTTGAGCACTCCCGCTGAGCCAGTAGAAGAGGAAAGCAACGAAGAGGTTTCTACCACAATTGAAGAACCAACTGTTGAGGAAGAGCCAATTTCTGTGGAAGAACCTAAAGCGGTAGAAGAAATTGCTGCAGTAGCCGAAGAACTCAGCATTCCGGCACTTTCCCCCCTGCTTTCCATCGAGCACGATACCATCGAGGCCCTGAAACAAAACATCATGCGCCTGGAAGAATTGCTGAAAGCCAAGGCAGCTCAGGTGGAAGCAGCGGCGGTTGAAGCAGCACCAATCGAAGAAGAGCCTGTTGAAAAAGCGCCCGCGAAAACAGCCCTGATTACTGGAGCCACTTCGGGAATTGGTCTGGCTACTGCACGCACCTTTGCCCAAGCTGGATGGCGTTTGATCATTACCGGACGCCGGGAAGATCGTTTGGAAGTGATCAAACAGGAGTTGATTGAGGCTGGCACTGAAGTGCTGGGGCTGGTCTTTGATGTGCGCAACTACAGCAGTGTAGCCGAAAACATCCAGAACTTGCCTGAAGAATGGCGCAGCATTGACCTGTTGGTCAACAACGCGGGTAAAGCGAAAGGTTTGTCCGAAATTCAGGAAGGCTCACTGGAGCATTGGGAAGAAATGATCGACACCAACATCAAAGGTTTGTTGTACCTCACCCGTTGCGTTAGCCCGCTGATGGTTGCACAACACAGCGGCCATATCATCAACATTGGTTCCATTGCAGGCAAAGAACCGTACCCAATGGGAAATGTCTATTGCGCATCGAAAGCAGCAGTCGACATGTTGACCCGGACCATGCGCCTGGATTTGCACAAATACAACATTCGGGTGAGTCAAATTGCCCCGGGTCACGTGGAAGAAACGGAGTTTGCACTGGTGCGTTTTGATGGCGATGCAGATCGAGCCAAAATTTACAACGATTTCCAACCGCTGACTTCGCAGGATGTGGCCAATACTATTTTTTACATGGCTACCCAGCCAGGCCACGTCAATATCCAGGATGTGGTGATTTATGGGACACAACAGGCGAGTGCGACGGTAATTGATCGTTCGGGGCGGCCGTAGTAGGGGCAACCCTGTGTGGTTGTCCCTACGGTGATTATGCCTGTAAAATTATGTGGTTGCCCGCTGTAGGGCAACCACATAGGGTTGCCCCTACTTCATGTACTTCGTCTTCACCTCTTCGAAGCTAGGGAATTTCCGAATGTGCCAATCTTCTACAATCGTTCCATCTTTAAACAACAGCACCCCAGGATTCGAACGAATAATTGTCTTCAACAAAATATCATCCGCACGGAGTACCAGGAAGTTAAAGCCCGTTTTTTCTTTAAACGCATCGATCATCACCGGGTCATAAGGGCTGGTGATGGCATACACCATCGCGCCATCCTCTTTGGCCTTGGTCATTTCTGCGACCAGTTTTTTCCACTTGGCCAAATACTCCTCATCCCAGGTATACAACTTTTTGGTGATGGTGCGCGTAGCGATGGAATCGACCACTTTGGTAGAATCGGGTCCCATTTTGTAAATGGTATCCTGTATCGTTTCCGTTTTGGTGCCTGACTCCTCACCGTAAAGTTTGTACGCAACCACCATAAAGTGGTAACCCTTGATGCCTTTCCAGTCTTCAGTTACACTGCTGCCATCGGGGCCAGTCAAGTCAAAATCGTTGATTTTGGTGATCGGAATAGCTGGCTCGGATTTGACCTGATCAAATTCGTATTTCTCACCAGGATATTTGTCCAACTCTTTGAGGAATTGATCATACGGTACTTCGATGACCTGTTTGGTCTTTTTATCGGTCAGGCGGTAAGCCAGGATTTTCACTTCTTGCAAAGCCTTTTCCTCCGCTTCTTTTTGTTTCACCACATCTACACCTGGTTTGAATGGGCGGAAGTTGATGGCGGGGATGTCCCAAATGTAGTTATTGAAGCAGTATAGCGTAAGACCAGCCACCGTGGCTACATTCAAAATGCTGCGCGTCGGCATCGTAAACAACTGGTGCATCTTGCGGAAACCCACAATAAAAATGATTGCTGGGATCATCAATAAGAGGTCTTTTAAGAAAGAAACTTTGGGTTTCAATTTCAAAAAGTCGCCAAAACAACCACAGTCGGTTACCTGCATGTTGGTTTCTACAAATTCGCCCCACTTGCTAAAGGCAAAGAAATTGTCTTCGGGGGATACAAAACCAGATAAATAGGTAAACCCGGTCAGGAAAGTGAAGAACAGCACCAGCAGGAAAAAGGCCCAAGCCGTAAAACGACGACTAGAACCAATGATCAACATGACGCCCAACAGGATTTCAAAAACGATCATAAACACCGAAAAACCATTGACGTACTTGGTCAACAATGGAAACATGGGTGCCACAAAAGAAAACCAGGTGCCTTCAAAGGTGCTTTCAAATTTGGCAAAATACTGCTCCATCTTGTAGGCAGTACCCAGTGGGTCGATGGCTTTGACAAAGCCGGAGAACACAAAAAGCACCCCACAAAAGTGTTGCAAAAAGCTCACTAAAAGGTTATTTACCTTTTTCAATACAAATTGGGTGATCCCAGTAAACAGCGCCGCTACAATGGCGACGTAAAGGACGAGGGTAAAAATGGTCATGTTTGTTAAGTTGAGCAGGTTGAGAAGGTTTAGGAAGGTTTAGGAAGGTTTAGATCGGCACTTCGACTTCGCTCAGCGAACAGCTCAGTGACCGTTCTCAACCTTCCTAAACCTTCTCAACCTCCTCAACTTTTTTAATCAATGCAAATACCGCATAATTCACAATATCCTGATAATTGGCATCCAAACCTTCCGAAATCAAGGTTTGACCCTCGTTTTCTTCGATTTGTTTGATGCGCAACAACTTCATCAGGATCATATCCGTAAAAGAACTCATGCGCATGTCGCGCCAGGCCTCTCCGTAATCGTGGTTTTTGAGCGCCAATAGGTCCCGAATGATTTGGGTTTGTTCGTCGTACAAGGTTTCCACTTTTTGGATTTCCAGTTCCAAACCGACTTCTTCGTTCAGCCCAGCATTTTTATTCAGTTCCAGTTGAATCAGCGCCATGATGGCGTAATTGATGATGCCCTGGTATTCAGAATCAATGGAATCGGCAATTTTTTGGGTTTTGGTCTCCTCCAGATTGCGAATACGTTTGGCCTTGATGTACAGTTGATCCGTTAGCGAGGTAGGGCGCAAAATCCGCCACGCGGTGCCATAATCCCGCGTTTTTTTCAAAAAAATCTCCTTACATTTCGCCATTACGGCATCGTACTGTGCTAAGGTCTTCATTGTACTTGGTGTATGTTTCCGGCACAAAAGTAAACAAATGCAGTAAATTGAAACCATCGATCTGCTCAGTAGTGGGGCAAAAATAAGCGTTCATTTTTTCTGAGCCAAAGAACCAGATAAGACACTTAAAGTGAACCGTTTACTTATCTAATTCTTTGTCAAAATGAAACACTTGTTTTTTATAGCCCTTTGCTGTATCCGGGAATCGACGTTTAGTTGACACGAATAGTACCGCTTTGGGTAAACACTGATCCCCGGTTTGTGCGTTACAAAGATCAACAGCAACTTGGAGAATGCCTGTTAATGGCTTGTGAATATTTGACAACGAGTTACGAGTATGTGAAATGAGTGATGAGTATTTGACGATTAAGGAGGCGAGTGTAGGTGAATTCAGGGATCGAGGCAGTAAATTTATTGCCTACGCCTTTCCAATATCCTCGGAACAAGACTGGCCACCACACCTGGAGGCCCTCCGCAAGGAACATCCCAAGGCCACACATCATTGTTTTGCCTTTCGGCTGGGTTTGGACAAAAACAATTACCGAGCCAATGATGACGGTGAACCCAGTGGTACCGCTGGTCGACCTATCTTAGGCCAAATCGACAGTTTTGGCCTGACCAATGTGTTCATCGTAGTAGTTCGTTATTTTGGCGGCACCTTGCTGGGCACCTCAGGGCTCATCAATGCCTATCGACTCTGCGCTGCAGACGCCCTCGAAAAAGCCGAAATCATTGAAAAAACGGTGGAAGATTTTTACCGCATCACTTTTGATTATGCCATCATGAGTGATGTGATGAATGCCATCAAAAAACTGGGTCTTCCGATGCTGGAGCAAGATTTTGGTGATTTAGGCAAAGTCACCATCGCCATTCCCAAAAGTGAGGTAGCAGATGCCCTCTTTAAACTCAAAGCCTGGGTAGCAGGAATGCGCCTGGAAGAAGCCCTAAACCTGGAAAAAGTGCCAGGTTTGGACATTGAACAAATAAAATAATGATGATGAAATACCCGCTGTACAACTTTTTAACTCCTTTTATTTTCAGTTTTGGAGCAATGATTTTGGTTTCAAATCAAAGTTTAGCCCAATCCCAACAACCTAATTTCAATCTGGAGCTTCAGGCCAATGTCAATGAATACCCAACGGATCTCTATAGTGCCATCTGGGGGCATGTGGATGGACAGGGTCGTGAGTATGCAGTTATTGGTACCCGCATTGGCACGGCCATTTATTTGCTGGAAGACCCCAAAAAGCCACGAAAAGTAGCCTTCATTCCTGGTTCCCGTAGCATTTGGCGCGAAATGAAATCTTACAAAGATTACGTATACGTCACCATCGACAACGTACCTGACGGATTGTTAATCATCAACATGAAAAACGCCCCAGACAACATTACCTGGAACCTCATCAAACCCCAGGCGCCGATTGATCCCCTCATGCCAGGGCTCGTCGAACGTTGCCATACCATTTGGATTGATGAAAATGGGGTAATGTACCTCTCTGGTTGCAATGTCAACCGGGGTGCCGTGGTAATGTACGACCTCAAGGCCAACCCGGAGTCGCCAAAATACCTGGGCGCACTCAAGACGGGCTATTCCCACGACAACTTTGCCCGGGGAGATACCGTCTGGAGTTCAGATATTTACGATGGCAAGGTGAGTATTGTAGATGCCAAAAACAAAGCCAATCCGGTGCTTTTGAACAGCATTACCACCACCTCTCGCTTCACCCACAACAGTTGGTTATCCGATAATGGCAAGTACTTGTTCACCACCGATGAACGCCTCAATGCCAGCATTGACGCATACGATGTGAGCGACCTTAACAACATCGAATTGCTGGACGTATTCACTGCAGCAGCTACACGCGGGCGCGGAGTCGTTCCGCACAATACCCATTACTTGAAAGGATTTTTACCAACCGCCTATTATACCGATGGGGTAAAAATAGTGGATGCCAGCCGCCCGACTAACCTGGTCGAAGTTGGTAGTTACGATACCTATCCTGGGCCTGATGGTGGATTCGCCGGGGTTTGGGGCATCTATCCTTATTTCCCCAGTGGCTTGTTGATTGCTTCGGATATTCAAACTGGTTTGTGGGTGTTCAAACCCAATTACCAAAAAGCCTGCTTTTTGGAAGGTCTGATCACCGACGCCCGCACCAACAACCCGGTAACTGAGGTGGAAGTACAAATATTAGCCCCACAAGTAAATCTTGAACGTTCCAAAACTTCTGGAGAATATGCTACAGGTATTGCCCAAAGTGGCACCTACCGGGTAGTATATTACAAGGAAGGTTACCAACCCGATACCCTATCTGTCATTTTTGTCAACGGTAAAGTAACTATTCAAAATGTAAAGTTGCGCCCAGATGGCTTTACCACTGGCCTTCACGACTTCAAACAATTGCCCTTACAACTGAGTGCCAGCCCCAATCCATTTTTTCAGTCTCTACGCCTGAATTACAATTGGCAAAATCAAGGGCATGCGGCAGTACTACAGGTATACAATTCCCTTGGCAAGGTCGTTGAAAAGTATCAACTCCTACCGGGTAGTGGCCAAATCCAAATTGGAGAAAACCTGCCCAAAGGTCATTATTGGGTGCAAGTGCAAAGTGCGGAGGGAAGTAGTAAGACGGTGAGTGTGGTGAAACAATAGAGTGAAGAGTGAAGAGTGAAGAGTGAAGAGTGAAGAGTGAAGAGTGAAGAGTTGAAAAAAATATACCAAACGGTGGAATCCAAATGGTGTACTTGCTTTTCACTTTTCACTCTTCACTCAATACGTTCCATCCACATTCCCATTGATGTCCCCAAATTTGATGCCGATGATGTCAAAAGTGGTGTTTTTATTACTCAAGGCGGGAATGGTATAAATGCCGGAGGCAAGTCCCTTGAAGGGGTCGTTTGCATCCACAAAATTCTTTGTGGCGGGCACAAAAAGCCAGATTGGAGAGGAGAACTTGTTGTCCAGGTTCAAAATCACTTTGCGCATTTGAATCAAGTCCAAGGTGCTGATGGAGCCGGAGTTGTTGACATCGGCTGCAATCATTTGATAGGCATTGGGTAGGGTTTCTAAATTTAAAATGTGTTTTTGCACCCGAATCATATCCAGGGTAGACAATCCATTGTCGTACTCATCAGCTTTGCCTGCACCAATTTCATAGGTTTCTCCCATCGGAATATTATCCACTGAAAAATTGCCCAAATCATCGGTCAAAGTAGTAATGGTCACTCCACTGGAGCCCAATATTTGAACCCGCGCATTGGCAATCGCAATGCCCTTTTCAGTTTTTACGGTGCCACTGATAGTACCCCCCCCTTTAACCGGATTTTCGATACCATCCAGCGTATCCGGGGCCAGGTCTGAGGGATCCAACCAATCTTTCAAACGAGCATTGGCCTGATCTGATCCATCCCAGGATACGAACAAACGACCAAAATAACCGATCGGCTGATCACAGGTGTCTTTCCCACCGTGCAACTGGCCCACTACCCTTTTTTTCTCATTCAGCAGTCCACTCCCCGAAGATCCAACTTTAAAAGCCCCTTTGTCAATGTCCATACGCAAATGGAAATTGGCCGGAGTATTGACATTGTTGTTCCACTGTATAGCCGTAGGGTTCACGATGAGTGGCCCTTTATCGATCGAGATTTTTTTGATGTCACCTTGTGGATGATGAATGAACGCTGCGGAGCTAGGGGCTTCCCGTTGGCGATCCCAACCCAAAAAATAAGCTTTGAAGGATTGTGGAATACTATTGGACAATTCGAGCAAAAGGAAATCGCTCATTTGCCGCCCGGCCAGCAATTTTGCCCCCAATAAGGTTTGCCATTGTGGTTCTTTGCTAGGGTTGTCACAAGTTTTGCTTTCGTAATTGAAATCAAAGCGCCATAGGTCGTAAAGTGGGGTATATCCATCCTGACAGTGAAAAGCGGTCAGCAACAAGGGGCGACCATCCTGCTTGGTATTGTTCATCAGGTTACCGGTACAAACCCCGGTTCCTTCCTTGACAATCACCACAATGCGACAAACGCCACGTTTCTCGGTCGCATAATCAGTACCTTCTTCGCAGTTGACGTTGACATTGCAAGGTGCCGAAGATCCGAAACCCAACTCAATGCTCAGTTTTCCAGAAACGTCAAAATTGGCTGCTTCCAGATTGTCCTGATGGTAAGCATGATCTACTCGAAACAGGTGCAAGCGCCCCTGGCCTTTGAACTCTGGCGGTTCGATGTATTCCAATTGCGCCGATTCTCCGCGCACCAAACCAATGAGGAATTTACCATTCGCCTGATTGTCCAGCCCATTGTAGGTTTGCATCAATTGCCCATCGGCATGGTAAACGTGGAGCAGCGCTCCAGGCGGGATAAAAAACTCGTCAAAAAGCAACATCAAACCCAGTGCTGATTTGGACTGTACTTTCATGCGCCATACGCTGGCACCATCGGAGGCGCTTTCCCAAGTGCCTGCATTTTCCAAACCCAAATCAATGGATAAGGGCGCTGCGAAGCGATTGCCCGGTTTGAGGCGATCTTCTTTCAGCGTTTTGTTGAGCGAGAAGCGTGGTAATTTTTCCGTAGTAATGTTTGCCCAACGGGCACTCATGGGGGCATTGTTCAAGCGCTCTTGAGCGGATAGTGCGGTCGTCGTCATTATCAACGCCAGCGCGCTGAACCATACTGCCAAAACCTTGCGTTGCATAGCGATAAAATTAAGTAAACCCTGTAAACTCTTTTCTAAAGGTTTTCCATCATGACTTGTGTGCAGGTCCTAACGCAGTGTAGTGAATTTTGTACAGTAAAGGTAGTTAAATATACAGCTTGTACAAAATTTATTGCGGGACAGGAAAAGGGGAAATTTGGGAAGGAAGATGGCAAATAAACGTATAGATTGAAGCCGCAGTATCAAAGCCAAGCAAATCTCGCTATTTTTAGCCCC
The DNA here is from genome assembly GCF_041740695.1 of Haliscomenobacter sp. Taxonomy (GTDB): domain Bacteria; phylum Bacteroidota; class Bacteroidia; order Chitinophagales; family Saprospiraceae; genus Haliscomenobacter. The sequence goes on along the minus strand of NZ_JBGSLK010000096.1, from coordinate 29,971 downwards.
AGATACAACCATCATTCCATCGATCGACTCTTTAATCACAAAACAAAAGGATACCGAGCCGATGCCCTACACAATCAGTATGACGGAAGCCGACCTCATTCAAGGATGCCTGGAGCAGAATCGCCTGGCGCAGAAAACACTGTACGAGCGTTACAAAAACGCGATGTACACTGTGGCCTATCGCGTAACAGGGGATTATGATCTCGCAGAAGATGTACTTCAGGACGCCTTCATTAAGGTATTTCGGCACCTCAGTGGGTTCCGTCAAGAATCAACCTTGGGGGCCTGGATCAAAACCATTGTGGTACGCACCGCCTTGAGTAAGATCAAAAAAGAGCAGCACACTGCCTCACTGGATCAAGTCCCACCCGACATCAGCATCAGTTGGAGCCATCGCCTGGATGCCGAATACCTTGAAAAAGCCATTTTGGCTCTGCCTACTGGTTATCGTACCGTGTTCGTCCTCATCGAAGTAGAAGGTTATGGCCACCAGGATGTTGCCGATTTGTTGGGCATCACCGTGGGTACCTCCAAGTCACAATTGTTTTATGCCAAAAAACGCCTGCGGGAAACCCTGGGTAAACCCGAATAACGATGGAACATTTGAATGAAAAAAACCTAAAAGACGCTTTGCGGCAATTGCCCCAACACCGGGCACCAGAATTCGTCTGGGACCGCATTGAGCAACACCTCGAGCAGGATGGGTACCTTCATCAGGCCATCGCGGAGTTGCCTACTTATACTGCTCCCGATGCCATCTGGGGGCGCATTGAGGCTGAATTGGCACGCGGTGGTAAAATCCGCCGTTTGTCTACCTGGAGCTGGAGTGTAGCAGCAGGAGTGGCCATAGTGGTCACTGCGGCTTTGGGACTTTATCAATGGAATCAAACCCGTGGCCAAGTCAGCTACGCCTACAGTGAAGAAAAAGTTGCTCCGATCAATTCTCCCCGCGACTGGGATGACGCCGAGGCAGATGTACAAGAGGTGCAAACCCTCTTTGCTAACTTCTGCAAGTACCAGGCTCAAAACGAGGAGGATTGTGCGCTAGAGAACGAGCTCAAAGAACTCAACGCCGCTAAAACTGAACTCAAGGACGTAATGGCACGGTATGGCGAAGACCCGGATTTGATCCGCGAACTCAGCGAGCTGGAGCAGGATCGCAGCCGGGTGGTCAAAGCCATGGTCGAAAAAATTCAAACCTCCTAAACCGTTAAGTAACGAGTAAATATGCAGTTCATGAAATTCCGTATTTTTCTGAGTCTTGGCTTCTGGAGCATTTTACATTTGGTGATGGCTCAAAGTAGCGCTGCCCTGCAAGTGGTTACCAAACGCATCGACAAAAGTTTCAGTTACCGCGATGGTTACTCCCTGAATATAGAGGGTGAACGGGCCGAAGTACGCGTTGAAACCTGGAGCAAACCCGAAATCAAGGTCCAAATCGAGCTCAGTGCCAAACACAGCAAAAAAGAACAGGCCGAAAAAGACCTGGAAAAAATGCGCTACATCACCAACAAGGAAAAGAATAAAATTTACCTCCGCAATTACCTCGATGTACCCGAAGGCAGCCCTGAGCCCCAATCACAGATGAAGGCTGTTTACATCATCATGATGCCGGAGGATTGCCCCATTTACATCAAAAACAACTACGGGCTGATTGATGCCAAAGACCTGATGAGCAGTTTAAAGCTGAATACCCGCTTCAGTCGCATTGGTCTGGAAAACATCATCGGCGACATCGACATCAATACATCTTTTGGAGATCTTTTTGCCGACAATCTGGACGGCAACATCAAAGTTGTTTCGCGCCGTTCCGACATCACCCTCAAACACATGCGTGGCCGTTACGACATCAATGCTCAATATGGCATCCTCAACTTTTTCGCAACCGATCAACTCCTCGATTTCAATCTAAAAGCAGACAAATCAAACGTGTTTATCCATACCCTCCAACCTGGTGCCTTTTCATATAACCTTAGCGTACAAAATGGGCGGGTTGACTACCCCAACGATCTGAAATTCAAACTCTTGGATATGAAGGATACGGGCATTAAAAAGATCACCTTTAAACCCAACAAGGAATATTATCCCAATGTCACCATCAGTATTACGTTTGGAGATTTGTTCATTGGCAAGTAAAGTGCTACTTTTCACCTGAGAATAGCTAGCTTAACTTGTACAACGCATTATGAAACCTTTCATCATCATTGCCCTGGCCTGTGGTTTGTTTTGTTGCAAATCGGCCAACACCTCCAATTCAAAGGCTCGAAGCCTGTTCAACGGTAAAGACCTCAGTGGTTGGCACGTCGATGTGCCTGACATGGACAAGGATCCTAACCTAAAAAGCCCCTTTCTGATGCGCAATGGACTGTTGGTGAGTATGGGTACTCCGGGTGGGCACCTCATTACCGATGCCATTCATCAAAATTATCGACTGGAGATAGAATACCGCTTTGCTGGCAAACCCGGCAACTGCGGCGCGCTTGTGCATGCTTCTACCCCACGCGCTTTGTACAGCATGTTTCCCAAATCCATCGAAGTGCAAATGATGCACCAAAATGCTGGCGACTTCTGGTGCATTGTGGAAGACATCAGCGTGCCCGAAATGGAAAAAAGACGTGGGCCCAAAGAAAAATGGGGCATCACTGAAGGCAAAGAACGGCGCATTGTGAACCTCACCGATGGTTCCGAAAAACCCCTGGGTGAATGGAACAGCATGACCATCGAATGCCTGAATGCCGAAGTAAAAGTATGGCTGAATGGGGATTTGGTCAATCATGGCTCCAACGCCACTGCTACCAAAGGGCAAATTGCGCTCCAGGCTGAAGGTTCCGAAGTAGAATTTCGCAAAGTCATGTTGACACCAATTCGCAAAATTTCCAAATAATCCAGGTTGGTTTGGTAAACAATCTACGCTACAGCGTCGTTGTGCAAAGCTATTGAACCAAGTAGCTGAAGAACAATGGTAGAATACCCGGACAACCTGTGGGCAAAAGCGCAAAGCTTTTACCGTGATTATTACCTTGAAAAAGGCCTGGGTGATCCTGGGTTTCGCCTCGCACAAATCAAAGCTGAAATTGACAGTAAGGGAACTTATTGGCAAACAACAATCGAACTGGAATACGGAGCCAAAATGGCCTGGCGCAACAGCAATCGCTGCATTGGCCGCCTCTTTTGGAAATCTCTGAAAGTGCGTGACTTACGGCACCTCAATGATGAACAGGACATTTTCGAAGCCATTGTAGAACACCTGCACCTGGCTAGTAATCAGGGCAAAATTCGGCCTTACATCAGTATTTTCAGAGCGGAGCTACTACTCCCAGGGAAGTCCATCCGCTTGTGGAATTCTAAAATCGTCCATTATGCAGGTTATGAGCAAAACGGACAAGTAGTAGGTGATCCTGCCGAAATTGAATTCACCAAAATCTGTCAGGAGTTGGGTTGGCAAGGGCAGGGCAGCGCCTTTGATGTCTTGCCTTTGGTGATCCAAGTGAATGAACAAAGTCCCAAATTATTTGAAATTCCTCGCAACGCCGTTCTTGAAGTCGCACTTACCCATCCCGAATATGCCTGGTTTGCCCAACTAGGCCTAAAATGGTACGCCGTGCCGCTCATAGCCGACATGGTACTGGAAATTGGGGGCCTCCACTACACCTGCGCGCCCTTCAACGGTTGGTACATGCTGACTGAAATAGCCTCTCGCAATCTCGGGGATACCCACCGGTATAATCTGCTTCCTATTATTGCAGAAAAGCTAAAGCTGGATATCCGTTCCAATCAGCAGTTATGGAAAGACCGGGCCATGTTGGAGTTAAACCTCGCCGTTTTACATTCCTTCAAAAGCGCTGGGGTCAGTTTGGTTGATCACCATACTGCGGCGGAACAATTCATTCGTTTTACAGAGCATGAAGAACAGGAAGGGCGAACCGTCCAAGCGGATTGGGCATGGATTGTCCCACCAATGTCAGGTTCAAGCATGACCGTCTTTCACCAGGAATGGGACAATGAGGTATTGACGCCCAATTATTTTTACAATACGCCAGTCTGGAAAACTGCGGCCAAAGCGGAAATCTCCAGCAAAACCTGTCCTTTTCACATTAAAAGCCAAAAACAAATTGCTGATCAAACTAGAGAGTTGGAACTCAGCTAATTTCACCTAAAATTGCTTATTTCCAAAAAAGCCTTACCTTTAGCGCGTATTCCAAACAAATATGCACTGGCAACCTGATCCAAATCTCCGCAGCATTAAGAAGCTGTATGGCTTAATTGGTTATCCACTGAGTCATTCTTTTTCCCGCAAGTATTTTTCTGAAAAATTTGTCCGGGAGGGCATTTCTGACTCCCAATATGAGTTATTTCCCATCGAGCGCATCGAACGTTTGCCGGAGTTACTGGCCGCATTCCCCAACCTGCAAGGCCTGAACGTCACCATCCCTTACAAGCAACAAATCATTCCTTTTTTAGATTCTTTGGATGAGAGCGCAGCGGCAGTGGGGGCTGTAAACGTTATTAAGTTTTCCGGTACTCAACTCATCGGTTATAACTCGGATGTTTTTGGTTTTGAATCTTCACTGTTGTCTTTTTTGCAGGAAAATCGTTCAGCACCAACGCATGCCTTGATTTTGGGAACCGGTGGTGCGGCCAAAGCAGTTGTTTTTGTCCTGCAAAAGTTAAATATACCTTATTCCATCGCTTCCCGCCAACCGCAGGATGGGCAAGTGAGTTATGAAGAAGTGTATGCCCACATTGAGCGTTTTCCGCTCATCATCAATACAACCCCACTCGGGATGGCCCCAAAAGTGGAGAGCTGCCCGGATTTGCCCTACGATCAACTAAATCAAGGACACTTATTGTACGATTTGGTGTACAATCCTGAAACGACTGAATTTATGCAACGTGGACTGGCCCGAGGCCTTCCGGTGAAAAATGGACTGGAAATGCTCTATGGTCAGGCCGAAAAAGCTTGGGAAATATGGAAAACTCCAGCGGACCAACCCGCAAATCAATAGACCAAATGCCAAATTTCATAAAAGATATGCTCAACCTAACCAAGGACTTACAATTGGATTTCTCCAATACTGAAATTGCCTTTGCCGACCGTACTGACAAAGAATTGAATAAAACAGCCTGGTTATTCGGCATGATGAACAAACAATGGCTGGTAGGAATTGGCTCCAAAATTGGACTGGCCGCCATCAAACTCCACCTGCCATTTGTAACGGGTGCCATCAAAAACACCATCTTTGAACAGTTTTGTGGAGGCACTACCCTACTCGAAGTACAAAAAACCATCGACCGCCTCAAACGCTCCAACATCAAGTCTATCCTGGACTACGGTGCCGAAGCCAAAGAGGAAGAAGCTGAACTGAATCATAGCATGAACGAAAACCTGCGCAGCATCGAATTTTCAGCTACGCAGGATGCCGTGCCCATCATCAGTGTCAAAGTCAGTGGTTTGGGCCGTTTTGAACTCCTGGAGAGCATTCAGGCTGGAGTCGCTTTTACGGACGAAACCAAAGCCGAGTACAAAAGTATCCTCCGTCGTTTGGACGCAATCTGCCACGCTGCTTCCAGCAAAGGAATGGCAGTATTTGTTGATGCTGAAGAGTCCTGGATTCAAGAAACCATTGATCATTTGGCGGAAATGATGATGAAGCGTTACAATAGCGAACGGGTTGTGGTATACACCACTTGCCAAATGTACCGCCACGATCGTTTGCAATATTTGTACGACCTAGCCGAGCGGGCGCTAAATGAAGGTTACCTTTTGGGCGTTAAACTCGTCAGAGGTGCCTACATGGAGAAAGAACGGGAACGTGCCGAAGAAATGGGCTACGCCTCCCCTATTCATCCTACCAAAGAAGCAAGCGATGACGCTTACAATACCGCCTTGCGCTTTTGCATCGAGCACTACGATCGGATTGCGTCTTGCAACGCTTCCCACAATGCGGAGAGCGCCTATTTGCAAGCACAATTAATCGTAGAACGTGGCATTCCCCGCAATCACCCCAATTTGTACTTTTGCCAACTGTACGGCATGAGCGACAACCTGACCTTCAACCTGGCCGCTGCTGGTTTTAACGCTGCTAAATACGTGGTGTACGGTTCTGTGCGCGAGGTGGTTCCCTACCTGATCCGTCGGGCTCAGGAAAATAGCTCGGTAACGGGTGACATGAGCCGCGAGTATCGCCTGGTGGCAGATGAGATCAAACGACGGGGACTGAAGATGTAATTGCACCATGCTAGGTATGTCCACATTCAAAATAACCTTGCATCAAGCCTGCCTGGCGCGCATTGATCAAAGCATTGCTGCCGCCACACAGGCTATGGAAGACGCCCAAAACTCTGCCAATCAGGAAACCAAAAGCAGTGTTGGTGATAAATACGAAACGGGGCGGGCCATGATGCAATTGGAAAAAGACAAATTTGCCCAACAATTGGCTCAATCGCAGGAACTGCGCTTGCAATTGGAGCAATTGAATCCTTCAAATGGTTACTCCAGCAGCATTCAGCTCGGATCTTTATTGCGCAGCAATGAAGGCTATTACTACCTGGCGGTAAGTTTGGGTAAAATCATGCACGAGGGCAAAGCGGTGTACGTTTTGTCTGCCGCCGCTCCACTAGGACAAGTTCTATTGGGAAAAAAAGTTGGCGACAAAATTCAATTTCAAGGACGTAGAATTGAAATATTAGAGCTTTGGTAATGCCATAACTAAGGTGTTTCTTCAGTGTTTTAGGTTTCTTAGGTGGTGAAAAAAAATGATCAAAGCTCCTCCCTAAAAGGTGCCGACGCCTGCGCCCCCATCCGCGTCACCGCAATCGCCCCTGCCCTGCAAGCCATATCGATGGCCTGGGGCCAGTCCATCCCTTCAGCCAAGGCAACGGCAAGGGCACCATTAAACACGTCGCCAGCGGCGGTAGTATCCACGGCCTGTACCTTTAGCGCAGGGATTTTAAACTGCTGGCTGGCATTGTGAAAATAGGCCCCTTTTGCCCCCAGGGTAATGATGACGTTGGCTACTCCCTTTTGCAACAATGCTTCAGCGACCTGTGGTAGCGCATCATCATTGTCCAAGGCAATCCCAGTCAATAGGCTGGCTTCGGTTTCATTGGGGGTAATCAAAAAGAGTAATGGATACAACTCGGCGGGTAAATCCTGGGCGGGAGCTGGATTGAGCACAAATTTCTTTTGCAGTGCGTGAGCCTTTTGAGCCGCATGCAGCAGGGTATCCAGGGGTGTTTCCAATTGCATCAACACCAAATCCGCCTCCGCAAAAGCTGCGTCATCACGATCTAGATCACCAGGATTCAGGGCGGCATTGGCACCGGGAGCTACCACAATTTCGTTTTCGCCAGTAGCATCCACCGTAATGAGGGCTACACCGGAGGCCAGTTTGGGGTCGCTCATGATGTAGGCAATATTGATGCCTTCGTGGGCAAAGCCCTCAATGGCTTGTTGGCCAAAAATATCCTGGCCCACTTTGGCGATAAAATCCACCTGGCCACCCATCCGGGCTGCCGCTACCGCCTGATTGGCCCCTTTGCCACCTGGAAAGAGGAAAAATTCCCCCCCGATGATGGTTTCGCCGGGTTGAGGGAAACGACTGGTTTTGACCACCATGTCGGTGTTCGAACTGCCAATAACGAGTATTTTGGGCATCTGATTTTAATTTTAGCGGGCCGCGATGATCAAGCCCAGGCCAATAATGTAACACAAGAGCATACTATTCAGCAAGATATTGGTACCAGCGGGTGCTCCCTTAAATTCCTTCCAAATATAAATTCCCCAAAGTGCTGCCACGATGGTTGCGCCCTGCCCAAGGCCATAAGAAATGGCTGGTCCGGCTTTATCTGAAGCGATGATGCTGAATGACATCCCAATGCACCAAATTATACCGCCTAGTACTCCGGTCAGGTGATTTTTGAGGTTACCCCGAAAATAGTCGGCATACGTCACCGGGGCACCTACAAAAGGACGCCACATCAACAAGCTGTTGAACAGCACATTGCTCAGCAGGATACCGATCGAAAAAAGGACTACCGCTGAATAAGGGCTCAACTTGCCCGGCAGCGGTTGGGTAAAATCGGGAAACATAGAATTGGCTACGTATTTGTAAAACAAGCCCATCAAAGCTCCAGCAATCACCGATAGCACTAACCCTTTGGTTGAAACACCTCCGGTGCTACTCGACAACTTGCGATAGGCACTGGCATTGAGTAAAATTGCCACCCCAATCAATCCTACGCCTCCGAACAACATCAGTGCGTTGCCCACTGGAGCATCCAGGTAATTGACAATCACACCCACCACCAGCGCCAAACCGATCCCTACGGGAAAAGCAACCGACATGCCAGCTATGGCAATGGCCGCGCCGAGCAAAATATTGGCGGCGTTGAATAAGATTCCGCCCCAAATGGCCGAGCGAATACTTGCCGAATCGGCCTGCTGTACATCAACCATAAACGAGCGGCCCTCACTGCCCATACTGCCAAAGGTAAAAGCGAAGAGCAGGGATAAGAGCAAGATACCCAACACATAATCCCAATAAAAGAGCTCAAAACGCCAGTTGGCCGCAGCCAATTTTTGGGTATTGGCCCAGGAACCCCAGCACAACATGGTGATTATGCAGAAAAATACTGCAATTGGATAGGTTTCAATGATGAACATGACGCAGGTTTTAAGGAGTGTTTGACTAAAAGTAAAATTTTTTCATCAATTGTTCGGAGGCTAATGCTATTCCTGGTTTTTCATCATTACGGTCTCATTACAAAAATGGCATCTTAATAACTTAACAATCAATTTTTTAAACAAATATTTTTCCTTAAAAAAGTTTAAGTCAAGGGCAGTGACTTTTTGTACTAACTATTGAATGCCTATTCGCTTACCTTTCTTTGATTTGGAAAAATCGGCAATCAGCCCAATAAAATTCAGGCTTGCTGCTGCTTGACTTAAAAAAACTGCCATCATGCACAATAGTTCCTGGTTCATGGCCACCGTTGGTCTGCTACTCGCTTATACCGCAGTCATTTTGTTCTTTGTGATTCGTGGGGCGATGCGCACCAAATCCATGGCTGATTATGCAGTCGGGCAAGGATTTTCGCCTTACGCAGTGGGATTGTCGCTGGCCACCGCCACGACGAGTGCCGCTACATTTATCATCAATCCTGGATTTGTTTCCTTGTACGGCTGGAGTGCTTTTGTGGCCTTTGGCTTGTGTATGCCAGCGGGCTTGTTTTTATCCCAAATCGTTTTGACCAAAAGTTTTCGACGTTATGGCAAAACTGTAAAAGCACTGACGATGGCGCAATGGATCGGTCAACGGTATGAAAGCAAGGGCTTTGCGCTGTTTTTTGCTTTTTTATCTTTGCTTTTGCTCAGTTTCATCGTGCTCATTTGTGTGGGGCTCACCAAAGTATTGGCTCAGGCGTTGGGAATGGGAGAATTTCAAGTTTTGGTGGGGATGGTGGTGTTTGTATTCAGTTACATGATGTTCGGCGGGGCCAATTCCATGGTGTACACCAATACCTTACAGGCCTTGATCAAATTATTGGTGGCGGTGATGTTGTTGTTTTCGGGCTATGATCACCTGTCCAAAGGAGTCAATTCTTTTTGGGAGCAATTGGGTGCGATTTCACCTACATTGGCCCAGTTTCCCAATGCGAGCAGCCCCCTTTACCGCGATTTTTTTGAGATTGTCATTTGTAATTTTGTGATCGGGGTGGCTATCGTTTGTCAACCACACCTCATCACCAAGTCGCTGTTGTTGCGCGATGACAAAGATGTGAACCGTTATTTGTGGGTAGGCTCTCTAGCTCAAATGACTTTTTTCCTGGTGGTTTTTGCGGGGTTCTACGCCCGCCTGATGTTTCCTGATTTACAAGTGGATGGACAGCCCATCAAAATGGACGCCATCATGTCCGCTTACGTGGTGCGGGAGTTTCCAGTATGGGCGGGTTTGATTGTGATTTTGGGGCTATTGAGTGCGGGGCTTTCCACTTTGGAGGCCTTGATTCAGGCGTTGTCGACGACGGTAACTTCGGATATTATCAAGCCGCTGTTTGGCCAGTTTATTCCCAATGATCGGACCTATATTTTCCTCAATCGACTGGTGATTGTAGGGTTAGCCGCAGTGGCAATCACCGTTTCCTGGCAACAATTGCAGCACCCCAATTTGAGCGTAGGCATTTTTGCGCAATTGGGCGTGTATGGCTTCTTTTCTACGGCCTTTATTCCGGTGCTGTTTGGGATTTTTTTGAAGGATGTCCCCCGCTGGGTGGTGGTGATGGCGGCTTTAACGGCTTTTGTACTGCATTTTGGGACTTATTTTGGGGGGATTAGTCCGTATTTGCAAGGGACGGTGAGGAACCCGGCAGTGGCGTCGACCTTTGGGATTTTGGGGGCGCTGGGGGTGGGCTTGCTGGGGTATGGGTTGACTAGGAAACAAAAAAAGTGAGTGTTTTTTTGCAAAAAATAGATTTAGAGGCTTTAAAGTATGCTTAGCAAAGTAAATTACAAGTAGAAGCAAAGCTGCTTTTTAAAAAAAGCAATATGATCCATGCCTAAATAATATTAAATAACATTATTTTTATGCCATAGCCAAATCAATTGCTTTTAACAAATTAGTTTATGCGGACTAAATACCTACGTTTCTTACCTTTCATGGTTTTAGCAGTTATTCCTCTTTTATTGTGGGATAGTTATTTTCAAAACATACTGAGTAAAAGTGGCTCCATCCTGGAGCTATCAACCATTCAAGGTTTAATTCTTAGGCTGGCTAAAGCTTTTCCTGATTGGTTAGCCTTTCTTTTCGTTGGATTCGTTTTTAACAAAAGAAAAGAAGCTTTAATTGCCATTTCAGTTAATCTGTTTTTTGTATTGTTTTTTACGCTTATAAATATCAGGCTACCTTTTTTCCTGCTTCACTTGCCCATCACTTTAGCACCTTTTTTTGTCTTTGGTTTTTTAGCATTTGGCCCAAAACGACTGTGGATTTGGATACTGATGATTGTTCCCATTTTTTTAGATTCCCCCTTGGAGATGGCGAATAAATTATTCAGCCAGGATTTTAATTTTTTTATCAGCCTTTTTTACAATGAATTAGGTGGGGAAAATTATTTGGAGCCGCTGGGTGATGAATTTAAGTTGTCTGGTTTGATTGCACCCATGGTTTATTACGTTTTTCTTGCCGAGATTTCGCTTCTATTTGCTCAAAAAAGCAGGTTTAATCCATCAGTTGTCGACCTAACTATGCCCTACTCCCGATTGGGGGCTGCTTTTTTGTTTATTTTCTTGCGCCTCAGCATTTATTCCTGTATTCTGGGCGTAAACAGTACCATAACTGAAATTTTCAATCCTACCCGATTTGCAAATGATGCTTTGGGCAAACTCAATCTCCAACTTGTATATTTCCTATACCTTATTTCTGCAATGACTGCGTTAATTGCTGCCTTGTGGTATTATCGTCGTTTTTTAATGGAGTTTTTATTTGAAAGAGGCGAGCGACCTTCATGGGGCTATTGGCTGCTACAGATACCTTTTGTAGAGGTTGTGATTTTTACTTTTATGGTGATTTTCCTCAAAAAAAGAGATGATGAAGACAAGTATCAAGTCTTTCTTTACCACAATGAAGAGAGTGCGAACGATGTAAAAATTATCCGAGGTCTCATGGTGGTTTTCCAAATTTTAGCCATAGTCTACTTGGTAACTAATCCAGCAAAAAAAGAGTTGACAAATTTTATCCTGCTTGACAAACTCACATATAGCATCCTGGTAATCTTTTACTTAGTCCGCCCGAAGGTACTTTGGGGTTTATTGGGCTGGATCTGTCTAAACATTGTTTTCGCAGCGTTAGGCTTTATCCATGATCTTGAGTTTGATTCCCGACTGTTGAGTTTCTCCACCTTATTTTTGTTAATTGGACTTTTTCATGGTAGTGATTTTTCATGTATTTCGCCCTATAACGAAAATAATGAAACGGAAACGGATGTTTTAATTAAAACTTAAGGAAACTGGCCTTACCCTGAGCACCTAATATTTGAATCCGCTCCACCACCTTCGGTACATAACGCTCCGACACAAACCCACTCACCCCATTGTCCATCACCGTATTTTTCCAGTCCGGGTGTTTACGTTCTAGTTTATCCGCATTTTCCAGGTAATATTGCTTCGCGGCCATTGAACGCAGGAACAAAGACTCCGAGGACCAGTTCACTTTGGTCACCCCACATTTGGCCGCGGCGCTCAATTTTTCGGCAGACAGTCCGGTAGATCCATGCAGGGCGATGCCAATGTTCCGGCCAGTCAGTTGTTGCAATAAACGCACATTGGTCTCGATGGTTTTGGTTTGAAAACCTGCATACCCATCATCCGAAGTAAAGCCGTGTTGAGTGCCTACGCCCGGTGCCCACAGGACAATTTTGCCGGGATATTTTGCCTCTACCGCACCGATCAATCGCTCTGTTTCATCAGCGGGTGTGATTCGATCATCTACTGCCGATTCCATTTCTAGGGTCACATCCACCCCTGCTTCCTCAGCGAGTTGGCACAATTGCAACATGTATCGAATGTTCTGCTCCTCGCTCATATCCGAAGCATCCAGGGAAATGGTCGAAGCACAGAGTTTCAAACTTTGACCATGCAGGCCTACTTCGATGCCTTGAATGGCGGCCTGAAGTATCCCAATCGTCTCCGGCCCTTTGATGTGGTCGGTATGGTAAATCACCGGGATGTGTTGATACCGTTCACTGTTGGCCAAGACCATCAAATCGGCCAAATAGCGGGCTACGCCCAGGATTGGATCACCAAAACCGTAACTGTGCCCCTTGATTTGCCAAAGGCTGGTTTCGATAATCACTGGCGCATCGGCCAGGCGGGCGGCTTCCAGGCAGTCGGTCACTGCTGCGTGGCTATCGGCGTTGATGGCTAGGATGGCGTAATTGTGTTCAAAAGCATGGTTGAGCAATTGCCGGGATTGGGTAGGAGAAAGGAGCATGGTTCTGTTTTTTGGGTTCACAGCCTTTTAAAAAGCTACTTTAACGTGTTTGGTTTTCAGGTACTCAAAAATGGCCTTACGGGAAAGCTCAGAGCCAAAGCCGCTATCTTTCCAACCTTCGTAAGGGGCATATGGCGTATTGACGGCACCATTGTTGACGCAGACTGTGCCGGATTCAAGGGCTTGACTCATTTTCATCGTAGTGGCAAAATCCCGGGTAAACAGGTAGGCGCAAAGGCCGTAGGCGCTGTCGTTGGCTTTTTGGATGGCTACGTCCAGGGTATCAAAGGTATCTAGAGGTACCACTGGCCCAAAAGTTTCTTCCTGCATCAACAACATTTTAGGGCTAACCTTGCTGAGCACAGTGGGCAAGTAATAATGGCCCTTTTGATATTGTTCTCCTTCAGGGGGTTTCCCACCTTCGTGCAATACTGCCCCTTTAGCCAGGGCGTCAGCAACATGCCGTTCCACTTTTTCGAGCGTTGCAGCAGTAGTCATCGGGCCAAGGTCGCAGTTGGGTTCGCTGATGCCATCACCAATGCTGAACTGCCGGGCTTTGGCACAAATTTTTTCCAATAATTCATCGTGGATGGATTGATGGGCATACACCCGATTGACGCTACTACAAGACTGCCCCATGTTGCGAAAGCCCTTGTAGGAAATCACTTCCGCAGCAAGATTTAAATCGGCATCTGCACAAACAATGGCTGGGCAGTGGCCGCCCAATTCCAGAGAGACTTTTTTGAGTTGCCTGGCCGCAACCTGCATGATCTTTTTCCCGGTTTCAGTCGAGCCAGTCATGGCAATTTTGGCCACGTCGGGATGGTCTATCAAAACAGCACCTACCTGCCCAGCACCCGCGATGACGTTGATGACGCCAGCCGGGATTCCACCCTCCGTCAAAGCCTGACAAAAAGCCCAAGGCGATAGTGGAGTTACTTCCGTTGGTTTCACCACAACCGTACAGCCCGTAGCCAGGGCAGGCCCCAATTTCCAACTAAGTAAACTGACCGGGTAGTTCCAAGGCGTAATCAGGCCACATACCCCGACGGGTTGATAGGTTACCCAGGAATATAAGCTGTTTTTTTCGGTAGGGTTGACGTAACCTTCTACACGTACTGCTTCAGCAGCATAATAGTCCAAAAGATCACAAGAAGAGAGGACTTCACTACGACTTTGGGCAAAGGGTTTGCCTTGCTCCAAAGCCATCAAGGCACCAATGCGATCCGCCTGGGTGCGCACATAGGCACTTGCCTGACGCATGATTTTTTCCCGTTCCTGAGCAGGCAGTGCTGACCAGCTTTTAAAAGCGAGTTTAGCGCTTTGTACAGCTGTATTCACATCACCGGGGCTGGCGACAGCGACCTGGGCAATCAACTTGCCATTGGCAGGGGAATAAACAGCATCCAATTCATCGTTGGAAGCAGATACAACCTGGCCATCGATGAAAAGCCCCCATTCTTTACCTACTAAGGAATCGATCGTAGTTTGGTTCATGGGATTACAATTGAGGGTTGATGCATACTTTGAGGGCTTCACCGGATTCCATCATGGTGAAGGCTTCGTGAATACGGTCTAGGGGCAGTTCGTGCGTGATGAAGCGATCAGCGGGAAAACGACCACTTTGGATCAAGTGATAAGCTGTGCGGAAATCACTGATTTTTTCAGAGTAAGAACCACTAACCATCAATTCTTTGTAGTGCAGGTGGTTGGTGTTCAACAGCGCAGTAGGATTGGATTTGGGTAAGCCGCCAAAAAATTCCACCCGAGCGCCCTTGCCCGCAATTTCCAAAGCATCAGCCTGGGCCAAGGCACTACTGACGGCGACAATGACCACGTCAAAACCTTCTCCTGCGGTAAGTTCCAATGCCTCAGCAAGATGAGAGCCTTCCTGATCACTCAGGATGGTACCGTCTATGTCAAAACGGGTCATCATATCCAGGCGCTTCTGATTGATGTCGAATAGATGCACCGATTGGGCACCCTGGAGGCGAGCCAACACAGCGTGCATGGCACCAATCGGGCCAGCACCAATAACGGCTACCCGATCTTGTAAACCAATGCCCAGGTGGGTGTGGGCATTGGTCACACAACCCAATGGTTCCGCTAGACTCATCTGTTGGGAGCTTTGGTCTGTGGTGACTTTAAAGAGGCTACCCCGCTGCACTGCCCGAGCCGGAACCTTCACATAAGGTGCAAAGGCACCATCGTAGTGGTAGGACATGGTGGTGCGGCTGATGCAGAGGTTTTCGCGCCCGGCACGGCAATATTTGCACTCGCCACAAGAGAGTACAATGTACATGACTACTCGGTCGCCGACCTGGACATTGGCGCTGGGGTTGCGGGATTCGATGACTTTGCCACAAAACTCGTGGCCTAGGACCCGAGGCGGAGTGATTTTTTTATCGCCATTGCGGTAGGTGCGCAGGTCCGTGCCACAGACGCTGCATGCCTCGATGGCGAGGAGGATTTCGCCTTCGGCTAGGCTGGGGTCGGCGATGTTTTCGACGCGGAGGTCTTCTTTGCCGTGGTAGATGGCTGCTTTCATGATGTTTGTATGTCTCCCAAGATATACCTCTCACAGATATATCGCCCACGGATATATCTCTCACAGATATATCGCCCACGGATATACATCCCACGGATAAATCCGTGGGTTGAGTCTATGGGTGGCCTCCCACGGATAACTCCGTGGGTTGGCGGGTAACGCAGGATTTTTTGTTTAAGCTTAAGTAAGGTTTTGCGCACTGGCGACAACACACTCACACTATCACACTTCACACTCACACCCTTTCTTGTGGGTTGGCGGTAACTTTCAGGCGGTGGAAGGCCAACACACTCACACTATCACACCTCACACCCAAACACTATCTAGCTCATCCAGTTTTGGGATGCGGAGGCTGTCCATTTGGTGGTGATTTTTTTGAGCTTGGTCCAAAAGCGGACGCCGTCCATGCCGGTGATGTCGCCGTGGCCAAATTTGGAGTCGTTCCAGCCCCCGAAAGAAAAGGGTTCGCGGGGAACCGGGACTCCGATGTTGATTCCTACCATGCCAGCATTGGCTCTTTCGCTGAAATAGCGGGCTACTGCGCCGGAGCTGGTGTAAATGGAAGCGGCGTTGCCATAGGGATTGCTGTTTTCGATGGCAATGGCTTCATCCAGGGTTTGGGTGTGGATGATGGAGAGTACCGGGCCGAAAATTTCATCGCAGGCGCACTCATCACCGGGGAGAACTCCTTCAATCAAGGTTGGCCCTACGTAGGTGCCAGCTTCTTTACCCTTTACAGAAGCGCCTCGGCCATCTAGCAAAATGGTATACCCGGCACCTTCGGCACGATTGATGTAGCCTTCAATCCGCTCTTTGGCCGCAGCGCTGATCACCGCACCTAAGTCCTCCCCAACCTTGATTTTTTTGGCCTCTTCAACAATTTGATCCAGGATGGTTCCGGTGTCACCTACCAAAATAAGGACACTAGCCGCCATGCAGCGTTGGCCAGCGCAGCCCATTGCCGATGCGACCACATTTTTAGCGGTGATTTCGGGGTCGGCGTCGGGTACTACTACCAGGTGGTTTTTTGCGCCACCTAAGGTTAGTGCTCTTTTGCCCAGATTTGCGGCGCGTTGATAGACCATACGTGCCACTTTGGTGGAGCCTACAAAACTCAGGGCAGTGATGCCTGGATGATCGATGAGGTATTCCGTGGTTTCTCGGGTGCCATGTACCACGTTAAATACGCCGGGAGGCAGGCCAGCTTCGTTAAACAATTCGGCCAGGCGGACGGCAGTCAAGGGAACCAACTCCGAAGGTTTGAGGATAAACGTGTTGCCACAACCAATGGCGATCGGAATTGTCCACATGGGCACCATGGCCGGGAAGTTGAAGGGTACAATGGACAAAACCACCCCAAGCGGGTAGCGTTCGTATTGACAACTTACCCCGGTGCTGACTTCCAGTAGGCCCTGATCCCAAATTTGGGGTAAAGAACAGGCAAACTCCAATACTTCAATGCCCTTATCTATTTCCGCTTTGGCCTCTGTCCAGGTTTTGCCGTTTTCGACCTGAATCAAATCTGCCAATTCAGCATGATGCTTTTCGAGCAAGGTTTTAAAGCGAAAAAGGACTTGCACTCTGTCTTTTAAGGGTGTCGTTGACCAGGTTTTGAAAGCGGTATTGGCATTTTTTACCACCTCATCGATGGTTGAAGGAATAGCGATAGGTACCCCTCCCAAGCGGGTGCCATCCAGTGGAGAATATACTTCAAGGTTGGATTCCCCGGCAGGAATCCATTCGTGGCCTCCCGTGTAATGTCCACGAATTTGGGGTACGGGAATGGGTTTGCTGGTCATATGGACTGATTTAAAATACCACTCGTATTGCCTAGTGCATACTTTTCGGTATTGCAATAAAGGGTGCTGTACAAATTGAGGTGGCTGCGGTTGCTGTGGTATTTTCGATTGATTTTTAGCAAGGGAGTGTTGGATTCAACTTGCAAATGTTGGGTGTGCAAGGAATTGGCTGCAACAGCCCAGATTTGTTGTTCCATGCCCGTGATTTCAAGTTGGTATTCTTTTGCTAGGAATTCAAAAAAGGATTGATTCAGTTTAAATTGACGTACAAAACGGGGCAAATTGAGATTGGGCACAAAAGTAAGTTCATACATCACCGGGCGTCTTTCTACAGCACGTACCCTGGCAAAATGGATACAGCCCGCCCCTTTTTCAAGCTCGCTAAGTTCAAAAGGAAATTCTTCCGGCCATGGCATAAACATCGGCTCTTGTACGGACAAGGTCGACATTTTCGTTTTGTCGACCATTGCGGAAAAACCATGAAAGGAAAGTAAATTTAAGGATCGGCTTTTAGATTTGACAATGCTGCCTTTGCCTTTCAGCTTGGTGATGTAACCTTCGGTTTCCAATTGACTTAAAGCTTGTCTAACCGTTGATCTTGAAAGGTTTGCAGCAAAACAAAGGTCATTCTCCGATGGCAAAATGCTTCCAATTGGGTATACATCTGCTAGGATTTCTTTTTTGAGTCGATGGTATAAAAGTTGATATTGTGTACTGCTTTCCATACGATTGGATTGTTCGTAAGACAAAGTTACAAAACTCAACTTGTACGTACAAGTTTATTTTAGAATAAAAAAAAGAGGCTGTCAAAGACCTACTAGACAACCTCATAAGAAAATGTGAACCTTATAAATAAACTAAAATGCGTCTTTTTACAGATTATCGGTTAGAACATGAATTGTCAAATTAGATTGAACCTAGTAATGGAAAGAACTTCCACCACGTACCTAAAAAATACGTGGTGGAGTTGCGTGCAATTACATAGTGTTCTGAAATGCCCTCTTTTGGCATAATCTTTGCTCATGGATGTCCATGGCGAGTGTTCAGTGTCAATAACAATACAGTATTACAGTTCTGTTGGCTCCCACCGTTTTTACATCAAGGCGGCTAGCGGTATCTGTACATTTTATACCCATTTTTTTAGATTTTGCATCAAACATCATCTCTTTCCAACAGGTATTGTGCACAGCTCCCACAGCCATCGCAACAATTGGTAGTGCCTCTATTGAGGGTTGTGAAAATGTGATTTCGAGATTAGAAACACTGATTATCTTGTATGATTACACAACAAGGTAATCTAAGTAATGTCTCCAATACCTAGGAAAGTGATTATTTGATTCTTATGGCACCATCGAAAAAATAGTGCTACTCTATCTATTGCAATCCGCGTGCCAAATTCTTTTTTATTTTTATTTATCTGAAAATCAAACCATTACAACAAAAAAAGCAACACTGACTAAGTGTTGCTTTTTCCTAAATACGAGAAAATGATTACATGAAGGAAATTTTATTCTGTATGACGCAAAAAATTACTTCCCGATTTTTTTTGAGGCTTTTGAATAGGAAGCTCACTTGAAATGAACCGTTCGACTTCCTATTCAAAACCCAAAATCGGGAAGTTAATTTTTCTGCGTTGCTTATTCGTGAATCCCCAGTTTTGCCATTTTTGAAAACAAGGTTTTATCGTTCAAACCCAACAATCGAGCAGCTCCTGCGGGACCACTAACCCGGCCCTGAGTTTTTTTGAGCGCATTCAGGATGTGTTCGCGTTGGATTTCCTCCAGCGATTTGAAATGACCATTGCCGTTACCTTCGAGATGTATCTTTTCTTTGGCCTTAAAAGGAATGGCATCAAAATTCAATACATCCTGATGACTAAGGATCACCGAACGCTCAATGATGTTTTCTAGTTCCCGAATATTACCTGGAAAGGAGTATTCTTCCAGGATTTCGAATGCCCTGCGTGGTATTTTATCGATGTTTTTACCCGTTTTGATGGAGAACTTTTTCACGAAATGCCGAATCAACAAGGCGATGTCTTCTTTTCTTTCCCGCAGGGGAATATTGTGGATGGGAAAAACACTAATCCGGTAGTAAAGGTCCTGCCTGAATTTTCCTTCTTGAACCATCTGCTCCAGATTCCGGTTGGTCGCAGCAATGACCCGTACGTCGCAATGTAAGGTTTCGGAGCCACCCACTCGTTCAAACTCTCCTTCCTGGAGCACCCGAAGTAGTTTCGTTTGTAATTCCAAAGGCATCTCCCCAATTTCATCCAAAAAAATGGTGCTGCGGTGAGCCAGCTCAAATCGCCCTGGCTTTCTCTGTATTGCTCCAGTAAATGCACCTTTTTCGTGCCCGAACAATTCACTTTCAATCAAATTCTCTGGCAAAGCTGCACAGTTTACTTTGATCATTTGCCTTTTGCCGCGATTGCTATTGCTATGGATAGCTCGAGCCAGCAATTCTTTGCCTGTTCCCGTTTCTCCGGTGATCAAAACCGTGGCATCCGTATTGGCTACTTTATGAACCTGCTGTAAAACAGACTTATAGGATTCACTAGTCGTGACAATATTATTAAAATTGTACTCAACCTCTATTTCACTTTGCAAATAGCTGTTTTCCAACTCCAGCCGCCCTTTCAATGCTGAGATTTCATCAAAAGCACGGCGCAATTCCGACTCTGCTTGCCTAATCTCGCTTAAATCCCGTACATATTTACAAATAAAAGCATCTCCGTGGAACTCCACAAAATTGGCAAAAACCTGAGCTGGAAACAAAGATCCGTCCTTGCATTGCTTATTGCGCTCTAAGACCAAAGTTTTGTTTTCTTTTATGAGCGCAAATACATTGTCCCAACCAATTTCCAGCACATCTGGAACCAAATCAACAATGTGCAATTGGGTGATCTCTTCTTCAGTGTAGCCCATTCGAGAGAAGAATGCCTGGTTGGAGTACCGAATCCGTCCATCCTCCTTTACCCAATAAATCATTTCGGAAGCATTGTCAATCAAATATTTCGTCAATTCAAGAGGCTGGGCGGTGGCTTTTTGCTGGGTAATGTCTTGAATGGCGCCGTATATTTTGTAGGTAACTCCCTCTTTTGTAAGCGGGTATACATAAAATCTAAGATGCTTGTCTATGCCATTTTTACCAATGACGGCAAATTCCGTTTCGACAGGGACACCATCTCTGATCGCAGTATCGGTGATTTCATCCAGATTAGAGAGCTCATCCGGGCTGATTTGGGCTTTTATCAAGGCTCGAAAGCATTCTCGGGACAATGGTTGAGTAGCCTCATCCATTTCCAATACTCGGTAAAATTCCTTAGTGGTAATGAGCTCATCCGCCACCAAATCCAATTCATAGGAACCAATTTTCGTCATGCTGGTCACCAATTCCAACATGTCTTTGTAGCGGGTGAGTTCCAGCAGGTTTTTGACGATCCCGATACAAACTTTTTCCTCACCAATGTCCACCATTACTGCGGTCATTTTGATGGGGTAAAGCTTTCCATCAGCGGTGATGTGATCCGATTCGATATCGGAGGAGCCAGTAGCCTCCAACGATTTCCAAATTTTTTTCCAATCCATCAGGTTGATGTGTGGATTAATTTGGAAAATGGATTTTCCCTTTAATGCCTCTTGAGAATAGCCCAGTTCTTTGGAAAACAAAGTGTTTACACCCAGAATTCGTCCATCTGAAGCCAACCATACCGCTGCGGCTTGCAAAAGTTCAGAGGCACTCAAATAAACCTCCAGCATTTTAGTTTCATTCATAGAAAATAATTCTTAATGAATAGATGAAACAAATACCCTAAGTAATTTTTTTCGGTTGTGTACAATCGACATGCCGATTCCATTCAACTTGCTAGCTGAAGCAGGCCTTTGAGCACACAAACACAGGTTCACATTTTTGTAAAAAAAGCAAGATTACCACTTGGTATGGAGCCGGGGGAAATTTGGCTCAGTGCTCTCACAGCTGTTTATAGGTAAGTGATCAAAAACTCCATCATGACGAGACGCTCAAATTTAGCAAGATTTTCCAAAAAAGCAAGGTATCCTACTTTTTTTTTCTGATATTTCAGCAAAATTAACAATTGTATGTTTTTTTGATGCCCTCAAATCGACACATGCATATTTCCTTTATTTAATACACTTTAAGCATCCCCTGTTTTTTTCGTTGTAGTCCTGTATATTTGGCCCGCGGAGATGTTCTTCGCCAAAATCAGGAGCTAGATGAGAAGCAATACTACCATCAAAAATTTATTTTTTTTCACCTGTATTGTACTTAATTTCGGTGTAGCACATGCTCAAAACCCTCAGCAAACGCTACGAGGTCAGGTATTTGATGCAGTGGCGCAAAAAGCACTATCGGGAGCAACCGTGCTTTTGGAAGGAAGTACCTCGGGAACGAGTACGGATGAAAATGGAAAATTTCGCTTTGAAAACCTTCCGGTAGGTAGGTACCGTTTGCGGGTTTCTTTTGTGGGTTATGATACCTTGGTGGTACCGGAGGTGCTGCTGGAAGCAGGTCGTGAAACGGTCTTGCAATTGCCCCTCAATATCGCCTATACGACCTTGAGCGAGCTCAACATCACCGCTGCACCGCTGGAAATAGAATCACTCAACCCGTCTGTACGCAGCATCAGCAATGAAACGACCTTGCGTTTCCCTGGGGTATTTTTTGATCCGGCGCGTACTGCCAGTGCTTTCCCTGGAGTCGTCAACACCAATGATCAAGCCAATTTTTTGTCGGTACGCGGCAATACGCCCAATGCCAACCTCTGGCGTTTGGAAGGCGTAGACATTCTCAACCCCAACCATACCCCCAATGCGGGTTCACAAAGTGACTTGCCCACTTTTACCGGGGGTGGAGTCAACATGTTGAGTACTCAAATGTTGGGCAACTCGGCGTTTTTGTCCGGAGATTATGCGGCTGGTTATGGCAATGCGCTGGGGGGGATTTTTGATATGCGTTTGCGCACAGGAAACAATGAACAACAGGAATATACTTTACAAGCTAGTTTATTGGGCTTGGATGTTGCTGCGGAAGGCCCCATTGGGAAAGCTGGGGGCGCTTCTTATCTGGTCAATGCCCGTTATTCTACGCTCGGTTTGTTGAGTGATTTGGGGGTAGATGTAGGGGGTGAAACCATTGGTTTTAAAGACTTGGCCGTAAATCTGGTTTTTCCTTTTGCCAAAGGTGGGAAATTTACTTTGTTCGGCATGGCGGGCAATAGCTCTAATGTATTTACCGGGGATCGCGATTCTACCACCTGGGAATTTGACAAAGATCGGCAGGATATCGATTTTGAATCTTCGACCCAGGTTTTGGGTGGTACTTTCCGCTTGCCTACGGGTAAAAAAGGCATGTGGCATACTGCGTTTGCTTATTCCAGCTATAAAAGTGCCCGACTTTCGACTTATTTCAGCGGAGCAGGGCCTACTTTGGCGGACCAAATCGGGCAATCACGTCGTAGTTTGCATTCCTACTGGTACATCAAACCGAATCCACGGCAAACTTTCAAGGCAGGGGTAATTTACAATGGAGGAGATTTGATCCAACCATATACCTCTACCAAATTGGACTTTGGCAACCTGGAGTTAGAGCTTGGGTTACATTACATTAAATTGATCAATGTTGTTGCCCTGGAGGGTGGTCAAATTAACAATCTTGAGCCACGCTTAAACTTCGCTTACCGCCTGGATGCCAATAAAAAACTGACTTTATCCTTTGGTGAATTTAGCCAAAAACCGATCCTGCCGATTTACGGTGGCGAACAACTACCAACTGCCTTGGTCCAAAGTCAGCAAAGTAGCATCGGGTTTCAAATTCAAACCAGCCCATCCACGAGTGTAGAAGTACAAGCCTACTATCAAAAACAAAAAAATGTAGCAGTACTCCCCTACTCTTTCCAGCTCTTGTCTAGCAATTTTAGCAATGAGCGGGTTCCCGTTTTACTTAGCGACTTCAACAATCCCGAAACCATCAACGCGGATGGCGAAGCCCGGAATTATGGCCTAGAGCTCAACTTGCGCCGTTATCTGGAAAAAGGATTTTACCTACTGGCCAACAGCTCCATTTACCAATCCGAATACCGCAACAACAGCAGTGCTTATCTACAAACTTTTGGCAACAACGATTGGCGTGACAGCCATTTCAATGGCCGCTATGTATTCAACACCACTGCAGGTAAGGAATGGCGCAAAGAACGCAAACCGGGTAAGGTCAAACTATGGGGATTGAATGGTCGGGTAGTCGTGATGGGCAATTTGCGCCAAACCCCCATCGATGCTAGCCTCTCCCAAAGCGAAGGCATCACTGTACCGCTCTACACTAGCCTGGATGGCAATGAACAGGTTGATCCTGCATTTTCTGTAAAGAGCAGTACTTATTTCCGTTTGGATACCCGTTTGTATTTCAAGTGGAATACCGCAGGTCGAAACAACACTTTTGCCCTGGATATCCAGAATGCCAGCAACCAAGAAAACGCCGGTTTTTTCTACTACGATCACCTGCAAAAGCAGATTTTGGAGAAAAAACAGTTAGGAATCATTCCTATTCTGAGTTATCGGGTAGAATTCTAGTAACGCAGAAAAACTAACTTCCCGATTTGGGTTTTGAATAGGAAGTCGAACGGTTCATTTCAAGTGAGCTTCCTATTCAAAAGCCTCAAAAAAAATCGGGAAGTAATTTTTTGCGTCATATTTAGGCGCTTGCTTAAGTTTATTTGGCATCAAAAAAACGGCGTATACCTTCGAAGTTCCGTAGTCTGGCATTCAGTGCTTTGGAAAAGTGAACAATTTATTTGCTTGCATTATTTACTTTATAGCCTTAACACTGCTCTAGGATTTTGGCTCAAGTAATATTTAGCTAGCAATAAAACCAATTCAAGCCAATGACAACGACTCGGGAAACATCAGCACTGGCTTTTTTAAGGCAAATTCCTTTTTTGGGATCGCTTCCTCTTTCTGACCTGACTGAGTTGGCGATGCTCTGCCAGTCAGAGCAAATTCAACGCAACAGCCCCATTTACCACAAAGGGGAGGTATCCAGCCATTTGTTTTTATTGTTGCGCGGTTCGGTGAAGGTTTGTTCTTTTTCTGACGATGGCCGAGAGATCATTAAAGAAATGTTGGGCCCGGTTACCCTATTCGGAGACTTGGGCCTGGTGGGCGAAAAAGAACGCCAGGAAAACGCGTTTACAATGCAGGATGATGTGCAAATGTTGCGCATTCCCAATGAAGCTTTTCGCAAGTTGATTCGCAAACACACCGCATTGTCGATGGACATTGTAGATTGGCTGGGCAGCCGCTTGCGGCGTACCGAAGCTCGTTTGGAAGCCCTGATGTTTAAAGATGCCCGCGAAAGGATTATTGATTTTTTGAAAGACTCGGCAGAACACCAAGGGAAAAAAATCGGGTTTGAATTGCTGATCAAACACAGCATGACCCAGCAGGATATAGCCAATTACACCGGAACCTCCCGACAAACGGTTACCTCGGTATTGAATGAATTGCGCAAATCCAACCTCATTTACTTCAATCGCAGAAGTATTTTGATTCGGGACCTGGAGCGCTTAAGCTAACTTCAAGGTTCCACAGTTCCAGGGTTCGGTTAACCTTGGAACTGTGGAACCTTGGAACCTTAAAGTTATTCTTCCTCGTCCCCGTCTCCTTCTGCTTCCAATTCCCGCTGCAACTCTTCCATGAAGACGAATTCTACCGCTTCTTGTTTGGTAGGAGCCATGGACAAAACGCTATCCAAGCGAGAAATCTCGAATAATTTTTTCACTGCTACTTGGTCGATACCTGTCAAAACGAAGCTACCGTTGCTTTTCCACAATCGGTCGGCTGTCAGAATGGCACTTAAACCTGAAGAATCGACATATTTGACTTTGGAGAGGTCAAAAATTAAATTATTTACACCTTCATTGTGCAGGATAACAATCTCTGACTTCAAGTCTGGAGCAACAACTGAATTCAAGTTTTCCTCCTCCAACTGAAAAACCGTATAACGGTCTTGTTTATCAACTGAATATTTCATGTGCTAAGGGTAGTTGATCTATTTTCCCGGCAAATATAAGCATTACCTGCGAAAGCATCAGCCGTTATTTGGAATTTATCCAACAGGAGGGCCATAAATAAAAGTTTCGCTTGCTCACTACAAGTCTTTAAACCAGATTCCCTCCTTTGCTGTTAGCTATAGGACGAAAAAAACAAGTGCTCATTTTGCGAAAGGATTAGATGAGTAAACGCTTTATTTCAAGTGTCTTGTCTAATCCTTAGGCTCAAGAAAAATGAGCACTTGTTTTTGCCCCACTACAACGTTAATGTTTTTGAATTTCACATTTTGTCCAAAAGAGAACTTGTTTTTTAGCCCAAATAGGGTTAAATTTTGCCAGATTTTTGATTTGGACACTTTGAACAGAAAGCTTATTATTGCTCAAATGAATTAAACGAACGATCCGCGATGACTTTCTACACCAGACAGCGTCAAAAGATGGCTCGATTCTTGCAGCAAAATTGGTAGTTCTGTCAGCACTTTAGAATTTCTCTACACTATGAATAACCGAAGATTTTCACCTAAGGTAAAGGAAGTCATTAAAAAAAGCCGGGAAGAAGCTTTCCGCTTAGGTCATGACTTTATCGGTACAGAGCATCTTCTTTTGGGGATTGTATCCGAAAAAGACAGTTTGGCAGTTCGCGTCCTGGAATCCTTGGATGTAGACTTCGCTGAATTAAAACAAACCCTGGAAGATTCAGTGCAAAAGATTCCTGCCAGCAACACCAGCTTGAGCGTAGGTACCTTACCATTGAACAAACAGGCTGAAAAAGTACTCAAAGTCACCTTTTTGGAAGCCAAAATGCTCAAAAGTGAAGAGATCAGCCCAGAACATCTGGTCCTCTCCATCTTGAAGCACAAGGAGAATCCAGCTTCCAAAATTCTCAACCAATTCGACGTGGACTACGAAATTTACAAAGCTGAGCTCGAGTACGTCAAGCAGGAGCAAGATTTCTCCAGCATAGAGCCGCCTTATAATCAGGCACCGCAAGATAGTGACGACCCTTATGACGACGACCGTCAGGGTGGTTTCCAGCAACGTAAAGGTAGCGCCAAATCCCGCACTCCCGTGTTGGACAACTTTGGCCGCGACATTACCAAGCTCGCCGAAGAGGGCAAATTAGACCCCATCATCGGCCGGGAAAATGAAATCGAACGGGTATCCCAAATCCTTAGCCGCCGCAAAAAGAACAACCCCATTCTGATTGGAGAGCCTGGGGTGGGTAAAACGGCTATCGTGGAAGGGCTAGCCCTGCGCATCATGCAGCGCAAGGTATCCCGTACCCTCTTCAACAAACGCATCGTGATGCTTGACCTAGCTGCTTTGGTAGCTGGTACCAAGTACCGCGGCCAGTTTGAAGAGCGCATGAAAGCCATTATGAATGAATTGGAAAAATCGCGCGATGTCATTTTGTTCATCGACGAAATCCATACCATCGTTGGTGCAGGTGGCGCAACCGGCTCCCTGGATGCTTCCAATATTTTCAAACCCGCCCTGGCGCGTGGTGAATTGCAATGTATTGGTGCCTCCACGCTGGATGAATACCGTCAGCACATCGAAAAAGATGGTGCCCTGGATCGTCGCTTCCAAAAAGTAATGGTAGATCCACCTTCTGCGGAAGAAGCGATCCACATCCTGCACAACATCAAGTCCAAATACGAGGAGTTCCACAACGTGATTTACGACGATGATGCGATCAAAGCTTGTGTACGCTTGAGCGACCGATACATCACCGACCGCTTCTTGCCCGACAAGGCCATCGACGTATTGGACGAAGTGGGAGCCCGTGTTCACTTGAAAAACATCCACGTTC
Organism: Haliscomenobacter sp.; assembly: GCF_041740695.1. Lineage (GTDB taxonomy): Bacteria > Bacteroidota > Bacteroidia > Chitinophagales > Saprospiraceae > Haliscomenobacter. Next base: position 2,757 of record NZ_JBGSLK010000096.1, on the reverse strand, counting down.
CCAAGCACATCGAAGATTTGGAAAAACAAATCGAAGAGCTGAAAGAACAGAAAAACCAGGCCGTCAAAAATCAGCAGTACGAAAGAGCTGCCGATTTGCGCGATCGGGAATCCAAACTGGTACGCCAACTGGAGTTTGCAAAAGTTCAGTGGGAGGAAGACTCCAAAACCAAACGTTACCCGGTCGGCGAAGAAGACATTGCTGAAGTCGTATCCATGATGACCAATATCCCGGTAATGCGGGTGGCTCAAAGTGAAAACCGGAAACTGGTGAGCATGGAGAAAGACATGCAAGGAACCATCATCGGCCAGGATGAAGCACTGAAAAAGATTACTAAAGCCATCCAGCGCAACCGGGTAGGTTTGAAAGACCCCACCAAACCCATTGGCTCTTTCATTTTTCTGGGCCCAACCGGCGTAGGTAAAACGGAGTTGGTCAAAGCCCTGGCGCGTTACCTCTTCGACTCGGAAGATGCCCTGATCCGCATCGACATGAGTGAATACATGGAAAAATTCTCGGTCAGCCGCCTCATTGGTGCGCCTCCAGGATACGTTGGTTATGAAGAAGGTGGTCAGTTGACGGAAAAAGTACGACGCAAGCCTTACTCTGTAGTTTTGCTCGACGAAATTGAAAAAGCCCACCCCGATGTGTACAACATCCTGCTCCAAGTGCTGGATGATGGTCAATTGACGGATGGTTTGGGTCGTAGAGTCGACTTCAAAAACACCTTGATCATCATGACCTCCAACATTGGGGTTCGTCAGTTGAAAGACTTCGGTCAGGGCGTGGGATTTGCTACCAAATCACGGCAGGAAGCAGCAGAAGATACCACTAAGGCGGTTATTCAAAACGCGCTGAAACGTACCTTTTCGCCCGAATTCCTCAACCGGATCGACGATGTAGTGGTGTTCAACAGCCTGGGTAAAGAAGAAATCTACAAGATCATCGACATTACCTTAAAGGATTTACACCGCCGTTTGGCGACCATGAACTTCAAACTGGTCATCAGCGATGAAGCAAAGAGTTTTGTCGCAGAAAAAGGTTTTGACCCCCAATTTGGTGCCCGCCCCTTGAATCGCGCCATTCAAAAGTACCTGGAAGATCCCCTTGCAGAGTTCATTTTGAATGACCAACCACAGGAAGGTTCCCTCTTGGAGGCCATTTTGACCGATGAAAAAGACAACTTGCGGGTTGTCTTGGCTACAACTGTGCTGGGTACTGAAGCAGAAGATCCCAATCCAGATATGCCAAAATTGAATTCAGGTTCTCAAGAATAAAAAAATATTCGTATTTTTGTTTCAATCCATAGAGACGTATTACTATGCGTCTCTATTTTTTTTATGTTTGTGGAACTAAATTGCCTTTCTGGGCATTCATTTTTTTAACAAAATAAATTTCATTTGGCAAAGAATCAATTTGGCGGCAATCGTCCCGGTGGTGGGAGCAGACCTCCCTTCGGTGGTGGTGGCAACCGCAACAATCGCAGAGACTCAAGGTACCCCAGTGAGGATGACAAAGGTCAGTTCCGCCTCAATGATCAAATTCGGGTACCCCAAATTCGCTTGGTAGGTGACAACATGGAACAAATCAGTGAATTGGTTGGAACAGAAATTAAATCGGGGGAGGTGTACAACACCCGCGATGCATTGCAATGGGCTGAAAAGTCAGAACTAGATCTGGTAGAAATTTCACCTAATGCAGTCCCTCCCGTAGTCCGCATCATCGACTACAACAAGTTCCTGTACGAGAAGAAGAAGAAAGAGAAGGAAATCAAAGCCAAAGCGGCTAAAACGGTGATCAAAGAAATCCGTTTTGGGCCCAATACGGATGATCACGACTTTGAATTCAAAGTACGCCACGCCAAAACCTTCCTCGAAGAAAACGCCAAAGTAAAAGCTTACGTTAACTTCCGGGGCCGGACCATCGTGTTTAAGGATCGGGGGGAATTGTTGTTGCTGAAGTTTTTGAAAGAACTGGAAGAGTTCGGATCACCTGAATCCCTGCCCAAGTTGGAAGGTCGCCGGATGATTGTAATGATTGCACCGAAGAAGAAGAAGTAATTTTTTCTTTTGGAAGATAAAAAAGGGAGATGCTGGTGCGCCAGTATCTCCCTTTTTCGTGGTGCGCTTCTCCTACTCGGAAGTTGTAACTTTGGCGCTAGCGTTGATGTCACCGATTTTGATGGCTACAAAGTTGCTTGACGCTGTAGGTCTCCAGGATGCGATTGAAGAAGATTCTGGAAAGCTAACCTGCCAGGGCTTAGTAGGGTTTGAAAAAACATAAGCTGCATCGACAAAGCGCCAAGAGCGATTGTTCGCAAACTTTGTATCGATGCCCAAAATTAATTTGCGCAATAAAATCATATCCAGTGCTATAATGCTTCTTGAGTTATTAACAGTTGCCTTTATGCTCAATTTTTTTACCGCAGAGTTTCGCAGAGTACACACGGAGTTTCACGGAGTATGAACCACCTTCGGTGGTGAAGAGTACCCAGAGGCCGCATTGAATAAGCGTCAGTACGAAACAATCTAATTTTAACAGCCTACGAACTCCCGCCACCGCAGGTGGCAAAACTCCTTAAAACTAGTGCATTAACTCATAAGTTTCACCACACTCTAGCTTGCTCTTTTACAGTAAGACTTCGTTGTAAAAAACTTACAGAGCTTAGGCTATGCGCGTTTTTTAACGCCTCTTCTTACTGCAAAATAGCTGCGCTTTAGTGTACTTCAACTCATGAGTTAATGCACTAGAACGACT
>NZ_JBGSLK010000095.1:0-14337 GCF_041740695.1 Haliscomenobacter sp. | reverse complement strand
TAGCTCTTTCATAGTTAATGTTTTATAGCTTGAGAACTACAAAAATATCAACTAATCGCTATGTTTGCTATCTCTGTGTTTTTTGCCTTGGGATACCGAAGCATAACCTTCGGGGGCTTTAGCCCCCCAACCCATTATTCGCATGAAAAATGTATGAGTAAAAAGTATTAGTCTATTTGCTTATTCACTCCGCAAAGACTTGATCGGGTTCGCCAGCGCCGCCCGCATACTCTGCCAACCAATCGTCAAAAACGCGATCAATACCGCCAGTACCCCGGCACCCACAAACATCCACCATTCTATGTTGATGCGGAAGGCAAAATTGGCCAACCACTGTTTCATCACGTACCAAGCCAAGGGCGAGGCAATCAGGATGGCCAGCAGCACGAGGCGCAGAAAATCTTTGGCCAATAAGGTGGTGATGCCCGCCACCGAAGCACCCAACACCTTGCGGATGCCAATTTCTTTGGTGCGTTGCTCGGTCATGTAGGTCACCAACCCAAATAGACCCAGACAAGCAATCAGGATGGTCAAAAAGGCAAAGCAGAGTGCCACCTGACCAATGCGTTGTTCAGCACGGTACATTTCGTCGAACGCCTCGTCGAGGAATTGGTAGCGGAAAGGCATGGCAGGGGCCAGTGCCTTCCATTTGGACTCAATCTGGGCGATCAAATTGGGTGCCTCGCTCATGTTGACCCGGAAGGCCGTTTCCCAACGGTTGAAACCCAGCCGCATGGCCAGCGGGCCTACATTTTCGCGCATGGATTCGTAATGGAAATTTTTAACCACGCCCACGATGGTATAAGCAATGATGTCTTCACCGGAAGGCCCCGTCGTGGAGTAGAGTTTTTTGCCAATGGGGTCGGGATAACCCAGCATATTCGCTACCGTTTCGTTGACGATGATACTGGTGGAATCCGAGCCAAAACTGGAGGAAAAGTTGCGTCCTTTGGCCATTTCCATACCCAGGGTAGGGATATAATCGTAGTCGATGTTCCAGACCTGCATGTTGAAGCCCGTTTCGGCACCCATGATGGCTTCCTTGGAAAACGTATTGTCGGAGCGCGAGGAGTTGGACACGGGCAGGTACCCGGCGTAACAGGCTGCTTTTACGCCCGTCATTTGTTTGATCTCATTTTTGAAGGCCTCCTTGTTGTCTTGCAAACCGGAAGTGGCATTGATGACCAGCACCTGATCCTTGTTGAATCCCAGGTTTTTGCTTTGGATGTAATTCAACTGTTTGTACACAATCACCGTCGCAATGATGAGCAACAGCGAGATGGAAAACTGCACCGTCACCAGGGCATTGCGAAAACTACTTTTGGCACTACCCGCATTGAACTTGCCCTTGAGCACTTCAATTGGGCGAAAGGATGACAGAAAAAATGCCGGATAATACCCCGCCAAAACACCCACAATCAAGGGCAAGGACAATAAAAAAGGCAAATAGCGAGATTGAAAAAAAGTAGCGAGTTTAAACTCCTTGGCGGCCAACTCGTTAAAGTACGGCAAAGCAATCGCAGCCAGGAGCAGCGCAAAAACAAAAGCCAAACAACTGGTGAGTGTAGACTCGGCCATAAACTGCCCCATCAAAGTACTGCGCTCGGTGCCCATCACCTTGCGAATGCCCACTTCTTTGGCGCGGTTGGCCGAGCGGGCAGTACTCAGGTTCATAAAGTTGATGCAGGCTATCGTCAGCAAAAAGAGGGCAACAATGCCAAACACGTACACGTACTGAATATTGCCATTGACTGCCAGTTCGGCCATGCGATCCGAATACAGGTGGATGTCGGTGACAGGCATGAGGGTATAGCCAATTTTATTGCCCGATTTTTCAAAGTCGGCCATACTTTTGATCTCCATAAACCGTCCAGCCTGTGGCAGAATGTAGCGATTGATGAGGTCAGGAAACTTGGCTTCCAGCGCCTGTGGGTCGGCACCCTCGCGTAGGCGCACGTAAGTCTGAAAATTGTGACTCAAGTAGTTGCCAAAGGTGTAATCCGTGACATTGTCCATCGAAAACAAAAAATCGAAATGAAAATGGGAGTTGCTCGGCATATCGGCATATATAGCCGTTACTTTGTATTGGGTTTTTTCATTGATGCCTACTTCCAGGGTTTTGCCCAGGGCATCATTGGTACGGAAGTATTTTTGCGCCGCCGATTCGCTGATGGCCACAGTATTGGGCTCGTTCAGCGCCGTTTTTGCATTGCCCGCCAAAATGGGACGCGGGAACACATCAAAATAGGTGGAATCCACGTGGGCTACGCGGTTTTCGATGATGGTTTCGGTGCCGCGTTTGATGAACTTGCGTCCATCACTGGCGTAAAAACGTACGAACTGTTCTACCTCCGGGTAGTCTTTTTTCAGCGTAGCGCCAAAAGGATCGGAGCAGGTTGCTAGATCCAGATCCGTACCCCCAAACCGAATGTTGGAATGCACCCGATAGGTGCGGGCCGCGTCGGGATAAAAGCGCTCGTAACTCATTTCATCCACCACGTACAAGGCGATCAGGATGAAACAAGCCAATCCTACCGCCAATCCAAAAATATTGATCAGACTAAAGGTTTTGTTTTTGAGGAGGTTTCTCCAGGCAATTTTGAGGTAGCTGCGCAGCATGGCCATTTGTGCGTTGGTTCAAATGTACTGCGCATAAGGCATGCCAAAAAATTAAGATGTTGATTTTTAGTATGTTGAAATTGTAAAAATCAAAAGAGCCGTTCGATAATGGACATTTTTTGTACGGGGATGGACAAGTAGAAGTTCAGATTGAACTGCCCTCCATTTACAGTGACAAAAATCAGTGCCCTTTCTCGCAAACAGAAATAAATTTGGCAGGTTTAATAGTTAGTTATTCAGTCCTTTTTAAAAACCAATAGAGCCTGTTTAATTTTTTGTTAGCCAAGCTCTTAGTCCTTTTTACTCTGCCATGATAAAACCTACAACTTTGGCAATGTCCATGACATTGTCCTTAATGCTCGTGTTCTGCGCTGAGCAGTACGAATCCATCTACCTCAATGCTCAAGAGGGAGAATTGCGTGTACAATTGCAGAACTTACACCCTGCCGCCATCGACTCAGCCATTTTTCGACTTACGGGCACGGGGGCCGTGGTCAAAAACAGGATGGATGGCCAGGAGCTGGTGCTTGATTTGGAACAGGTATCGATGGGGCAACATTTGACCGAGGTCGAAGTTCACAGCCACATGCTGGAGGCCACTCCAGACAAAGGCCTGGCCCTAAAGCGGCACGACATCCTGAACACCTACATTTTGCTGCACAACGCAAGCATAGGAATCGCGATTCCTGGCCCAGGGGATAAAGACGAAGCCTGGACAACTACCGTCCAAGCTTATTACCACCAACACCCCGAAGGTCTGGAAGTACAAGCTTTGCCCCAATCCACCTTCGTAGGTGCCAGTGTGGATTCCAGCAAAACCCTCCAACAGCTGACTTTATCGAGAATTGCTACGCTGGCAGGCCGTAAAGCCGAGCCCGTTTACCTGAAGCATGAAAAAATCTATACGGCGGCGGAATTTTACCAAATGTCTTCGGATGGTCGGAAAATGTACGATTATGAGGGCTTCGCAGCTTTTCAGAAAAAGCTAAAAGGTAAAGACCTGCGGAAAATGGCCTACAAGTACAAGGTGCAGTACACGGATGGCACTACACGGGAGTTTGAGTTCTCAGTCCGCTTGTAATATCAACTTCTGAGGTGATTCCTTAGGTGTCTTAGGTTTCTTAGGTGGTGAAGAAGAAAAAACCTGCGAAGCAGGATAATATTTCACCACCTAAGAAACCTAAGGCACCCAAGGAATCACCTCAGAATTATGCCTTTGTTTCATTTTTCATTGGTAATCCTCCTGAGCATCGCCAACTCTTTATAGGCTGTTCTAGCCTCCTGCGCCGGATACCCAAAGTAAACTTTTCCTTCTTCTAAATCCTTGGAGACCCCACTTTTCGCCAAAACCACTACTTTATTTCCAATGTGCAGGTTTTGAGCAATGCCGACCTGGCCGTACAAGATCACATCGTCGCCAATCACACAATTGCCCCCAATACCAACCTGAGCAGCGAACAGGCACCGTTGGCCCACCACTACATCGTGGCCAATGTGTACCTGGCTATCCAGTTTGGTACCAGCTCCAATCAGCGTATCGCCGGAAACACCTTTGTTGAGGGTACAACCTGCGCCTACATCCACCCGATCTTCCAAAATCACCCGGCCTCCCGAGCGCCATTTGAAAAAACCTTCGGCGCTACGTTTGAAATAAAACGCTTCAGTGCCAATGATCGCGCCGGGTTGAACGATCACTTCCTCACCAATCAGCGTGTATTCTGCAATGGTGACATTGGCCATGATGTGGCTGTTGGCGCCGATTTTCACATAAGGCCCGATCACTACATTGGGCTCAATGATGGCACTTGGATGAATTTCGGCCAAGGGGCTGATGCTGTTTTGCAGGTGTTGATAGGGCCGGTGTTCCAGCACAATGCTGTTGTAGGCCGCAAAAGGATCCGCACAGAGCAATAGGGTTTTACCCACTGGAGCTTCCACCCGTTCATTCAAGATCACAAAAGTGGCAGCCGAACTCAGCGATTTATCGAAGTATTTTTTTACATCTACAAAGGTGATGTCGCCGGGGCGTACCTGGTGGATTTCGTTGATGCCGGTGGCAATGGCCGTGGCATCACCAATAATTTCGGCATTGATCTTTTGGGCTATTTCCTGGATTGGAATGGGTTGGTCGAAAGTCATGGATTGTATTTTGAACTATAGCTGCAAAGAAAATCAAAAAAGAATAAATTTTTTTCAGGATTCAAAATCCAATTCCCGAACCTGCTCCGTAATATCTCCTGTAACTGATTTACAAAATCACCCGATAACTTTTTTGAAACCATGAAAAACAGTATGAAACTGGCCACATTGGCCCTGGCATTTGTTTGTGTGAACTTTTCTTTGAATGCCCAAACGGTAGACGTTGGTGGTGAGCCAATGTACCCGAACAAAAACGTGGTAGAAAATGCGGTAAAATCCAAAGCCCATACCACCCTGGTTGCTGCCGTAGGTGCTGCAGGTTTGGTAGAAACTCTGAAAGGTGCTGGTCCTTTCACCGTATTTGCTCCAGTAAATGATGCTTTTGAAAACCTGCCAGCGGGCACGGTTGAAACCCTGTTGAAGCCAGAAAACAAAAAATCGCTTACCGGAGTGCTCACCTACCATGTGGTGTCGGGCAAGTACGATTTTAAAGCACTGTCCAAAATGATCAAAAAGGGCAATACTACCCTCAGCACGGTGAGTGGTGGTAAGCTCCAACTAAAAATGAATGGCATGCACAACATTCAAATCATGGATGAAAACGGCGGGATGGCCAACGTCAACACGTATGATGTGTACCAATCCAATGGCGTGATTCACTCCATCGATGCAGTGTTGTTGCCTAAAATGTAAATAGGGGGAACTTTCATTTAGCATTCTGCAATCTTCCTCGTGAAGGTTGAAGATATGTAAGCTCAGGATACGAGGTTTTTAGGAACTGCGTAGCCTGAGCATTTTTGATTTTCTCTTTACCATACTTCTCTTTTCTACGTTGAGCTTTATGAATAAATGTGCCTGTTTTTTTTGAGAAAACGACCAATGAAAAAGTCCGACCAGCGCAATGCCAGTCGGACTTTTCTTGTTTAACCAAAAGCCTGTTTTACTTAGGAACGGAAATGAAATAAAGTAAACGAGTTGACTGAGCTATTTTTTGATTTGGCAAGGCGCGAGGAAGGCGCATAGTGAACTACGCAACTGACGAGTAACGCTGCAAAATCAAAAAAGAGCCCGTCAAGTGTTTACTTTATTTTATTTCCGTTCCTCAAAACGTTATGGCGTACTTCAACAACAACTGTTGGGTAACACTCAGCCGAGGCCCTGTTACGGGTTTGCCGCCACCATCCACCTCAATGCCGTTGATGGCGTTGAAATCGGAGGTAAACATGTTCATGTCGTCGTCGTAGAAGAAATTGACCAATAAGCCCAATTGGAAGTTTTTGAACAGCGTCCAAGACAAGCTGTTGCGCCAATCCATATCCACGTTTTGGGGCTTGTTCAGATAATTGCTGAACAACAAAAGATTGGAGGTGTAGGCCAGTTTATCGCCCAAAAATTTGCTGGTGTACACTGCCCGCAGTTGGCTACCCAGTTGCGCATCCACATTTTCGGCAGCAGTGATGTTGCCCTGGGCATTTTTGGTCACCGGGTTGCCGTGAACCCCACGTAAGGCAATGGCATCGCTGCTTACAATCACCCACTTGGCACCCAAGGGGGAATAGAAAAACGAAAACTTGGCGCTAGGTTTGTAATCGACCCCCAAGGCAAGGTTGATGATCGCTGGCGAAAACAGTTGCGCCAAACGGGAAGAACCTTCTACATTGTTGAGGAAAAGCCCGGGGAAACTGCTGCCCCCCTGGTAAGTGGGCGTCAGTTGGCTCAAAAAGTTGAAGTCAGCGGCATAAAACACCTTGGATTTTTCAGCGGTTTTAAAGCCGATTTTTGAGCTCACCACCAATTCATCCAGCGATTTTTGGAAAGGCACGTTCGCAGCAGTGTTGTTGATGCGCACTACTCCAGTGCCCAGGCGTTGTACGCCAAAGTTCCATTGGCCTAGGTTGCTCCAGGCAATCCGTCCTTTTTGGTAATTCCCGAATAAGTTGATGCCTCCACCAAATCCCAGGCGATCTTGGGCTGCACCCTGCCGAGGATTGATGTTGAGCAACTGGTCAAAAGCCAGCGCCAAACCAGCGCCACTTTTCCAGTAAGAAGTGTCTTTCACGGCTGCTTCTTGTCCATAACTGGCAAAGGCAACCCATACAAACAGAAAAAGCAGTTTGTAGCGTAATGGTTGTTTCATTGTTGTCGTTTGGAAGTGTTTTAATGTGTCGTAGGGGCAAGCCTTGCCGCTACTTGTGTGTTGTATTTCAAGTAGGGACAAGCCTTGCGCTTTCCCCTACTTGTGTGTTGTATTTCAAGTAGGGACAAGCCTTACGCTTTCCCCTACTTGAATATCTCGTATTTCTCGCTGGACAGTTTGTTGAGCGGTACTATTATTTTGCGGTCATCGGCATCGAGGGTCATTGTGGAATTGTCCATCGCAACGATTTTACCTTTCACTCCGTCGATGGAAATGAGGTCACCTACCTTTACTTTACTTTTGTTGTAATAAGATGCCAGTAAATTGCCGACCAAAGGCCGCGAAGCATAGCCGTAACCCACGGCAAAAGCGCCCACAATACCCGCTAAAATGATGGAAAGGTTATCCTGGATAAAGTTGGTATCGATACCCGCCTGCGATAAGGTGATCATGGCCACGTTGATGAAAACGAAGTAAAAAACAAAATTGGCAATCAATCCTCCTGCCGGAATATTGAGCGAAATACAAGCGGTATGCACCAGCTTTTTGAGCATATCAGCAAACAGGATGCCAATCACAAAAACCACTAAGGCGGAGAGGATGCGTGGCAGATATTCAAAAATTTTGCTGATCATTTCCGATACTGCCGTGATGCCCAGGGTATCGGTGGCCGCCATAAAGAAGAAAATAAAAATCACGTAATACAAAAACTTACCTACCATGGTGGAAGGTTTAAGCTTCACCGGAGAACGAGCGATAAAATCAATTTGATTGAGTCGATCCCCCAATTTATCGGCACCAATGCGCTCCAACAATTTCTGGAAAAAGCGCGCAATCATTCTACCTAAAAACCAACCCAAAAACAAAAGCAGCAAAGCGCCAACGAATTTGGGCACAAAAGCGATCAAGCCCATGAAGAACTGGTCAAACATGGGCTGATACTTGTTGTAAAGGTTGTTGAACCAGTCGGTGATGTTTAGTAAAAAAAGGTTCATAATAAATGGGTTGGGTTGAAGGATTTATGGATTATCGAGTGATTTCAGGACTTTGCGGGCCTACTCCAGCGGGTCCGTGGTTGTCCGGGCGATCGGGGGTGTTGGGTGGAATGTGGTTGGGATTTTGGGAGCCGTCGGGGTCGTTACCGCCTGCCGCCAGGACCATGACCCCCACCATTTGGGACATGTACAGGTCGGCGACGTCGCCGAGCATTCGCAAGAAACCGAGATTACCCCACACACTGCTGACAATGCGTTCGTATTTTGCGGGTTCGATGCGCTCGACGTCTTCTTCGAGCATCCGTTGGAAGTTATTAGGATTCATAAGCCGAATTAGTTTGTGGCCGGCATCAGATCTTCCTTGACCTTTTGGGCCTTTTCTTTGGCACGTTTTATTTGCATTTTCACTGCGCTTTCGGTTTTATTCAAAATTTCAGCAATGTCCTTGATCTGCATGTCATCCTGGTATTTCATCAAGAGGATAATTCGATCAGGAGTAGGAATTTCGTCCAATACCTTGCGCAATGTGTCGACTTCTAGTTGAAGCAAAGCCTCATCAGGCACCTCGTCTGCAGTGTCGGGTGCTTTTTCGATGTCGTCGCTAAATAGCTCACCGTGTTTCTTATTTCTCCGCAAATAATCGATGCAAAAGTTGTACGTTATGGAATACACCCAGGTGGAAAACTGCGCTTTTTCCCCAAATTTAGCAAGGTTGAGGAAGATCTTCAGGAAGATCTCCTGGGTAGCGTCGTGGGCCAATGCCTCATTTTTGAGGATAGAGATACACTTTGCATACACCTTACTCACATAACGATTGTACAACAAAGTGAAACAGGGGTTTGCCTGGGTTTGCAGGTAAACATGGATCACTTCAAAATCCCGCATTTCTTTGTTACAAGTAACAGCACTCAATTTTCTTAGGTGTTGATTCACCTGCGAAGATAAACAAAAACCGTGATTTGTAATTTTAGACGTGAAGAACTGAAAAAAGGTACGCTATGAATCTGAAAAATCTTAAAATTTTTAACTAAAATATAAGGAAGTAGGTACATTTCCACCTTTTAGGCTGCGCTTGTTATTTTAACGTTGGTACAACAATTGATTATTACTGCGCCGACCAACGCTTGAGCTCCACCGTGATCTCCTGATGCCTTGAATCAAATCCGAACACTGCTTCCTGAAATTTTGGTGCCCGCCATTTCACTTTTATGTTGTTCGAAAAAGCGTAGGGTTCAGTAGGAATACCCAGCGCATTTTTGTCCATTTTTCCATTGTTGTTCAGATCGTGGTAAACAGCCACTGCGTAGTTGCCAAAGGGGAGTTGATCGCAGGTAAGTAGGGTATTGATGCCAGGTCTCAGAGGCAAAGCCCCGCCGCGAAAAGATTGTGATTCGCTGGGAAAAGATTTTTCGTTGTTGTACACCGCCATCCGAATGCTGCCTTGGGTTTGCAGCACATTTAGTACTTTGACCGTCAGGGTGCCTTTTTGTTCAGCCTGAACGAAGTTGAGGAAAAGTATAAAAAGGATGTTCATCATCTACTGTTGAAATACACAATGCTACTTAGCGCCAGAGGCGCATCTTTCTTAGATGTCTCTTAGGTTTCTTTAGTTTCTTAGGTGGTGAAAAAGAAAAAACCTGCGCAGCAGGGTATAAATTTACCACCTAAGAAACTAAAGAAACCTAAGGGACACCTGAGCATTACAACGCAAAAATGTACAAATGGTTATGCTGTGGCAATGATTGCCTCCTGAATCAGGGGTATACTCACGATAAATTCCTGCTCGGTTTGTTCCACCAACACGGGTTGATCGCTGAAGTATTCGTAGCGGTTTTTGATGTTGGACAAACCAGTTTGGGTGCCAGGTTCGGGGTTGGAGCGCAGTTGCAAGGTATTGCGTATCACCAGGCGTTTTCCAGATTCAATTTTTAGGGAGATGCTCAGCGGTTTTTCCCGCGAAATGATGTTGTGTTTGATCGCATTTTCAAATAGCAATTGCAGCGACAGGGGCACGATCAGGTAATTCCGGTCCGCCTTGGGTATGTCGATGCTGAGGCGTAGGTTGTCACAAAAACGCTCTTTGTGCAAAAACATAAAGGATTCCAAAAACTCCATTTCTTCCCACAGCGGGATCAAGCGACGCTCCTGGATTTCGAGGATGTAGCGGTACACTTTGGCCAGTTTTTGTACAAACTCCACCGCTTTGTCCGGGTTTTCTGGGATGATGTACACCAGTGTATTCAGGCTGTTGAACAAAAAATGCGGATTGACCTGGTTTTTGAGGCCATCTAGTTGAGCTTGTACAAATTCCCGCTTGAGTCGCTCGGCTTCATTGAGCGAATCTTTCCAGCGGTGGTACATGTAGATGCTTTCGTAAATGGACCAAAAAAGGACAATCAGGAAAATGGAAATCAAATTGGTGGTCAATTCCGAGGGTTTGGGATGATTCGTATGCGCCGTGGCCCAATGGTGCACGATATCCAGCAGAAAGTTTAGGACAATGTAGGAACCACCAATCAACAAAATGGAAAAGCCAATCCGCTTCCCAATTTGGCTCGGATGTGGATAACGAATCCGTTTGCGGGCAATCACCGTCCTTACCGCCATCCAGTAACTGATGGTATAGGTACAAGACATTGCCCAATTGATCGAAAACTCTTGAAGAGTAGTAAAAGTATAATCTTTGAACAACAAAAAAGGCAGAATTGCACCCAGAATGGGCACAGTAATGACAATCGCCCAACGGTCGTCAAATCCAAATAGTTCGCGATTGCTCAGTTTTCTGCCTTTTTTGGGCGTCATGATAACACTGGTTTCAATCTCAAAGCGACACATTTTAGCACAAAGAAAACACAAAGGGGCACAAAGAACACAAAGAACACAAAGAACCGTCAACTTCTAACTTTGTGTCCTTTGTGCCCTTGTTTTTTTCTTTGTGCTAAAAAAATGTCGCTTTAGGCATTCTTGATGAATAATTTCTCTTTGTGTTCTTCAAATTAGAACTGCATCCGATACATAATATCCGGGAAAAACCCCGATTGGTATACATCGTTGATTTCATTCGTCCGGGTATTGAACCTCCGGCTAAAGATATTTTGTTTGCCAGTAACATTCTGAAAATCCATAAAAAACTGCTGGGAAACGTTTTTCTTCTTACTGTTCACCCGGTAGCCGAATTTAACATCCCAGCGCAGGTATGGTTCGTAACGTTCGCTAAAAGCACGATCTTCATACAAGACTTCTTCACCCACTGCTCGTGAAACTTCCAGGTTGATCGGCGTATAATTGCGCCCACCAGCCGTGGTGAACTTGGTGTCAAAAGTAAAGGCGTTTTTACCCCCTTTGCCAAAACGGAACTCCTTTCCCGCTAGAACATTCAAAATATAGCCATTGTTGAAGGCTGTATTTCGCTCAATGCCATCGCTACCTTTGTATTTCGAATCAAATACCGAGCCAGTGACCAAGGTGTAGTAACCTCTGCTGAAAAATTTCTCGATGGTCAGCTCTACCCCGTAATTCTGTCCGGTACCTTCGTTCACCAGATTACTTGCCTCTGGGAATACAAAGTCCGCGCCAGCATTCAGCAAGGAAAAACTGCTGGGGTTAGCCTCCACGGGTACTTTATCCAGGGTTTGGTAGTACGTTTCGGCTTTTACCCGCCAATCAGTACCAATTTTTTGGTCGTAAGCCAGTACAAAATGGTTGGCCCTGGTAAAGTCGAGGTCTTCATTGGAGGGCACAAATACCCCCGGACTGGTTTCTTCGCGGAAGAAAAATACGGGTAGTGGTTGGGTTTGGTTGTGCAAACCATAACCGAGGGTCAAGGTCTGACTCGGCGCCAATTGCCAGCTCAACGCGAGGCGAGGCTCGAGAGCTGCAGTATTGTTGTAGTCAAACAATTGGCCATGCAAACCCGCGTTCAAAGTCAGTTTTTGCCCCAATTTGAATTGGCCTTGCGCAAAAGCCTGCCATAGCCCCATGCCACCGTCAAAATCACGCACGGTTTGCCAGTTGGGGGTATCTTCCCGATCCAATACCCGGGTAGCTACGTCATAAATTTGTGCCAAAATCCCGGTGCGCAACGTAAAGCGTGCATTGAATTTTTGGTTGTAGTAAGAAGACAAAGACCAGGTGTCCGTCCGGTCATCGACTTCTACGATCTGGCGGCGCTCCGGAACTTCATCATTAGGCAACTGGTATTCATCATAAAGGTTGCCTGACGTAGACCAGGAGGCAACAGTGCGCCAGTAAGCATTTTTACCCACCACGATGTTGTGGCGCAGGCCCAAAATGCCTAGGCGAGATTTCACGTAGGAATCCTTGCCCGTTTCAGCAAACAAATCGTCGTCATCAATGTCTTTGCCCAAAAAGTCGATGTTGCTGCTGGCTCCAATTCCAAAGATGGAAAACTTGCCAATCTTGCTGTTGGGTAAATCAAACTTGAAGGACACATCGCGGTAATTCGGGATCGCTGCCGTACCCACAGGTATGCCTACCACATCGGCCAATTGTACAAAGGAGTTGCGCACACTGACGATGTAGGATGAATTGTGCTTTTTGCTCAAAGGGCCTTCCGCCATGGCTTCCAAACCACTAAAGGCGGCTAACTGTAAGGTGTATTCGGCTTTGTCTGAGTTGCCACTGCGGAAACCCAAGTCAAACACCCCCGACATGGCATTGCCATACTCGGAAGGGAAAGCCGAGGTGAAAAAATCAGAACTTCGCAGCAGGTTGGGGTTGATGGCGCTTACCGGGCCACCCGTGGTACCAGAGGTAGAAAAGTGGTTTGGGTTGGGAATTGGTACGCCCTCTAACCGCCACAATAAGCCCGTGGGTGAGTTGCCCCGAATGACGATGTCGTTGCGCGAATCGTTGGCAGCGGCTACCCCGGCAAAACTTCCGGCCAGGCGGGCAACGTCATTGCGGCCACCCGAAAAGCGGTTCACTTCTTCCACATTAAAAGAGCGGGCACTGACGCTGGCCATATCGTTGTTGGCTTTGTCTTTGTTGACAGCGGCGGTGATCACCACCTCATCCATTTTGACGATGGCTTCTTCCAAACTGAGTTCGAGCACTACTTCTTTACCAGCCGAAACCAGTACGTTGGGTACCGTGATGCTGTTGTAACCCAGGTAGCTGACCCGAAATGCCTGACGCCCCAGAGGTACGGCTTCGATGCTGAATTTGCCATCCAGATCCGTTACTGCACCTTGGGTTGGTTCGGAATTGAGCAGTTCAATGGTTACGCCAATCAGGGCTTGTTCGGATTGCTTGTCGTAAATGGTCCCTTTTACCGTCTGGCTGTTTTGAGCCGTAACAGATATGCCAAAAAGGCAAAGGATTAAAAAAACTGTCGAGTGTTTAAGAGCCTTCATAATGAGTATAGGTTTGTGTTGGTGTAAGTCGGTGTCGGGAAGTAGACAGCATTTGGGATACACCCGTGGCTGAATACGCTACAAAAATGGCAGAATGCAGGGCCACAAACCAGCGTTTTGTGCCCAGTTGTACTTTGCATGGAGTGAATTGTAGGATTGAATAGCTGAGTTGTTAAGGCAGAAGGCCATTTTTGGGGCAAAACACAATTTTCCCCACAAACAACCATTATTAGAGCATTACAATCTTTGTACTTGTTATAAAGGATTTTTTCTATTCAAAAAACCAAAGAAAATGATCAAAAGAACCTTGTTTGTACTGAGTATTGCCCTGTTGGCCAGCTCCTGTGACACCCTGTCCAACCTAGTTACTTCGGTGTATTCCGAACCCACCACCGCTGAAATTGGCTCCGGCTTGAAGTCAGCGCTGGAAATCGGCATCGGCAAAGGCTCTGATGCACTTTCGCAGATCGATGGCTACTTCAAAAGCCCTTATAAAATTCTCTTGCCGGAAGAAGCACGCAAAATCACCGCCAAGTTGAAAAACGTACCTGGATTTTCGGATTTGGAAAATGTGATTTTGGAAAAAATCAACCGGGGTGCCGAAGATGCCGCCAAAAAAGCCAAGCCGATTTTTGTGTCAGCCATCACTGAAATGACCTTTAGTGACGCCTTGAATATCCTGATGGGACAATCCGACGCTGCTACGCAATACCTGCAACAAAAGACCAACGAACAATTGTACCAGGAATTCAACCCCGTCATCATTGAATCGCTGGATAAATTCCAGGCCCGTAAAGTGTGGTCGGATGCAGTTGCGGTGTACAATAAAATCCCGCTGATCAACAAAGCCAACCCCGATTTAGGTGATTATGTTACCCGCGAAGCGCTGAAAGGGATGTTTGGCATGGTGGCCAAAGAAGAGCAAAACATCCGCACCAATGTCTCGGCTCGGACGAGCGACTTGTTGCGCAAAGTTTTTGCTAAACAAGACAAGAAGTAACTTTGTTGAGGGGTTGATGCCTCGGCTTCGCTCGGCAACCGGCGCTTCGACTACGCTCAGCGACCGGTTGCC
>NZ_JBGSLK010000094.1:0-22235 GCF_041740695.1 Haliscomenobacter sp. | reverse complement strand
CAACGCTGGTCTGATGATGGTTGCGATAAGATGATCAAACTTAGGGTCGCTTTACGCAGCCAAAAATTCGATCTCATCACTAATATTTTCAGGAAATCCGCAGCTTAATGATGAGGTGCGACAATTTGAATTACACCCACTACATGCATGCAGGTAATCTCCCCAAGGAGATTCGACAAAACACTTTTTGGCTGGATAAATTATACTCAGATTTGAATCATCATACCTGGGGTAGTGAAATAATATCATTGCTCAATACCAATCCAGTTGATGTTAGTCTTTGGCTTAAAGTTCGGCAAGATCCTGCATATCACTGGGAATTATTAAATAGTGGTAATCCACCCGATGCATCTTGGTTACGATGGTCACAAGGAAAGTTTTTTGCTGAGGTTACAGCGACGGGACGTAAATTTGAACAAGAAACAGTACTGAATGCACTTAAAGCACGGAACTCAAATTCAGACTATGCGAAACTGAAAGATATTTTAAGCGGTAAAAACCTAGATGAATACGATATGTATAGTCAGGTTCAGTTAAAATATGATGGAGAAGAATACTTTGTGGCTGATCAAGTATTCATTAAATGGGGCAAATCCCAAGATGGAATTACTGATGAAATTAAAGATATTGTAATTGTAGAAAATAAGCTTTCAAGTGGAACTGATTTGACCCCAAACCAGATGGGCGCTAAAGCGTCAAATTCTAACTTGATTGTGCGAAGCAGAAGTTCTAAATTGGAAAGCCCAAGAGTAACTGGAAGTGCTTCACCACCTTTACAGCAAGGTTTGGAAATTACTGTAAAGCCAACTTGGGTGAAAATTTGGGACTCAATGAATGGAGACGTAATAACTGACATTAAAATCTTCTAATGTGAAAGCAACAGATTTAATTAAATTAATCAAATCCAAATTGGATATTGATTGGGAAGCAAAAAGCGATCGCGGAGCCATTTGGCTTGAGAAAAAGGAGCGAAACGGTGATATAAAAGTCATAACTTGGTCTGTAGGGCACAAAGTTGATGGATTGAGTATAGATAGCTATGTAAGTGGATTTATTGGCTTCAATCAGATGGAAAACATCTTATTGAAATATTATAAAAAATATAATTTAAATTATTTGCCTTATAGCATTCACGTTACGTCAGGAAGAGATGAATGGTTAGGCAATCAAAAAATTATAACCAGTGATGATGTTGATGCAATCATGCCAATTATAAAAGATATGATTGAAAATGACATCATACCATTTTTCGAAAATTATTCATCTATTGAAAATGCGTACAAGAAAATTGAAAAAACCGAAAAATCTAATATTACTTTATTTCTTCTTCATCCTCCTACTATTCGGATTTTGATAATGAAGAAGCTTGTTAATGCTACGGATTTTGATGAGTATGCTGATTGGTTAATGTCATTGAGACCAATTATGCTTGAAACGGCAAATGGGATTGTATATCAATTTCTTCCGGAGCTAATAGAAGAACTTAAGAATCTACCAACCACTTCAAGTAATAAAATTCAAAAATGAAGAAGAATATAGTGTTGATTTTATTTTTTGGATTTTTAAACATGTGTAACGCTCAGATAGAGAAGGGCACCTGGATGGCCTCAGGCAAAAGTACGATGTACCCTGACCCCTTGGTTTTCAGCATCCAAGGTGATGCAGGCTACATGCTCAGCAACCGTTTTATGCTTGTTCCCTCTCTAAACAGCTCCCGAATTGATTTTTCAAAACTAGCCTTGAACGACTTCAATTTTGGACTGGAAGCCCGGTACTATTACCTCAAGCCGGGTAAAAAGTTTGCTCCTTTTGTAGGATTAAGAGGCGATTCAAATGCAGATCACTCCACGTTTTATGGACCGAGTTCCGCTAGATTGCTTGGCAATACAGGCGTTGATTTTATGATACTTCCCAACCTGGCCTTTGAATCCCAAGTGTATTACGACATGAAGTCTGCTGAAGTTTACCGTTATTTTGCGCGCCTGTGGGGTCTGGATTTTTCTTTAAGAGCCTTTTTGGCCAAAAACAAAAAAACGGCGAAAAAAGCCAAAAAAGAGGTGCAGGCCTATCAGGTTGAGAAAGGTGATTTAGTGCTTAATGGCAATGCCAATTATGTGCGAACAGCAGTTGAATCTCGCTGGCTTGAACCCAGTTTTGACCTCGTACTGACTCCAAAAGTAGGCTTGGCGCTTTCCAAACACTGGATTGTAGGGCTTAGTGCTTATAAACGCATAAGGTTTGGAGATTTTTCATACTTCGATGAAAACGATAAGTTCACAAGGAGCCAAGGCAGACTTTCTCAAGATAGAATTGGCGTATTCGGGCGATATGTACATCCTTTTGCAGCTTCAAGGTGGGCCTGCTTTGCTGAGGCTGGATACGCATGGGAATACTCGTTGAACACCTTTAATTTAAATTATGTGAGTAACTATAATGACAATTACTTGTACTACGGGCAAGTAGGGGTCAATTTATTCATCACCCCAAAAATTGCCTTGGAAGCTTCATTCATACATATGGATGATAGCGTTTTTCCTCGGGCGGGTAATTACTTAGAATTTGGCCTACAAGCTTATTTGCCCAAACAACGCAAACAAACTAAACCCTAAAACCAGTTTTGTTTAACTTTCTAAGCTCTAAAAACATGAAAAACAGACTATACCTGAAGTTTCTCTCTGCAATTTTTTTGATTGCACCCTTATTACTAAACGCCCAGTTGAAACCTGGCGTGTTCAAAAAAACCGCCTGTAATGCTTGTACAGGTGAAGCCAGACTTACGGTGAATGATATTGAGATTCAAAACTCCATCCGGGCAAATAAATTCAAGTTTACGCTAAAGATGAAAAATGCTCAGGGGGTACAAGTAGAAATTCCTCAATCCAATATAGGCGAAGCTTTTAGCCATCAATACATCAGTTTTGAAAACGTGTGTTCAGGAGATTTTGTCATCGTTGCCGAGTATCTTGATCCACGTTTTGCTGGCTTGGAATGCACTAAAAAAGAATATCCAGAAAAAATGACAGCCGAAGGCGAGGGCAATTTCACCGTCGACCTGGTCAGCATCAGCAATGAAATCATTCAGGTAAGCAGCACTGCCAACAATCCAACTTACAAGTGGAGCAATGGGGTCCCTGGCAATTTGGTGCAAGCCGAGGCCAACACCTCGTATCATGTGACGGTGACGGATGAAGTGGGTTGCACCAAAGTAGGAGGGCCTTACAAGCTACCCGATGGCTGTGGCGAAGGGCTACAATACAATTTTGAGTCTGCTGTTGTTGGCCCAAAAATGTTTACCACCCCAGGTCAAGTGCTGCGGGCCCAGGTTAAGCCCAATGGCAGCACTAATTTTGTGGATGCCGATGCCTCATATACCATCACCTGGAAAGACCCTGCTGGCAATGTGCTGGGCACTGGTGCTACTTTGCCAGCCACTTTTGACTTATACAAGAACTTTGACTTCCTAACCCTGGAATTTTCCAATAAGTGTAAAAAATTAAATTATCAGTACAACCTGCTTAAGTGTGGCTCAGCTAGCCCAGAACTGAGTACACTTTTTAAAGTGCAAAGCCAGCCATCCTGCGCAGAACTGGATACGAAGGACATCAATGGCAATCCAATTGACTTAAAATCGGGGAGCCTTTCCCTTAATTTATCGGCCTTAGGCATTCCTGCCAGCAATATTTCCATCAAAGTAGATGGTACAACGTATGATGATCAAAGTTCCATTACCGTAAACAATCTGGGTGCGGGGCCTCATCAGGTAGAAGTAAGCATATTTGGCACAAATCCTCAAGAGAAATGTACTTATAACTTATCCCCAAGCATTGCTGAGGCTGCCTTCCAAATA
This sequence comes from Haliscomenobacter sp., assembly GCF_041740695.1. GTDB lineage: Bacteria > Bacteroidota > Bacteroidia > Chitinophagales > Saprospiraceae > Haliscomenobacter. Next base: position 18,388 of record NZ_JBGSLK010000094.1, on the reverse strand, counting down.
GTATCCTCTCCCGCTACTAAAGACGGTGACTGTGAATTCAATTTGTATTGTCCAACCAATAAGGCTCGGCCAAGGTTCATAGTTCCTGCCGCCAGAGAGTATTCGGTTGAATTGACAAGTGGCAAAAAAAAGGAAAGAAATGAGATGTGTCGCCCAATGTTGGACTGTATTTTGGGTGATCAAACATTTTCTGTTAATGACCCACGCCGTAGTAGGGTAACTGCCATTACTTCCTGGGCAGGAATTCTTGATGAGGTCTTTAATGCTTTGTTGAAAGATGAAAACAATGGCTTGACGCCAGAGCAAAAAGCTGAGCTACGCCGCTTGTGCGAAGCCAACACCAACCGCGATAATTGTACAAAAGTAGTTTTTTGCCCAGGTTCACTCACTGTCATTGATGACACCAAACCGAACAAAGGATTCAAAGAAAATGGAGACCGTGTAGAGGAGGGATGCAGAATCATCGACTGTGGCGTAGGCGAAGCGCGCAAACAACGATCAACCTGCGATCCTGAAATAGCGGCCATTGTAGACATTGATATGCCGATTGGAAAGGATGGGACGAGTATTTGTAAAGAAGCGCCGAAGCCGCCTAAAGACCAACCTTGTAGTACTCCGGAAAAGGTTACAGTACAAAAGATTGTAGATGACTTTGTGAGTAGGTCAGGGTTATTTGGTATAGAACTGAGTTATAAATGGAATAACTCCCCACCTCTGTATGAATTAGCTGAAGCTTTGGTAACCCAAAAGTGGGATATTTCCACGATTGGTTGTAGAGAAATTAAGTTTTGCTCTAGCAATTATACCATTATTGCCTTGAATGATATTTTGGATGAATTGGCAAGCATTGACTATTGTCGACCTTGTTCAACACCTTCAGAAATCATACCCTTTAAAGATGCCATCAAAGATGCCAGCATTAAACCTTTGTTGGTTCAAGTTTATCAACAAACCCAATGGGGACAAAGCACGCCATTCCCAACTCCTGGTGTCAATGATGGGCGATACGCTTGTATGGCTGTCAATTTTTGTAGAAGTGAAGGTCGCTTGATGCGAATTCAAAAACTGAAGCAGCAAATCCAAAATGCCCCTGTTTGTGATCCATGTGATGGTAATTGGAAAACTGAAAGATTGAATGTTATTGTTCAGAAATTTAAAGCAGGTACACTAGTTCCTGTAATAAGCAGTGACCTTGATAGGATTCTTTTTTATGCAAAAGACAATCATACGAATCATGACAATGAGCGGTGTATGCTGGTAACCTATTGCACCGCAAATTTTTCGGTTATTAACGCCGGTGAAGTTGAAAAATTTGCAAGAGAACAAAAATGCCCTCTCGGGAGTGGTTCAAACTTTGATTCACATGATCACGAAGAATCAAGTTTGGATAATAATGAGGTGCACAACAATCTAAGTTTGACAGGTAGTTCTGAAGATGCTGAGGTTCAAGTTAAAGTGTTTCTTGACACCCTATCTTCAGAATCCTTCCTCCGTTTTGCCCCACTCATCAGCGGAGGAGGTATTGTACCCAAAGCAATTACAACTAGTGCTCAGGGCAACTACTATTACAATTACAGCCATGTGGACAATAACCTTGCCCTCTTTGCTGACTCTACGCTCCAATACGAATGGAACAGCTGGGACGCCAACAAGACCTTTACCGTATACGAGTCCGTTGCCAAATGGGAATATGTGTTGACTTATTCTGGCCCAGAGCACGCTTGGTCGGCTCCCCTGGAATCGGATACCTTGCTGCGCATTACGCATTATTCGGTGAGGGATAGTTTTTTGTACCTGGGTGGATATGTAAGTGGTGCCTTGCGCTACAGAGGTGAATTGCTGAATCCGGACTATACCCACGAGCGCTTGGATGGATTCATGATGAGAATTGGCACTTCTGGTACTTTCCAGGGCATGAATATTTTACAGCATATCGATACGCTGGATGGCCTTCATTTTGCGCAAGGCAGCAGCGGTGATTTACTGGTAGCTGGGCGGATACTGGGTGATACCTTACAGATCAATGATCAAAAAATCAGCCTGAATTCAAGTGACCTGGGCTTTGTAGCAGCTATCCAATCCAGTGATCTGGCTTTTAACCTCCTCAAAACAATAGACCTCAATGGCGCAACCATTTCCAAATTTGCTGCTTCATCCAATGCACAGAGATATGCTTTGGTATTGAGCAATTTTGATACTTTATTGAGCAACGGCTCGGTTCAGGAGGGAAATGCGCTGGGGCTATTGGTTTATTCCACAAGCGGAAATTTAAGCTGGTTTGACAAATTCAAGGGGAACCTTGATCCTCAACAGCTTGATGTAGCATTTGATCTACAATCCGGCCTGAGTCTGGGTCTTACCTACACAGGCATCATTCAACATGCCAACGATGCGGTATTCCTTTACAGCCAAGGTAAAGAGGACATTGGCCTCATCAAATACGATTCAACTGGGGCTTTGACCTGGAAAAAATCCTATGGCGGGCCAGAGACCGAAACCATCAAGGCTATACTGTACGACGATGGCGTCATCTATTTTGGAGGAAACCTCAAAGGGCAATCTTATTATCGTCAGCTTGGGGGGTATGGGTTTTACAACACGACCGGCGCTTTTGATCGGGCCTATGTATCTTATGTATTGGATAGTGTTCCAAGTGCCCCAACCGCAGAACTACTCCAACTGGGTAAGCCAAATGTGAGCAATACTCCAAGCCCGAAAAACTTGTCAAAAGCACTTACACTTTATCCCAATCCATTCAGCAATGAAGTGATGACCGAATTTGAATTGGAACTTGCCTCCAGTGTACAAATTGTCGTTCAAAACGAACTTGGAAATACCGTACAAAGTGCTGTTGTGCAAGGCCAAATTGGGTTAAATCGTCACCAACTAAGCACACAACTGCTTCCTCATGGAATTTACATCATTCAGGTGGTTAATGCCGAGCGTCGGGTTATCGGTGTAGGAAAAGTTGTAAAAGTTAAACCTTAATCCATTTTAATCTAAAATTCATGCTTAAGTATAGTGTAATTTCATTGCTGTTGTTGAACATTTGGATGGGTAATTTACCCGCCCAAACCCCCAACTACCACTGGGCGACCAAAAAGGACGCCGATCGCAACGACGATTTCGGTTTCGACAGCGACGACCAATTCGTAGTTGACGCCCAAGGTAGCAGCTACCTCTTGCAGCGCATCGTGGATCAAATCCAGTATGTCGACACCACCCTATTTGCCGATCCCGAAGCCGGAGCTTACGCCCTAGCCAAGTATGACGCCGCCGGAAAATTCCAGTGGGCGCGCACCTTGGTGGGATTGGACGAAGACGGGGTGGAAAGCAGTTTGGGGTATCTCAATAGCCTTATTGTCGACCCTGCTGGAAATATTTTGATTTCCGGAGAATACGATACGCCCCAGTTTTTTGCCGGAATGGGTGATCCCTTGCAGAACCCCTGCCCCGAGGAGTATTGCAATGCCCTTTTCATCGTCACGTATAGCCCTGGAGGGAATTTGTTGAAAGTAGAGCAACACTACGCTTTTGGCGCCCCGCCCGATGCTGAATATTATGGGGGTGCAGGCGGCCCGGTATTGAACATTGATGCCTCTGTGCAGCGGCACCTGGTGTGCAATCTTTATGGGGATACCCTGGTATGGAATGGGCAAAAGCGGTACTATGGCCATCAAAATTATCAATTACTCATAACCCGAAGCCTGGGTACAGGCGAACTGGAGCAAATTGGGGCCATTCACTACGACAATGGTGGGTTTTATCCCCTAAAATTGATCCCCCAAGCGGATGGCTCGGTGTTGTTGTTTGGTGAAGCAAGTGAAGAAACGACCCTGAGTGATACTCATGGCTTTAGCTACACCACTGGCCCCCTGATCGAAGGCTCCAGTTTGGAAGACATTTACCTGGTGATCAAATACAATGCCCAAGGGCAAGTGCTATGGATCAGGGAGCTGCACGGCGAATACGCCGAAGCGCAACTGGTAGCCGATGCTCAAGGGCATGCTTACCTCATGGGTTATTTTGAAACTTTTTTGCGGTGGAAACAACAGACCCTGCGCGCAGGAGCGGATGAATACGGCGGCTTTTTGTTCCGCCTGGATGAACAAGGGGAAATCGTCTGGCAAAAAATTTATGACAACGCGGCAGTTGACGTGACCTTTGCGGCACAAGTGGCCAGTGTGGCCCTTGATGGTGGTTTGTTGACGCCTTTGGACATTTTTGCATTCGAAGGGGAGTCTTCCACTACCTTTGAAGGGCAAACTGTCCAGTTGGTTTGGGAGGGTTATACGTCTGCCATAGTCCATTACAACCTTCATGGTAATGTGGATACCTTGGTAACTTTGCCTGCGGCGGGCGAGGGCCTCTTTTTTGTGACCAATTTGCGCTACGATCCCAATGGCCGTATTTATGGTCTTTTTCAAACAGCTGAGGTTGATACGCTCAAGGTTGGTGTCTACACATTCCCCGTTGTTGAATACACTTCTGAAATCCTGGCTTGTTTCACCCTTTCCAATCTCCCCCCAGGCTTCACGGCTCCCAAAGCGGTTACCAAGGTGGAAAAAACGATCGAAAACCTCCGCGTCATCCGTACTTATCCCAATCCTACTGATAACCAATTGACGGTAGAATGGGTGCCACAGGTTTCCGGAGTAGAACTGCTTTGGAGTGATGCTCAAGGGAAGGTGTTGCAAAGATTCCAAATGGAGCCGTACGCACAGCAGTATAGCTTAAATGTGGCTCAATGGCCAGCCGGCTGGTATACTTTGGAATGGCGTGGTGGAGGAAGAAGGGAAAGTTTGAGGGTGTTGAAGAAATGACGAATAATTCGAATGACGAATGACGAATAGGGGAGTAGCAGCTGGGAATTTTTGGTAAGCGCTAGACTTGGATTCCATTTATGCGAATTCACCAACAAATCTTGAGGGCAATGCTCCAAATTCGTCATTCGTCATTCGAATAATTCGTCATTTGCTCCAGTTGCTGGTGGCTAATGTTCAAAAAAGTACAAATATCCGCATCAGAAATGCCAGCTTTGCGCATGCGTTTAAGGCTTGCGTAGAGTTTGTCTTCGGCTTGTTCAGCCCGTTGTTTTTCTTGCTCCGCCCGCTGTTTTTCCTGCTCGATTTGTTTTAAGGCTTCTTTAGTTTTTTTTCGTTCCTCGTCTGCTTTTTTACGCTCCTCATTTGCAATTCTTTCCGCAGTTAGGGCTCGGCGTTCTTGATTTTCCAACTCTTCGAGATAAGTATCCTCCGCCTCCATATTGTCGCGTATTTCGGGTACTTCTACTGCTTTTTGCAGGCGGCGGATAATGGAGCGGAATTGTTCTGGAAAATCCTCCTCGCGTACATTGAGAATGTGTTGATCCTCGGTTTGGTTGCTCTGGTCAAACACACTCAGGAGAATTTCCAATTCGTTTCGCCGCCGCGTTTTTAAGTCTTGAATGGAAATAACGTAGCTATCGTGGCTCAGGCATTCAATGAAATAGTCTTTTTGGGTGATCTCAGCCTTAGAATATGCGTCAATGTACTTGCGGTTGACGTGGATGACTGGAATGTCGTGGATGCTGTCCAGGCTGTGTCCCAGAAAATAAATACTGATGATGGGCAGGGCCAGGGTTTTGTTGCCCCCGTCTTGGGTTTCTACCGTATACACATTTTTTTTGTCGCTGTATTGTTTGCCCAGGTATTGCCGAAAGCGCAGGATGTCGGTAGCCAATTTGGCTTTTTGTACCTCAATAATGACTAGTTTTTCCTCCGCTGGCGTTTTGATTTTGGCTGAAAAATCCAGGTGATAAATGGTAAAGGTGGGCTTGATGCTCAATGGGTCCAAATGTACGGAAGTGGTAAAAGACTTGGGCCGAAACTCCAATTCCAACACCTCCGCGCCAATGATAGAACCAATGAGCAGCTTGGCTACTTTGGAGTCTTCCATCAGGTATTTAAAGACCACGTCGTAAATTGGATTCGCGATGAGCATTTTTAACGCAATTTGTGGCAAAAGTAGGGATTTTATTTTGGATTTGCAAGCTACGGAATCGGGGATGGAATGACGAATTTTTCGAATGACGAATGACGAATGGGGAGGTATCGTCTGGGATTTTTGGGAAACGCTAGACTTGGATTCCATTTATGTGAACTGACCAACAAATCTTGAGGGCAATGCTCCAAATTCGTCATTCGTCGTTCGAAAAATTCGTCATTTCGTCATTTCCCCCAAAAACCCTTTCTTTGCACCTCAAACCAAGTCCACCATCGAATGATCGGCCAAAACATCGCCCAGGCTGCTGCTTTATTGAAACAGGGAGAAGTGATCGCCATTCCGACCGAAACCGTTTATGGCTTGGCTGGCAATGCGTTGGATGAACGAGCGGTGGCAAAAATTTTTGCCATCAAACAACGGCCATCTTTTGACCCCTTGATCGTGCATGTGCCCGATTTGCGGCACTTGGAAAACTGGGTAAAGGACATTCCGCCACTGGCCCGTAAACTCGCCGAACAGTTTATGCCTGGGGCTTTAACTTTGTTGTTGGAAAAAAAAGACCAGATTTCAGACTTGGTCACCGCTGGTTCGCCCCTGGTGGCGATGCGGATTCCTGCGCATCCTTTGGCCCAGGAACTTTTGCAAAGCCTGCCCTTTCCCTTGGCTGCCCCCAGTGCCAACCCCTTTGGCTACATCAGCCCCACCCGCGCCGAACACGTGGCCCATCAACTAGGCGCTCAAATCCCCTACATTTTGGATGGTGGCCCTTGCAGCATTGGACTGGAAAGTACCATTGTAGGCTTTCCCGAGGGGCGTGCCACCGTTTTTCGCAAAGGGGGCATTTCGGTAGAGGCCATTGAAGCCCTAATCGGGCCAGTGCAGGTAAAAGCCCATTCCAGCTCCAATCCCCAAGCACCGGGGATGCTCAAAAGCCACTATGCGCCACGGGTGCCGCTGGTGCTAGGCAACTTATTGGAACTTATCCCCGTCTATGAAGGAAAGGCGGTTGGAGTGCTCAGTTTTCGAGAAAAATTTTCGGAGATTCCCTCCGAACGGCAGTTTGCATTATCTTCGTCAGGAGATTATACCGAGGCAGCACGAAATCTTTTTTCGGCGATGCGTTATTTAGATCGTTTGCCTATTGATTTCATTCTGACGGAATTATTGCCAGAAGAAGGCCTGGGCCGCGCCATCAACGACCGACTAAGACGAGCTGCCGCTGTGGAATAATCAACCAATTATCGGCATGCTCTGTTACTAAAGCCTGAAGTTTGAAGTCTAATATCTATTCACAGGACTGTTTAAAAAACCAAATCAATATGCGTTTCAACCAAATCACAATCGCCTTGACAATGGTGTTGGCCATTTTTGCATCTACCGCCCTGCAGGCTCAAGACCAAAAAGCCCAACGGCCCAGCCCTGCTAAAACTGCCACTCGTATGCTGGATTCACTCAGCATCAACGTTACCTACAACGCACCTTCGGTAAAGGGACGTACCATCTGGGGTGCACTGGTGCCTTATGGAAAAGTTTGGCGCACTGGTGCCAATGAGGCGACCACATTTGAGGTGAATAAACCAGTTCTGATTGAAGGACAAAAATTGGCAGCAGGCAAATATTCTTTGTTTACCGTTCCCGGCGAAAAAGAATGGGTTGTGGTCTTCAACAAAGAAGCCAGCCAATGGGGCGCTTACAGCTACAAAAAAGACATGGACGCCCTACGGGTTACGGTTAAACCCGGCAAAACCAAACTCTTGGTAGAACAACTGGCCATTGATGTATCGGATAAAGGAGAAGTCAGTATTGCCTGGGAAAATGTTCAAATTGCTTTTGGGGTAAAAGAAGCCAAGTAATTTCGGATTTGGGATGTCGGATTTCGGCCCCGGTCGCTGAGCGTTGTCGAAGCGTCTGGGCCGAAATCCGACATCCCAAATCTGACATCCGAAATTGTATATTCTTCTTATTTTTGCCCCAGTTTATTCAATACACACTCCATGAAACGATTGATAGCGTCTACATTATTTCTCTCTTTGGTATCCCTTGGCTTTCATGCTTGTAAAAATGAGCCCAAAATAGATCAAGCCGATTTATTGGGTCGCTGGGAGCTGCGGGAAGGTTTTCGAAATGAACAAAAATCGGAAGACCTAGCTGGTTTATTCTTCGAATTTTTTGGCGATGGAAAAATGATCACCAACATGTCCGGATCCACTGCCGAAGCAGAGTATGAGTTGAAAAAACAAATGCTTTTGCAGCGCGGTGGCGATATGGATGCTGATTATCAAATTGAAACCTTGAATGACACCAGTCTGACCCTTATCGCCACCTTGCGCGAAATTAATTTCCGTTTTGTATTGGGCAAAAGCATTCAAGTAAACTAGAAATGCCAATTGAGCCCAAAGCGCAGGGATAGTGGCGATCTTGAAGAGAGCGGACTCGGATTAACATTGTACAGCAACAGGATCTCGCTCCGCATTGCTCCCGATCCCCCTTGCAACAAGCCTAAACCAAGGTGCAAATTGTTGGCGTTATACCGTTGTACCTCAAATCCGTTAGAGGTGTAATAAGGCACAGCTTCATTGGCGTATTCATATTCCGCGTGCACAAAAAAGCGATCCACGAACTTGTATCGGCTGAAAATTCCGGCTGACCAGGATAATGGTTGCACCCGCTCCACTTGCCCATTTGGCAAACGTTGACTATAGTAGCTATACAAAAAACCTATCCGAGGACCAATCGAAAAATCTGGAGTTAATTTGTAACCCAACATTGGACTGAGGCCAAACTGAATCAGGGTAGAGGAACCGAAGCCTAAACCCAAGGGCACATTTCCTCCGAACCAGATGCGGCGATTGGTGCTACTGCTTTTTTCTTTGTCGGTACTTCTGGTCAGGCTTTGGGCTTGTATGTTCAGACTCATGAACCCCAAACAACATAGGACAATAACGATGTTACGCATGGCTGAAAACATTGTTGATGGTTTGATTTTTACGATAATGCCCGACAAAGATACATGCTCTCTCCTCACTTGGCAGCGATATTGAAATTTTTGGTAGCCTCCTTACTGAAATATACTAACTTTGAGTCCTTAAATACCTCGGCACTGTAAAGCTTCGTTCAATGTGTTGATATTGTTTCCCTCTATTTAGCAACGAAAAAATCTTCTTCCGAGACCATTTACGCTACCTTTTTCCTGTGGACTAATCTGTGTGCTACAATGAAGCATTGCCTTACTATATTGACAATTCTGCTGAGCGGCTGCCTGTGGGGACAAAACTGCCCGATTGAAACGCCTTTATTGATTCCTGCCAACGATTCAACAGAATACAGCTTTGAAGTTTTTGATGTCCTCAATAACAATTTGGCGGCAGCAGGCCAAGGTGTATGTGGCGTAAACATGCGCTTTCGCCACAACTCAATTACTGATTTTGAAGTGTGGCTTACTTCGCCAGGTGGCACCACCATCCAGCTCATTGGCCCCAATGCCACGGTGTCACCAGCCACCTTGGGTGGTACTTGGAATGTAACCTTCGTGCGCTGCCTGCAGACTACGCCCATGCCCCAGGTTCCATATGGATCGCGTTGGAACAATAGCACCAACCCATTTGGTTCTGAGGGTATTATAGGTTCCTATTTGCCGTACCTGGGTTGTTTGGAAGAACTCAACACCGGACCGGTGAATGGCACCTGGAAATTGAAGCTTAAAACGCTGAGTAGTATCCAGATTGCGAGTAGACTGGTTGGCCTGGATATTCAATTTTGTGACAAAAAAGGGCAGCGTTGTTGTTTTGCCGACGCAGGGGTTTTAAACAACCTCAACACTGTATCAGCTTGCCAATACGATACCGACCTGAACCTGGCACTTGCGCCGACCTATCCTGGTGTGAAACCCGACTCCAGCAAATTTGGCTACACTTTTGCGATCGGTCGTGATATGATCTTGCAGCGCTACGACTCAATCCCAGATCTGAGACAATTGGCCCCTGGAAACTATCAGGTCTGCGGGTTGTCTTATGCGCGCAAGGACAGCAGTCTTTTTCCTGCTGCGAACAATGTCTTACGCTTGGATACCCTGCGCAATCGACTACTGGAAAATGCTGCTCCATTTTGTGGAGAAATGACCAGTAATTGTGTCAATGTAACCATTGCCCCACGCAATGATTCGATCGTATTACCTCTCAAGGTGCTTTGTGAAGGAGACTCAGTAGTCGTCAATGGCCGTAGTTTTAAAACAACTGGCCGTTATTATGTCACCTTTAATGAACCAGGCCGTTGTGATAGTTTGGTCATCGTTCCGGTACAAGTTCAAAGGATATTGAGGGTCACCTTGGATAGCACCATTTGTGCGGGGGATTCAGTCCGAGTAGGCACCACATTGTATAAAACGACTGGAAATTATGTAGATACGCTCCAATCGCGCAGTAGCTGTGACAGTATTGTAGCTTTAAACTTACGCGTATTGCCGGCGATCCCAGTTCGGGATACTACGATCGAAATTTGCGCTGGTCGTTCAGTGGTGGTGGCTGGACAACGATTTAGCGACCCAGGGATCTACCCGATCCGTTTGATTTCGAGCCAGGGTTGTGATAGTTTGATTCGCTTGACCTTAACCAATGCCAGCCCCATTTCAATTATTACTACACCGGATACTGTCATTACCTGTATCCGCAAGCAGATAGTCTTGGATGGAACCCGTTCACTCCCACTAGGTCAGGTGAATTACCGCTGGGAAGACAACATGGGGAACGCCATTGGAGACAGTTCTCATTTTGTAGTGACCTCTCCCAATACCTATTATCTACAAGTCCTTACCAAGCAGGGTATATGTGTTAACCGTCAGCGCATCATCATTACTGCCGATACCCTCAAGCCAGCCATCAACATCAGCGGCCTGGACACCCTGGACTGTCGAACTCCACGCATCACCCTTCGTACAGCGAACAGTAGCAATTTGGCCAATCCCATTTACAGATGGGCAACTAGCGGTACCGGGCGTATCGAAGGAGCGGCTGATCGGGATTCGGTCATTGTCAGCGGCCCCGGCTTTTACAATCTTCAAATTGACAATACGCGCAATGGCTGCTCCGCCAATGCCAATGTTCAAGTCATTCAAAATACCAGCCAGCCCATCGCCATAGCTGGTGGTGGCGGTACTATTACTTGTACCAATACCAACATCTCCTTGAGTGGAGCTGGATCAAGCCAGGGCCCCTCCTTTCAATTTCGTTGGCGAGGATTGAGTGGCCAAACTGTAACCAGCCCGGGCGCATTACAAACCCAGGTTCGGCGCGCAGGCGCTTATGAATTGGCCGTAACCAATACCCTCAACCACTGTGTGAGTTTGGATACCATCACCGTGGCAGCGGATACTATCCCCGTCCAGTTGTCGATCGATACCCCCCGGGAACTCAACTGTATCAATCGTTCTGTAACCCTTAACTCCAGAGTCAATCCCGGTAATCGCACCTTATTGTACAACTGGAGTACCTTGAGTGGTGGAAACATCACCAGTCTGAACTCCATCCCGAATATTACCGTGGATCGTGCGGGGTCTTACGCCCTGGAAGTTACAGACCAGGCCAATGGTTGCACCAGTGGAGCCGTTGTTGCAGTTAAGGACAGCAGTACCACCGTGAGAGCTGTTATCGCTACACCAGCACCTCTTTCTTGTACCCAACCCGACGCCCAATTAGACGGAACCGGATCCTTGGGTGGGAGCACGCTGCTTTATCGCTGGAGTACGGCGGATGGCCAAATTAACGGGGTCACCAATCAAGCCCGACTCAACATAGCTGGGCCTGGGACTTACCAACTTTTGGTGCGGGATAGCATCACCCAATGCCGAGATTCTGCAGTGGTGACCGTGAGCAACGATAGCGCGGTGCCTGTCGCCGATGCGGGCATTGCTGTCGATTTGTTGACCTGCCAAAATCCCCGTTTGCGCCTGAATGGTTTAAATTCCTCGGGTGGCTCAGACTTTGAATATGCGTGGTCCGGCACTTGTATCATTGGTAGTAGCCGTCAACCTTTGGTAACGGTGAGTTGTGCCGGAACCTATAAAATCACTGTACTGAACAAAACCAATGGTTGTATTGCCATAGACAGTGTAGAGGTATTCAGCAATCAGGTCAAACCAAGGGCTACAGTTAGTCCCAATCAAACCCTTACTTGTGATAACCCGACAATACAAATCCCCGCTACCCTTGATTCTGCAGGTGCCCAGTTCATCAAGGTACAATGGACCGGCCCTGGGATTGTATCGCCAGACTCATTGTTAAACATCACAGTTAACAAACCCGGACAATACATCCTGCGCGCCACCAACCGCCAAAACGGTTGTGTGTCCGAAGCGCCCGCCAATGTTTTTATCGATACCATGACTTTGCGGGCAGATGCAGGTGCAAACTTTGCACTGGATTGTAAAACGCCACAAGGCACTTTGCGCGCTCAAAATCTTACGACTAGCCCCCGGATGTCCTACAGCTGGTCTACCATCAATGGGGTGATTGGAGCGAAGTTGGATAGTTTGACGGTAACAGCGTTGGAGCCGGGTACCTATCGGTTTATGGTACGGGACACCTTCAATGGTTGTTTTGCTACGGATAGTATAATCATCAACAATGACCGCATTCCGCCAACAGTGCAAGCTGGGGCAAATCAGGAATTAACCTGTAGCAGACCCAGCGTAACCCTCAATACCCAGGGCTCAGCAACTGGGAGCAATATCCAGTACACTTGGAGTGGCCCCTGCACCATTCCGGATTCCACAGCCGCATCCATCAACATTAATTGTGATGGGCAATACATACTCCGGGTTTTGAATACAGTCAACGGGTGTTTTGCTACGGATACCGTTATGGTGAACCGAAACCCACTGACTCCCAATGCCAGGGTGGTCTCTGCTTTTACCAACATCAATTGTACGGCTGGTGAAGCTTTTTTATCTGCCCGGGGCTCTTCGGGTGGACAAATTCGCTGGTTTTTCCAAAACAGTGAAATAGGTCGGGATACCCAGCTGTTGGTGCGAGAGCCGGGTACTTATTTATTGGTGATCGATAATGCCGCCCTTGGATGTTCCGATAGCGCTACGGTCATCGTGAGCAAAGATTGCCGACCCACTGCGATCATTGCCAATCCGGCTATTTTGACCTGTCGGCAGGCGGTCGTCACCTTGGACGGCAGCGGCTCTTCTTTCAATGCCTCCATTCGTTACCGCTGGATTGGGCCGACCGGAAGATGTATTGTGAGTGATTCAACGCTACAGCGGGTGGATGTCATTTGTCCCGGTACTTATCAATTGATCATCGAAAACTTGGCCGTCAATGAACGGGATACGGCTACGGTGCTGGTCACTGCCGATCAAATCTTACCCGTAGCAATGGTCGCAAAGCCCGATACCATCACCTGTACTACACCCAACATTACTTTGGATGGCCGCAATTCCACACAGGGAGCGAATATCCAATACACCTGGCTGGACAATCAGGGGCAAGTGGTAAGCCGGACCCTGCAGGCGCAAGTCAATAACCCCGGCCTTTACGCATTAGAGGTATTGAATACCAGCAATGGCTGTTTTGCACAAACCGAAATACTGGTGCCCAAAGACACCAATTTTCCCCAAATCATCCTCAATACGGCACTGTTCCCCTGCAATCGCGATACGTTCAGCTACCGCGGCGCAACGGTGCTGCCTCAAGAGCGTACTTATCAATTCCGCTGGACTGGGCCGAACATTGTCGGTAGGAATGACACCCTTTTGGTTAATCTGACTAAGGGTGGTCAATACATCTTGTCCGCCACTGACTTGGGCAGCAATTGTATTGTGTCTGATACCATTACCATCCAGGAACAAGAAAACTGTACACCTTGTGTACGGGCTACGGATGATGATCTTGTTTTGACCTGTACCCAAACCGAGTTGGTTTTGCCCGCAGCATTTTGTCGGCCCTGTGTAGGCTGTACCGTGACTTGGACGAGTGCCGATGGCAACTTTGTCTCCCGAGCAGATACCATTGCACCCCGGGTGAACCGTGCTGGAACCTATAACCTTACCGTGATTGACTCCAACGCCAGGCAAATTAACCTGAGTATAGTGGTGCGCTCCGATCAGCAATTGCCCATTTTGCCAGCAGGGTTTGATGCAAATTTGACTTGTGGCACTCAACAGATCGCCTTGCCTAATCCTGATTCAACTTCCAATAATCCCATCACCTGGAATTGGGCAACTACAGATGGCCTGTTGCTTGCCGATACTTTACCTGGTGCGTTCCGGGCGGCTCGGATGGGCAATTATCGCCTCACTGGGCGCAACATACAAACGAATTGTGAAAGCTTTACCCTGGTGCGTATTGGTTTAGATACCTTGGCACCACTTGCTGCTGCTGGGGCGGATGCAATTTTGGATTGTAACAACCAACGGCTCACCCTCAACGGTAACATGTCGTCCGTAGGTCCTGGGATCAGCTACGTTTGGACTGCCCTCGACAATGGGCGAATTTTGGCGGGTGAAAATTCTTTAAACCCCATTGTAGATGCCCCGGGGCGTTACCTCATTCGGGTCGAAGATGGTCGCAATGAGTGCTCCACTACTGATACACTTCGGATTACGCCTGATGCAGGTTTACCCCCGATTACCCCAATTGCCGACCAAAGCCTCAATTGCCGGGATACCGTGCTGACCTTGATGGGGAGTGTACCAACTGGCGGCAATTACACGGGAAGTTGGTGCGCATTGGGACTCAATCGAGATACCCTGGCTTGTTTTGCGCAAGCGAATTTGCGCGTCAACCGGGCCGGTTTATACAGTTACGAACTCACGGATACGCGCAACAATTGTCGCAACCGCATTTTTGTCAAAGTCAGTGAAAACAACCAAGGCCCCCTCATTGACGCGGGCAATGCCGATACCCTGCGCTGCGACGCCTTAAGCCTACGTTTGAAAGGGGATGTACAAAACCCAAGCACCCGCCTCAGCTATTCCTGGTCGGGCCGCAACAATCCCTCGATTCAGGCAGATACCACCCTTACGCCTATCATCATCAGTGGCGGCTGGTATCGCTTACAAGTACAAAACCGGGACAATTTCTGTTCCAGTCTCGATAGTGTATTCATTGCCAGTGACCTGGGGCGGCCCCAAGTGTCGGCTGGACAGGATACTTTTTTGAACTGTGTACCCTTGCAAATCAACTTACAAGGGCGCTTTGCTTCCAGTGGAGGCGAAACCCTGGATGCCCGCTGGACCGCCAATGGTGGCCGCATCATCAGTGGCCAGAATACCGCCAATGCCCAGGTGGATCAGCCCGGCATCTACCGACTCACCGTACGCAATACGGTCAACAATTGTGTAGCAGCAGACGAGGTGCAGGTCAACAATCAAGCACTGAAGCCCTCTGCCCAGATCAATGGCCCCAACTTGATTTCTTGCAATGTAGCACAAGTCACCTTGTCGGGTGCCGCTTCGACGAATCCCTTCAACCGGATCCTACGCTATTTCTGGACACCGGTGGATGGGGGCCGCATCATTGGCAGCCCTGCTGATGATAGTATGCGCACTGCCCGGGCGGGTTTGTACCGCCTGATCGTGACCGATGCCTTGAGTGGCTGCCAGGATTCTACCGATTTTGCCCTGGAAGCTGACCAGAATCGTCCCCGCATTGATATTGCCCCGCCTGCGACGCTGAGTTGTTCGCGGAGCCAGGTGCGGATCGACGCAGGTGGCAGCGCTACCGGAGTAATTTATCGTTACTCCTGGCGTGGGCCAAACGGGCAAGCGCTGGCCGATTCCAGCAAAACGCCATTGGTCAACCTGCCAGGTGTTTATCGCCTGACGGTTCGCAATGCGGAAAGTGGATGTATTTCCGTAGATTCTGCTGTGGTGACCGAAGACTATTTGGTGCCACGCATCCGCATGCGTGCATTGGACGTGTTGGATTGTGTGACGGCGGTGATTGAACTGGAAGCGGGGACTTCGCAGGGGCGCAATTTGAATTTCCGCTGGTCGGCAGCGCAGGCGGGTATTGTCAGCAATCCAAATACTGCGCTGATTCGGGTCAATGCCCCTGGCTTATACCGCCTGGTTTTGACCGATGGGTTGAATGGTTGTAGCAGCCGGGATAGTTTGGTGGTACAAGAAGCTGCCAGTGCGATAGATTCAGTTGTCTTCAACGTGCGCCAGCCGGGCTGTGGCACCAATCAAGCCGGGCAAGTCATGGTGACAAACATTACCGGTGGTACGGCACCTTATTTGGTTTTGTTGAACAATTCGCTGCCCGAAGCCAACAATACTTTCCGCAACCTGCGCCCTGGCACCTATAATCTCAATGTAAAAGACGCGGGTGGTTGCCTTTGGACCAGTCCGGTTTTACTACAGGCACCAGCTCCGCCTTCAGTAGAGTTGGGCCCAGATCGGGAGATCAAACTGGGCGATAGTGTGAGCATCATACCGATCATCAGCACAGATAGCATTGTATCAATCACCTGGTCGACAGGGACTACCCTCAGCAACCCGAATGCGCGCAATCAGTTGTTGAAACCCAGCACGACCACTACCGCGCAAATTACCATTCAGGCGGCTAATGGCTGCACCGCTACGGATTTGCTCACCATTCGGGTGATCCGCAATTTACCGCTGTTTGTCCCCAATGTTTTTTCGCCCAATGGCGATGGGATCAACGATTTATTGAACGTCTATTCGGGCTCGCAAGTCAACAAGGTCAATTTCTTCCGCATCTACGACCGTTGGGGCAATCAGGTGTACGGCCTACAGGAATTCCGCCCGAATGATGTGTTATTGGGTTGGGATGGTACTTTTGTAGGCAAAACTTTGAATAGCGCGGTGTTTACCTGGTATGCTGAGGTGGAAATGGCGGATGGGAAGTTGGAAAAGTTGAAGGGGAGTGTGAGTTTGATAAGGTAGGAGTTTAGCCTGCATCGCAAAGCATGATCCAAGCACCAAGCGACACTTTATTAATCACAAAGGAAAAAAAAGAGGACACAGAGAACACAAAGCGAAGCGTCGTCAACGTCTAACTTTGTGTTCCCTGTGTCCTCTTTTTTTTCCTTTGTGCTACAAAAATGTCGCTTTAGTTGTGTCCTAAGAAATTCGGGATATTGGTGTTTCTTTGTGTCAATAACACTTTTTGAAAATTTGAGCGCAGCTTGGAAACCCTTCAACACACCACCTTGCGCAAAACACATTGATCATGCAGACCATTGTTCTTTGTCTCGCCGCCTTTTTCGCCAGCATGTTGAATGCGGGCGCAGGTGGAGGAAGCTTCATTACCTTTCCAGCCCTGGTGTACAGCGGTTATTCCCTTACGGCTGCCAATGCCATTAGTACGGTTGCTTTGTTTCCAGGGGCGCTTTCCAGTGCCTGGGGTTTTCGCAAGAGTTTGAATGAAAAAGTAGCGAACCTGATCATCTTTGCCATTTTGAGTTGCCTGGGGAGTATCGTGGGAACCTATCTGTTCTTGTGGACCGATGAAGCGCAATTGAAAAAACTGATCCCGGGGCTTATCCTGTTTGCGACCGCCCTGATCTACTTTAAAGACCGGATCAAAAGCCTGAAAACCGAGCCGAATCCATACATCGTCTACCCCTTGCAGTTTCTAGTGGGCATCTATGGCGGGTATTTTGGGGGCGGAATGGGCATCATGATGATTGCGGTGTTCAGCTTGTACGGCATGAAGGATTTTTTGCAAATCAACGCGCTGAAATCCATACTTGGTTTTTCAATCAACCTGGTTGCGGCCACGATCTTCATCATTCAAGTAGACCTGCCCTGGCCGACGGTGTTGTCGATGATTGGTGGTAGCTTGTTAGGAGGATACGCCGGAGCGAGGGTGATGTATCGTTTGTCGGAAAAAACGGTGCGGACTTTTATCGTGGTAGTGGGGGTGGTGTCGGCTGTGTTGACTTGGGTGGGGATGTGAGAGGAGGGGAACAATCAACAGACTTGAGATAAGTTGAAAATCAAGGATTTGTGCGTGATTTTACGTGAGTATTGAATTAATTTATTTACCGCAGAGTTTCGCGGAGTAAACACGGAGTTTCTCAGAGTTTTATTAGTTGTTAAGAGTTTTGCCACCTTTGGTGGCTGGGAGTTGAGTACGATTAAGATTTGATTGTTTGGCATTAGTGTTCATTCAATGCGGCTCTGAGTAATCTTTGCCACCGAAGGTGGCCTAAACTCTGAGAAACTCCGCGTGTACTCTGAGAAACTCTGCGGTAAAAAATGTTGTAGATGAATGGCTTTTTTGAAAAAAAACGTAACTATTTAGCAGCCGCCTTCGGCGGCTGCTAAATATGAAAATAAAAAGTATCTTAGGGCATCAAAAACATTGAGTTGGAGCTACCAAAAACAGTCGAAGGCTGCCACGTTGTGATCAATCAACTGCTGTTGATTATC